>JBDLVQ010000031.1:0-57708 GCA_039804685.1 Pseudomonadota bacterium | reverse complement strand
CAAAACCGCATGAGGTGAAGCGTGAGTGGTTCGTGATTGACGCTACGGACAAAGTCCTCGGTCGTGTCGCCAGTGAAGTGGCACACCGTCTACGCGGCAAGCACAAGCCAGAATTCACCCCCCACGTTGACACTGGTGACTATATTGTCATCATCAATGCATCTAAGTTGCGCGTAACTGGCACTAAGGGCTTGAATAAAAAATACTACACGCACAGTGGCTATCCTGGCGGCATCTACGAAACTAACTTCGACAAGATGCAAGCTCGTTTCCCTGGTCGTGCTCTCGAGAAGGCTGTTAAAGGCATGTTGCCTAAAGGCCCCCTTGGCTATGCAATGATCAAGAAATTGAAAGTTTATGCAGATGCTGACCACCCACATTCGGCTCAACAGCCAAGTGTTCTTGAGATCTAAGGAGCCGATATGATTGGAAACTGGAACTATGGTACTGGCCGTCGTAAAAGCTCAGTAGCCCGCGTATTCATCAAGGCTGGTAAAGGTGAAATTGTTGTAAACGGTAAGCCAATTGCCGAATACTTTGCTCGTGAAACATCACGTATGATTGTTCGTCAGCCATTAGAGTTGACTAACCATGGCGCAACGTTTGATATTAAAGTCAACGTTTCAGGCGGTGGTGAGACAGGTCAAGCTGGTGCAGTTCGTCACGGTGTGACACGTGCTTTGATCGATTATGACGCAGCATTGAAGCCAGCTTTATCTAAAGCAGGTTTCGTTACTCGTGATGCTCGTGAAGTTGAGCGTAAAAAAGTTGGTTTGCATGGCGCGCGTCGTCGCAAACAGTTCAGCAAACGTTAATTTTTTTGCTGTTCTACGAAAAGCCGCGCACTGCGCGGCTTTTTCTTTTCTACAATAGCGATATTGGAGGACATTAAATGATCAAAGTTGGCATAGTTGGTGGAACAGGTTATACGGGCGTTGAATTATTGCGCTTACTCTCTCAACATCCAGAGGTAGAGTTGACTGCTATTACATCTCGTAAAGAAGCCGGCATGCCGGTTTCTGAGATGTTCCCTTCATTGCGTGGCAGAGTAGATCTTTGCTTTACAACGCCTGAAGAGGCTAAATTAACTGAATGCGATGCAGTATTTTTTGCGACGCCGCATGGTGTCGCTATGGCTCAAGCAAAAGAATTGCTAGCTGCAGGCGTCAAAATTTTAGATTTGGCTGCTGATTTTCGTTTAAAGGATACATCTGAATTTGAAAAATGGTACGGTATGCCACATTCATGCCCAGATGTTTTGGCTGAAGCTGTTTACGGTTTGGCTGAAATCAATCGTGAAGCTATTAAGAAAGCCAGAGTGGTTGGTTTAGCTGGTTGCTACCCAACTTCAGTCCAACTTGGTTTTGCACCTTTGTTATCACCTAAATCAACGGGTGGTAAGAAGCTTATTGATCTAAGTTATTTGATCTCAGATTCAAAGTCAGGTGTTTCTGGTGCTGGCCGTAAAGCTGAAGTTGGAACTTTAATGGCTGAAGCTAGTGATAACTTTAAGGCTTATGGCGTTAAAGGCCACAGACATCATCCAGAAATTCGTCAGGGCTTGTCAGCAATTGCTGGAGGGCAAGAAGTCGGCTTAACCTTTGTACCTCATTTGACACCGATGATTCGGGGTATTCACTCAACTCTTTATGCCCGAATTCTGCCAGAAGGGCGTGACGTAGATTACCAAGCCCTGTTTGAGAAGTTCTATGAGGGTGAGCCATTTGTTGATGTCATGCCTGCTGGCAGCACTCCAGAAACCCGCTCTGTTAGAGGAAGTAACGCTTTGCGGATCGCTATCTATCGCCCTCAAGGAGGTGATACATTAGTGATATTGGTAGTTGAGGATAATTTGGTAAAAGGCGCTTCAGGTCAGGGTGTACAGTGTTTGAACCTAATGTTTGGATTGCCTGAAAATATGGGGTTGACACATATTGCCCTAATGCCCTAAAGCCCCTACAGCAAATATTGGCTTTGAAGCCTACAATAGACACATGTCATAAAAAGGAGTCGATGATGACCGCAGCGCAAACAGTACAAGCAACAGAAAATTTAGAGCCACCACTGCCACTAATTTTTACAGATAGCGCAGTAGCTAAAGTAGCTGATTTAATTGCAGAAGAAGGCAATCCGGATTTGAAATTGCGCGTTTTCGTGCAAGGTGGTGGTTGTTCAGGTTTTCAGTATGGTTTCACATTTGATGAAGCTGTTAATGAAGATGACACATTAGTAACAAAAGATAACGTTACTTTATTGATTGACTCAATGAGCTTCCAGTACTTGGTTGGTGCAGAGATTGATTACAAAGAAGACATCAACGGTTCTCAGTTTGTAATCAAGAATCCTAACGCTACAACAACTTGTGGTTGCGGTTCATCTTTCTCTGCTTAATGATTTAAGCGGGATAGTGTGCGCCTAGGATGCGCAAACCTTTAGCTCCAGTAACAGCCGGCAAATTTGCTGGCTGTTTTACTTTGTGGGCCCACGCTAGCCAGGCGAAAGCTGCTGCCTCAACGGCTTGAGGATCAATTCCAAATTCTGCCGTTGTCTTGATGGGACCATCTAAAAAAGGACAAAGTTTTTCTATAGTCTCAATTAAATACTTATTTTTAGATCCGCCACCACAAATAATTAATTCCTTTGTTTGTGGGGCGTACACTTTTAAGGAGTCAGTAATTGATTGCGCAGTTAGCATCAGAAGACTTGCTTGAATATCTTCAGGCTTTGCATTTTTTGAGTGGCTTCTATCTAAATGTTGATCTAGCCATTCTGAGTTGAATAGGTCTCGGCCAGTACTTTTTGGGGGAGTTTTTTGAAAATAAGGGTCACTCAAAAAGCTGTCTAATAAAGGCTGAATAACTTTTCCTGTTGATGCCCAGTTACCATGAAGATCATAAGCTTTGCCGAAACAATGATTAATCCAATAATCCATTAAAGAGTTACCTGGCCCGCAATCAAATCCGGAAATCAAGTCTTTTCCATTAGAGTTTCCCTTGCTTGGTAAAAGACTTAAGTTCGAAATGCCGCCAATATTAAGAATAGCTGTGGCTTTTGTTTGCGCAAATTGAGACCAGTGAAAAGCGGGGACTAATGGGGCGCCTTGACCACCTGCGGCAATGTCTCTGTTTCTGAAATCAGCAATCACATCTATTTGTACTTTTTCAGCCAAGAGTGCTGGATTGAGTGATTGCCTGGTATAGCCAAGACCATCATGAAGGCCAGGCTGATGTCGAATAGTTTGACCATGGGCGCCAATTGCTTGAATCTCGGCTGAGCTTAGATTGGCTATTTTAAGTGTCTTTTCAACCGCCATGCTGTAATGAAGTGCTAATTGGTTAGCAGCTAAAGCTTCCAAATGAAGCTCATTTTCTGATGGTTTTTGAAGTAAAAAATAGCTTTTTCTCAGAGATTCATCCATTGGGAGCTCTGTATGAAAAAGAACTTTGACATGGCCTTCATCAGAGACATCGGCTAAAACAGCATCTATGCCGTCTAGACTGGTTCCTGACATGATGCCGATGTAGTAATTCTTCATGGGGGTGATCTCATAAGTGGTGCGACAATACGCTCTAGGAAATAAATGTAACCGATAGATTATGTCTTTAGATAACGAGAATAAAACAGAACAAGCTAAATATCCAATAACTGACCGTGTTTTGGAGGCCCTTGCTGTCACTAAAAGGGGCTGTGAGGAGTTATTGGTTGAATCTGAATGGGTTTCTAAGTTGGCGCGTAGTGAAGCCACTAAAACCCCATTGCGTATTAAATTAGGCTTAGATCCAACGGCTCCTGATATCCATTTAGGCCATACCGTGGTTCTTAACAAAATGCGCCAATTACAAGATTTGGGCCACACAGTTATTTTCTTGATTGGCGACTTCACCAGCATGATTGGTGACCCATCAGGAAGAAATGCAACTCGTCCTCCTTTAACTAAAGAAGAGATTGCAGTTAACGCCCAAACTTATTATCAGCAAGCTAGCTTGGTTTTGGACCCTGCTAAAACAGAAGTTCGATACAACAGTGAGTGGTGCGATCCTTTGGGTGCAAGAGGCATGATCCAGTTGGCTGCTAAATACACAGTGGCCCGTATGTTGGAGCGCGATGATTTCACAAAACGTTACCGAGGGGGCATTCCAATTTCAGTCCATGAGTTTTTGTATCCATTGATGCAAGGTTATGACTCTGTTGCGCTGAAGAGTGATTTGGAGTTGGGTGGTACAGATCAGAAATTCAATTTGTTAGTAGGTCGTGAGCTACAAAAAGAATATGGGCAAGAAGCTCAATGTATTCTGACGATGCCTTTGTTGGTTGGTACTGATGGCGTCGATAAGATGAGCAAGTCCAAAAATAACTACATCGGCATTAGTGAAGCACCGAGTGATATGTTCGGCAAATTAATGAGTATTTCGGATGATTTGATGTGGAGCTATTTCACACTCCTATCATTTAAGCCTTTGTCAGATATTGCCAAAATGAAAGAAGAGGTTTTGGCTGGTCGTAACCCAAGAGACTTTAAGGTGGCTTTAGGCCAAGAAATTGTGGCTCGTTTCCACAATACTGCCGCCGCAGAAAAAGCCTTAGAGGATTTTAATCACCGCGCTAAGGGTGGCGTGCCTGACGACATTCCTGAAGTATCTTTATCGGGGGCGCCATTAGGTATCGGCCAGCTTTTAAAGCAAGCTAATTTAGTTCCAAGCACATCTGAGGCCATGCGTAATTTAGAGCAGGGCGGCGTTAAGATTGATGGGGCTACTATCAGTGATAAGGCTTTAAAAGTTGAGGCTGGCACTTATGTGATCCAAGTGGGTAAGCGGCGTTTTGCAAAAGTAACTCTAGCTTAAGCCATGACTGTTATTTATTTGATTCGCCATGGTGAAACCATGTGGAATCGCGAAAAAAGATTGCAGGGTCATATTGATATTGGCCTGAATGAAAAAGGTTTTTGGCAGGCGCAGCAATTGGGCAAATATTTATCAAGCCGTCCTATTGCTGCTGTTATTACAAGTGATCTTAGTCGTGCCGCCGATACGGCTCAAGCTGTAGCTGAGCACCATCAAATTGAATTGCAATTTGAGCCAGGATTAAGAGAGCGACACTACGGCATCATGCAAGGCTTAAGCCATACAGAGATTGCGGAGAAACACCCACGCAATCATGCGGCATGGAAAAATAGAGAAATTGATTTCACGCCAGAAAGTGGTGAAAGCTTGCAGCAATTTTATGATCGAGTTGTTTTATCGGCTAGGTCTTGGGCTGAACGCTATCCTGAACAAGAGATTGCCATGGTGGCCCATGGAGGTGTTCTAGATTGTCTTAATAGGGTAGCGACGAAAAGATCATTAGAGATGGCTAGAGATTTTGAAATTCTAAATGCCAGTCTGAATACGCTCTCCTTTAGCTCAGGAGAGTTTGGTTTGATTGAGTGGGGTAATGTTTCTTTCCTTCAAGATACTGAAGGAAAGTTTGATTACTCTTTGGATGAGGTTGATGGCAGTCCTAAGTGAGTGTAGGCCATTGCTGTAGCCACTCGACCTCTAGGCGTGCGTTGTAAAAAGCCCTGCTGAATTAAGTATGGCTCAATAACATCTTCAATCGTTTCGCGTTCCTCGCTAATGGCGGAGGCTAGGTTATCGATACCAACTGGACCGCCGTCAAATTTATGGATGATGGCTTCCAATAGTTTCCTATCCATCACATCAAAACCAACGTCATCAACATCAAGCATTGATAGTGCCGCATCAGCGATACTTTGACTAATCTGACCATCAGCCTTGACTTCAGCAAAGTCTCTAACGCGCCTTAGGAGTCGATTGGCAATTCTGGGTGTGCCACGTGATCTTTTTGCGATTTCAAGGGCGCCACCAGCGTCTAATGCTGCGCCAAGTAACCTGGCTGATCGCTGAACAATCAACGATAACTCTTCTGTGGTGTAGAACTCTAAACGAGCCACAATGCCAAAACGATCTCTAAGAGGATTAGTGAGCATTCCGGCTCGTGTCGTTGCACCAATCAATGTAAATGGCTTGAGGTCCAGTTTGACACTTCTTGCAGCAGGTCCATCCCCGATCATGATGTCAATTGCATAATCTTCAAGCGCTGGATAAAGAATTTCCTCCACAACGGGAGATAAGCGATGAATCTCGTCAATAAAGAGAACATCATTTGTCTCAAGATTCGTTAATAGAGCAGCAAGATCGCCTGGGCGGTCAATAACGGGGCCGCTGGTCTGGCGCAAATTAACACCCATCTCTTTTGCAATGATATGTGCCAAAGTTGTTTTTCCAAGACCCGGGGGACCAAAAAGCAAAACGTGATCAAGTGCTTCTTGCCTTTGTTTGGCTGCAGAAATAAAAATCTCTAATTGTCCGCGCGCTTTTTTCTGTCCGACATATTCATCTAACTGCTTTGGGCGCAATGCCCGCTCGAGGACGTTGTCATCGCTACTTGCGGTACTAACTACTAAACGTTCCTCATTCGAGTTTGATGAATTAGGGGAGATGTCGTCAGTTTTAATGGCCATGGATAGAGTTTATTACGATTACTGCAATAGCTCTACGCTTTAGAAAGCGCTTTTAGCGCCATGCGGATGCCGTCTGATACAGAGGAGTCTGGTGAGACATGTTTTAAGGCCACTTGAGCTTCTTTGTCAGAATATCCAAGCGCTGTTAGTGCCTGAAGAATTTCAACTTGGGTGTCTGGTTCGGTGTGTTGATGTCCGGAACCAATATCAGCACCCAGCTTACCCTTTAGCTCTAAAAGTAGTCGTTCAGCTGTCTTTTTGCCAATACCGGGAACTTTAGTCAATCGAGCTGACTCTTGCAGTGTGACGGCTTGAGCAAGCTCTTGAACGCTCATGCCAGATAACAATGACAGTGCGGTTCTAGCCCCAACCCCACTAATTTTAATAAGGGCTCTAAACGATTCTCTTTCCTGTTCTGTAGAAAATCCAAATAATTGCTGTGCATCTTCTCGAACAACAAAATGTGTGAGAAGTATCACCGTTTGCCCAAGGCTGGGCATTTGATAGAGCGTGCTCATGGGCACATCTATTTCATAGCCAACGCCATGGCAGTCAACAATAATTCTAGGTGGGGTATTGGCAATTAAAGTGCCTTGAATTCTTCCAATCATGTCGACATCTTAAGCTGATTAGCGTAATTGTTGTAAACGTTTATTAAGTTCATGATGGTGTGCTGCGCAAATGGCAACTGCAAGGGCATCAGATGCATCTGTTCCCGCTACCTTATTCAATCGCAATAAGCGCTTAACCATTTCTTGAACTTGTGATTTTGTGGCTCTACCGGTGCCCACAATAGCCTTTTTAACCTCTAGTGCACTGAACTCCACCATGGGTAATTGATCTGCTACTAGGGAGGCAATAGCAGCTCCACGAGCTTGACCTAATAACAGTGTTGAGCCTGGGTTGACGTTAAGAAACACCTGCTCCATAGCCGCTGCTGTTGGTTGGTATTGCCCGACAACTTCTCGAATGCCCGAATAAAGAATGGCCAGCCTTTGTGGCACTGGTATTTCTGTGCCGCCTGTTTCAACTGTACCTGATGCTACATATTCTAGGCGTTGTCCGTGAACATCGATAACACCAAAACCAGTGACTCGAAGTGCAGGATCAATGCCTAGAATGCGCATAGATTAATGACGGAAGTGACGTGTGCCGGTATAGACCATAGCTACACCGCGTTCATCGGCAGCTGCTACGACCTCATCGTCACGCATACTGCCGCCAGGTTGAATGACGCAAGTAGCGCCTGCGTCTACAACGACGTCAAGGCCATCGCGGAATGGGAAGAATGCGTCGCTAGCCACGGCTGAATTTTGAAGTGTTAAACCAGCGTTTTGAGCTTTGATACTGGCAATTCTTGCTGAGTCGATTCGGCTCATTTGTCCTGCTCCGACGCCTAAAGTCATCCCGTCGCCACAGAAAACAATTGCGTTGGATTTAACGTATTTAGCAACTCGCCATGCAAACATCAAGTCTTCCATTTCTTTGGGCGTTGGCTGACGTTTTGTAACAACACGTAGTTCGCTTGGTAAAACATTTTTTGCGTCGGGGGATTGAACTAAAAGACCCCCACCTACGCGCTTGATGTCTTGTGGATTAATTGTTTCTGCCAATTCAATTTCAAGAACGCGGACGTTTTGTTTGGCAGCAAAGATTGCCAAAGCTTCAGGTGTAAATGCTGGTGCAATTAACACTTCAACAAACTGTTTGGAGACGACTTCTGCTGTGGCGCCATCACAAGGGCGGTTAAATGCAATGATGCCCCCAAAAGCTGAAGTTGAGTCCGTTTTAAATGCTTTTTGATAAGCCTCAAGTGGGGTGGCCGCTACAGCAACGCCACAAGGATTGGCATGTTTGATAATGACGCAGGCTGGTTGACCACTTGTAACCGTATTGCCAAAACTCTTAACGCATTCCCATGCAGCATCCGCATCAGCAATGTTGTTATATGAAAGTTCTTTACCTTGAAGTTGGCGGTAATTAGCAAGTGCGCCAGGGATGATCTGAGTGTCTTTGTAGAAGGCTGCGCCTTGATGAGGGTTTTCACCGTAACGCATATCTTGCACTTTATTGAAGGCTAAGTGCAGTGTTTGTGGATATTCACTTCGTGTGCCATGTTGTAGATCATCGCCAAGGCTTGATAAGTAGTTAGCTATGGCGCCGTCATATTGAGCAGTGTGAGCATAGACCTTTTTGGCCAACATAAAGTTAGTTTTGAAAGAAACCTCATTTTCATTATCTTTCATTTCTTTCAATACATGATCGTAATCAGTTGGTGAAATCAAAACAGTGACATCTTTATGATTTTTTGCTGCAGCACGCAACATCGCTGGGCCACCAATATCAATATTTTCAATAGCATCTTCAAAAGAACATTCTTTTTGCGCCACAGTTTTTTGGAATGGATAAAGATTGATAACCAACATATCAATCGCACCAATGCCATGCTCCTTAAGAGCCGCCATGTGCTCAGGAAAGTCTCTACGTGCCAATAATCCACCGTGCACCATGGGGTGTAGTGTTTTGACGCGCCCATCCAACATTTCTGGAAAACCAGTTAATTCTGCTACCTCAACAACTGGTAAACCGTTATCTGCCAATAGCTTAGCGGTGCCTCCAGTGGAAATAAGTTTGACGCCACATTCATGGAGTGATTTTGCAAAGGGCACGATGCCTGCTTTGTCTGAAACTGAGATTAGGGCTGTACGGATCATAGTAGTGAGGTCTAAATAAAGTGATTAATAAGTAAAAGTAAAAATAAAAGTAATCGTTCGGGTCTTCAAAGAAGACCATGTTCTAACAGTTTTTTTCTGAGGGTGTTGCGATTAATGCCTAAGTAGGTTGCAGCAAGAGATTGGTTTTGGTCGGCATGTTTCATAATGAGTTCGAGGACGGGTTTTTCCATCACACTTAAAACCATTTGATAAACATTGCTGGGAGCAGTTTCACCTAAATCATCTAAATAGCGTTTTAAGTGCTTTTCAATGGTTTGGCTAACTGGATGTTGTTGAGGGGCTTGCATAATTAAGCTGCTTCTAAATAAATTAATTGTTCTGAATCTTCCTTGAGTGAGTCAAAGAAGTGATTAACAGCGATTAACTGTTTTTGACAATCATCAATTGTATTCATGTGGTGGCGGAAAGCATGAGAACCTTTGAGGCCTTTGCAATACCAAGCAATATGCTTGCGGGCACTACGAACGCCAGCATATTCACCATAAAAGTCATAATGATCAAGTAAGTGATGATTCATAATTCCTTGGATCTCTGAGATCATGGGCGCTGGAAGGTGTTGCCCGGTTTTTAAGAAATGCAAAATTTCTCTAAATATCCAAGGTCTTCCCTGAGCTGCTCTACCAATCATCAAAGCATCGACCCCCGTTTGTTGAAGCACTAATTTAGCTTTTTCAGGAGAGTTGATGTCGCCATTGGCAACAACAGGGATATTGATTGAGGCCTTTACGGCAGCGATTGTTTCGTATTCAGCTTGTCCATGGTAAAGATCAGCTTTTGTTCGTCCATGAATCGTCAGCATTTCAATGCCGCTGTTGACTGCAATTTGGGCAATCTTGATAGCATTTTTGTTATCTCTGTCCCAGCCAGTTCTTATTTTTAGAGTTACCGGAACTTGAGGGTGATCTTTCTTCACCTGATTAACAATTGTTTCTAGGATTCTCCCAACAAGGGGCTCATCTTTGAGAAGCGCTGATCCTGAGGCAACATTACATACTTTTTTGGCTGGGCAGCCCATATTGATATCAATGATTTGTGCGCCACGATCAATGTTTAAGACAGCAGCTTCTGCCATGACCTGTGGGTCGGCACCCGCAATTTGTACTGAGATAGGCTCTACTTCACCATCATGATTGGCTCGCCTAAGAGTTTTGGGGCTGTTCCAAAGCATGGCATTGGATGCAATCATTTCTGACACAGCGTAGCCCGCGCCAAGTTGTTTGCAAAGTTGACGAAATGGTCGATCAGTAACACCCGCCATGGGAGCTACAAATAGGTTGTTGGGCAGGGTGTGTAAGCCTAATTTCATCAGGGCGCCACTCTACCATGAGAAGCTTACTTTTGCCTAAAATTTAAGCAGGTTGAGTTACTTATCTTTGCCCAAACATCATCTGTCTGGTTAGACTCTGTTTGACGGGTATTAATAATTGGAGACTTGCTAAAGCAATCCCTCTTGCGCCAATAACAGGTTTTAATTTGGATGTAAAAATTCTGGCCAGAAAGTCAGTTGTGGCAATGGTTGTATTTCTGTCAGTTTTTCTTAACGCTTGGTATTGGTTTAATGCTTCTTGAACAGTGTGGTGAGTCGTCAGTGATTCGGCTAATGTGTGAGCATCACGCAAACCTAAATTAAGCCCTTGCCCAGCAACTGGATGCATTGTTTGAGCTGCGTTACCAATCCAAACTTGATGACCGCTAATAATTTCTTTTCGGGCATTTAAACCAAGGTCATAGGATCTGAGTTCTCCAGCATCAATAAACTTGCCTGCTCTTGAACCAAATGCCTGTTGTAGTTGGGATAAGAATTCTTGAGGATTTAAGGCTAGGCGATCTTCTGTTGCCTTGGGTTTGCCACACCATACTAAGTTGAGATACTCCTGACCTTTGTGGCTAGGTAAGAGTGCTAAAGGGCCTTCTTCGGTGAAACGTTCCCAAGCCAAGTGTTGATGAGCACGATCAACTCTGATCCAACCAACAATGGCCGTTTGCTGATAATCCCGGTAGATCTCCTGCCATTCTTGTTGTTTAAATAAGCCACCTTCAGCATGAATAACAACGTCAGCAAAATTAGTTTTATCTAACGTATCAATTGGCTGACTAAAGTGCCAATTAAAGTTTGGCGAGACAGACGAAATGTTTTTAAGCGCTTTTCTAATCGCCAAATGAATATCAGCATAGCGAACTATGTGACCAAGCGCGGCTTGATTAAGTTCTTCGCGACGGACAATTGCACGACCAAAATGCCCACGATGAGACACATGAATTTTATGGATTGCTGGCGAGTTATTAGGCCATGCGTTAATGCTATTGAGCAGTAGATGGCTGCCTTGTGAGACTGCAATACCTCTGCTATCACCTTGACTGATCGCATCATCAGACTCTGCTAGTCGATCATATAAATTAAGATGCGCATCTGGAGTTTTGCTTAAGATCCAGCTAGCACAAGCTAAACCAACTGGACCTGCTCCAATGATCGCAATCTTTTTCATGATGTGTGTTTCATCAAGTATTCAATTTCCGATACTGTCACAGGCACATCTCGACTCATCAATTCACAATTGCCTGAAGTCACCAGTGCATCATCTTCAATTCTAATTCCGATATCCCAATACTTCGAATCAATATCATCAGCTTTTCTGATGTATATGCCCGGCTCAATAGTTAGTACCATGCCTTCTTTTAAGATGCGCCAGGGTTTTGTTGTGAGATCACTTTCAAGTTCGCGATATTGGCCAACATCATGAACATCCATGCCTAACCAGTGACTAGTTCTGTGCATATAGAAGCGCTGATAAGCTTTAGCTTCGATTGCATTCTCTAGGCCACCAATTACTTTTTTATCTAAAAGACCTAAATCTAAAAGACCTTGAGTAATGATTTTCAATGCAGCTTCATGCGGGTTCATAAAGTCACGACCAACGTGAGTGACGCTAATCGCTGCCTCTTGAGCCGCCAACACAATTTCATAAACAGCTTTTTGTGCCCCGCTAAATTGACCATTTACCGGAAATGTTCTTGTGATGTCAGATGCATACCCATGAAGTTCGCAGCCTGCATCAATCAGGCAAAGATCACCGTCTTTTAATAAAGCATTGCCAGCACGGTGGTGTAATACACATGCATTGGCCCCAGCAGCGACAATGCTATTGTAGGCGACACTCTCTGCGCCTGAGTTTCTAAAGGCATGAAGTAGTTCGGCCTCGAGGTGATATTCGCGCAAGCCGGCTTGTGATCTTTGCATTGCCTTGATGTGGCCCAATGCTGCGATTTTTCCAGCTTCACGCATGATGTTAATTTCATGCATATCTTTGAATAAACGCATCTCATGAACAATGCTTTCAACATCAAATAATGCGGCAGGAGTTGTTACGCCACTTCTAGCAAGACCTCTCACCTTGTCAAGCCATAGATGAAGTTGCTGGCTTTGTTCTGGATGTCCGCCTATGCGTGTGTAGATTGCGTTTTGATTTCCAAGAAGTTCCGGGATCTTGCTATCGATAGTGATGTTTGAGTGTGCGACATCAATACCAAGAGCCATTGGGGCAGCGTCAGGGCCGAGTCTTAAGCCATCCCATATTTCTCGCTCGAGATCTTTCGGCCTGCAAAATAAAATTGTTTCTGCCGAGCGCTTACCTACAATTATGACTAGAGTTGCCCCCGGCTCAGAAAATCCTGTGAGGTAATAAAAGTCTGAATCATGGCGATAGGGGAAGTCACTATCTCTATTTCTATATTTTTCTGAGGCCGTTTCTAAAATAACAACGCCGCCACCAGTTTTTTTGCGCACAACTTCAGCCAGGCGATGACGCCTGCTTACATAAATCTCACTAGGAAACTCGGTTATCTTGCTCATCTTTATTTATTTAATTCCGCCAATCTCTCAGGTGTTCCAACATCAACCCAATCTACTTCAAGCAATTCTCCATTGACTTGATACTTAGTCATAGCATTTCTTAGGATTGGAGCTAATTTGGCAATTTCACCTATCTTAATCCCTTTGAGGAGGTCTTGGTGATAGATGCCAGCGCCAGAGAATGTGTAGCTTTCTGAGGATGGGGTTTTATCCAAAACATGACCATCCTTTAGGCAAAAATCTCCGCCAGTGTTGTGTGTCGGATTTTTAATTAAAAAAAGATGGGCAAGTGTTTGACTCCCGTTCTTGCGGAAGGCTTCAATAATTCCATTAATTTTTCCAAATGGAAAGTCGGGACAAAACACATCACCATTAATGGCAAAAAAATAATCTTCAATCTGCATCAGTGACATAGCTTGTCTTAACCCACCCGCCGTTTCAAGGGCAACTTTTTCTTCAGACAAACGAATGCTTAGTTGCGGGTAATTGGATTTCTGGATGTGGGCGCTTATTTTTTCGCCTAACCACGCATGATTAATCACAAGCTGATGCGCGCCATGATTGGACAAGTTCTCGAGATGCCAATCAATCAAAGATTTACCCTTAACCTTTAATAAGGGCTTTGGGGTGTGATCTGTTAATGGGCGCATTCTTTCCCCGCGACCGGCTGCTAAAACCATGCAGGGAATAAGAATGTGGTTGCTCATGATTAAAAAGTTAAACCATCTGGGCGATTAATGCCTTCAATTTTGTCCAATAAACGAACTAAGGGTTTAAGACTGATGTAGCGCTCTGCCACTTTTCGGGTGTATTTAAAAACTAATGGGATATCTTTGAGGTAGGCATCTTTGCCATCACGGTGATAAAGGCGCGCAAAAATACCTAAAACTTTGAGGTGTCGCTGTAGGCCCATCCATTCGAAATCTTTATAGAAATCGCCAAATTCATTCTGAACTGGCATGCCTGCTTTGCGAGCCATTTCCCAGTAGCGGATTAACCAGTCCATTTGTTCTGGCTCTTCCCATTCAATATAAGCATCTCTGAATAGGGAGGCAAGATCATAAGTAATGGGGCCATAAACCGCATCTTGAAAATCCAAAATGCCAGGGTTATTGCTCTCGGTCACCATTAAATTTCTACTGTGATAGTCCCTATGAACCAAAACTTGAGCTTGAGCGAGGTTATTTTCAAGAATAAGCTCAAAAACCTGGGTCAAATCTTGCTTTTCAGACTCATTTAACTGAATTTGAAGATGTTTGTTCAGGTACCACTCAGGGAAAAGCTCTAATTCTCTTGTTAAAAGCCCCCTGTCATAGTGCGGCAGTGTGTTCGCCCCTGGGGCCTGCTGTATCTTAATGAGAGCCACAGATGCTTCTTTATAGAGTTTTGGGGCTGTTTCTGGACTCAAAGCTGAGAGATAGGTTTGATTGCCTAAATCGGATAACAGTAAAAAACCCTTTGAAACATCAGATTCCAAGACAAGGGGAACATTAACCCCTGTTTCAGCCAAAAGCTCAGCTACGGCAATAAACGGCCTTGTATCCTCAGTCTGGGGCGGGGCATCCATGATGATAAAACTGCTGTTTTGAGCATTTTTATCCCCTAAAACCCTAAAGTAACGCCTAAAACTCGCATCGCTAGATGCTGGTTTAATCGAGTTCGGGTCAATAGACCACTTTGGGGCTAGGGTGGCCAACCAATTATTTAATTCAGATAAGCGGGTATCAGTCTTCATGGATTCGTATAATAAAAGCACTTAAGTAATATGCCTAAAATTTTTATTACCCCGAGCTTGATTCTCGATCCCAAAAGCCCACTATTCAAGCAATTGTTAGTGGGTGTTTCTGTTTTTCTATTAATGGCTCAAGGTGCCAATTCTGAAGAGTTAGCCGATACTAAGTCAGATCATTTAAATCTAAAGCTCGAAGACCAATTATTGGTTCGTCCGGTTGTTCCCGATGATTTATCTCCGACCTTCACATCTTCTAAAAAATTAGACGGTGTGGTGGATAGGCAGATGCACTTGGAGGGGGATGCAGTTATTCGAAGAGGTAGAACAGTCATAAAAGGTGATGTGATTGTTTATGACCCCGATACTGATGTTGCTGATATTGATGGAAATGCAACTTTATTAAAAGACTCGACTTACTTTAAGGGCACTGAGGCAAAATTGCAGTTGGATGCTCAAGAAGGCTGGATGGAAAAACCAGATTATGAGTTAAGAGATATTGGCGGTTTTGGTAATGCGAGTCGCGTTGACTTTAAAGAGGGTGGGGATTTTGAATTAGAAAAGCTCCGCTACAGTACGTGTCGCCCAGAAAATCTAGATTGGTATTTAACTGCAAGTCGAATGGATGTAGAGCAGGACACGAAGTCTGCTGTTGGCACAAATGGTGTTCTTCATTTCTTCAACGTGCCGATCTTATATACGCCGGTCTTTGCTTTGCCAGTTGGATCAGAACGACGCTCTGGTTTTTTATCTCCAACCTACGGAACGGTTAGTCGTGGTGGCGTAAAGGGTTGGGATATCACGCTACCTTACTATGTCAATATTGCCCCTAATAGGGATATGACTTTATTCCCTAGATATATTCAAGGTCGTGGCGAGCAGCTAGGCACAGAGTTTCGTTATCTAGATAGAAATTATGCCGGCGTTGTTACTGCTGAGTCATTAGATGATGCCGCCTATGGGAAAAATCGCTGGGCCTTTAGTGTTAAGCACACACAAAATCTATCACCAGGTTTGGTCGGTTATACCGACTTCAGTAAAGTTTCCGACAATTTGTATGTAGATGATTTAGGTAAAAGTTTGAATGGCGTTATTAATCGCCAATTTAATCAAGAGATCGGTACACGCTACAACAGGAATGGTTGGAGCATTTTAACAAGAGTACAAAGTTTCCAAACTCTCCAGCCTGATCCGAATAACCAAACTGTTTTGCCCTACGACCGTGAGCCGCAAGTCAACGCAAAATATGTGAGAAATAACTGGAATGGTCTGAATTTTTCTTTTGAATCTGATGCAACTAGATTTACTTATAAAGGCTTAGCAAGTTCAGACAGAACATTTAGCGCCGGTAATCGAGCTTACGCAGTATCGTCCGTTGCTAAACCATTTATGACACCTGGTTATTACTTGACGCCCAAGGTCACATTAAGATCCACCCAATATACAGTGGACCCTTTCCCGGGTCGGGCGGATTTAAATCGTAATGTAACTTTGCCCACCTTCAGTCTTGATTCTGGGGTTATCTTGGAAAGAGATGCTTTAGAGCTTACAAGTATTTTCAATCGAAATATTTTGATGACTCTTGAGCCGCGAGCGTTTTACGTTTACACCCCCTACAGATATCAATCGGATTTACCTTTATTTGATACTGGGGATGCTGGTTTTGGCATTTCTCAAATTTTTAGTGAAAATACCTTTGCTGGCAATGATCGTATTGCAGATAACAATAAGGTAACAATTGGTGTTACCTCAAGAATTTTAGATGCTGATACAGGTATCGAACGTTTGCGAGGTGTTCTTGCTCAGCGTATTGATATGGAAGGTCAGCGAGTTGGATTAACAACCAACCAAGCGCAGCAATCTAAAAAATCAGACCTTTTGGCGGGCCTTTCAACACGTTTAATAGGTAACTTCAATTTAGATGGATTGGCTCAGTACAACGAACAAATTAGTAAAGTGGTACAACAAAGTGTCACCGCCAGTTACAGGCCTGAAGTTAAGAAATTGGTGAATGTAAGTTACAAAAGAACAGTTGATGTAAATAAGAACGCAACAACCGATCAATATGAGGTTTCTGGTCAGTGGCCCATTGCTCGTCAATGGTACGGTGTTGCCCGTTATAACTATGACTTGATTTCTAATCGCGTATTGAATCGCGTGACTGGCCTTGAGTACGATGCTGATTGTTGGGTCATGAGACTTGTTCAGCGTCGTTATCAAAATACGTCAGTGATGGCGACGTCAGAGATTTATATGCAAATTGATTTCAAAGGCTTCTCAGGTTTTGGTAACAATTCAATCGATCTAATTCGTTTTAACATACCAGGCTATGAACCTGTTAGTCCTAATCCTGCACCAATATCCCCATTTGAAAGTTACGAATGAAGCTAGCTAATATTATTTTTTGTGTTCTAGGATTTACTTTCCTTGGTAATGCTGTACATGCTCAAAAACAAAATCAAGCCATTGACCAAGTGGTCGCAGTTGTTGATACCAGCTTGATTACTAAGATTGAGTTAGAAAAAAGAGTTGCCTTAGTTGAGAAGCAATTTAAAGCTGCTAATCGTCAGTTGCCCCCCATTGCTGAATTAAAAAAGCAAATTTTAGAAAGATTGATTTCCGAGCAAATTCAACAAAATATTGCAAAGGAGCAGGGCATTAAAGTTTCTGATGCAGAGTTAGAAATAATTCTCACTAATGTGATTGGCCAAAGCAAATTAAGCCCAGTCGAATTTAAAGCAAGGCTTGAAAAAGATGGTATGACTCTCAATAGATACAAAGAAGATCTTCGCAAGGAAGTAATTGCAGCAAGATTGCGTGAACGTGAGGTTGATGCTCGTGTACGAGTTAGTGAGGCTGAAGTTGACAATTACATAGCAGAAAAAAATAAAGGGAAGATTGCTCAAGAGGGGAATGGGGAAATCTATCTGGCTCAATTAGTGATTACGGTTCCGGGAAATGCTTCTCAATCTGATATTGCTGTTGCACGAGAAAAAGCAGAAGGTCTTTTGAAGCAAGCCTCAGCAGAAAAAGATTTCTTAGGTTTTAGTAAGAAGGTGGCTGTAACTGGTTCTGGTATTCGTTCAGAAGACTTGGGCTATAGAACTTTAGATCGGTTACCGCAACTATTAGTTGATGCAGCAAATAACATCTCAGCGAATCAAATGGTACCAAGACTTCTACAAAGTGGAGCAGGATTTCACATTGTTAAGGTGATGGATCGTAAGGGTGCCGCGGTGGCGACTACTGCTGATATTACAATCACACAAACTCAAGCGCGCCACATATTATTAAAGCACCGCTCTGGTGTAACAGACCAAGAAGGTCAGCGTCGGTTAAATGGGTTTAAAGAACAAATCAAAACAAAGATCAGTGATTTTTCTCAAATCGCTAAAAAATATTCTGAGGATGGTAGTGCTTCTAATGGCGGTATGTTGGGTTGGATGTCCCCGGGCGAACTAGTTCCTGAGTTTGAACAAGCAATGAATCGCTTAAATATCAATGAGGTGAGCGAGCCTGTTCGAACTGAGTTTGGTTGGCACCTTATCCAAGTGATCGAGCGTCGCAATACAAAACTTTCCGCAGATAAGCAACGTGAGTATGCTCGTGCAGCATTGCGAGAAAGAAAGTTAGACCAATCTTATGAAGATTGGATTCGACAAATTCGAGATAGCGCAACAGTAGAAATTCGATCACTTGATCAATGATGATTCATCTTGCTTTAACAACTGGTGAGCCCGCAGGTGTTGGCCCCGAAATAAGTTTAAAAGCAGCGCAAGACTATTTGTCGAGTCACGATGATGTTGTGATTCATCTCCTTGGTGATGAATCCTTATTTCCTAAATCGTATGATCGTTTGATTGTTGAGCACTGTCCTCTGGCTGTGCCAGTCGAGCCTGGTATTTTGAATATTCAAAACTCTAAGTATGTTCTTGAGATTCTTGATACGGCTATTTCGGCCTGTTTGTCTGGCAAGTATGACGCTATGGTGACGGCGCCGGTTCAAAAGAGTGTGATCGCTGATATGGGTATACCTTTCACGGGACATACTGAATACTTGGCTGAAAAGTGTGGGTCATCATTGGTGGTGATGATGCTATGTGGCAAACCTATTTTTGAATCTTCATTGATTCCTAAAGAACTCAGGGTTGCGCTAGTAACAACACACATTCCTCTTAATGATGTATCAAAAACCATTTCAAAATCATTGCTAGAAAAAACTATTGCTATTGTTGATCACGAATTAAGAAGCAAATTTAATGTAAAGCAACCAAAGGTATATGTGACAGGTCTTAATCCTCATGCTGGGGAGTCTGGCCATCTGGGTCGGGAAGAAATCGAAGTGATTATTCCGGCAATCACGGCGATGCAAGACAGGGGGTATAACTTAGTGGGCCCACTGCCAGGTGATACGATTTTTAGCCCTAAAAATTTGATGGATGCAGACGTTATTTTGGCAATGTCGCATGATCAAGGTTTGGCGCCATTTAAATTTGCGACATTTGGTGGGGGTGTTAACGTTACTCTAGGGTTGCCGATGATTCGGACTTCTGTTGATCATGGCACAGCACTTAATATTGCCGGCAAAGGTGTTGCTGACCCTTCAAGTATGGTTGCAGCACTAGATTTAGCCGCAAAAATGGCAAGGAATATTCGTGGCACATCAGGCTCGTAAACGGTTTGGACAACATTTTTTAGTTGATAGTGGCATCATTCATGCCATTGTCAGGGCTATCGAGCCAGATCTAGAAGATGCTGTGATCGAGATCGGCCCAGGCTTGGGGGCTATGACGCGACCATTGCTAGCTTCCTTAAATCAAATGTCAGTTGTTGAGTTAGATAGAGATTTGGTCAAGCGTTGGCAAAATGAAGCGATTGCAAATCTGACCATTCATGAAGCAGATGCCCTAAAGTTTAATTTTTTAGCTTGGGCCAGTCAGGCCAAGCAACAGCTTGAACAAAGCAATTCACCAGCTAGAGTAAAAATTGTCGGAAATTTACCCTACAATATTTCCTCACCTTTGTTATTTCATTTGATGTCTGCGGCCGATATTGTTGATGAGCAGGTATTTATGTTGCAAGCCGAGGTTATTGAGCGAATGGTTGCACAGCATGGCGATTCAGAATATAGCCGTTTGTCAGTAATGTTGCAGTCTAGATACCATATGGAGAATGTCTTAGATGTTCCTCCGGATGCATTTGATCCTCCACCTAAGGTCGATTCTGCTGTTGTAAAAATGATCCCAAGAAAAGATCTTAAATTGAGTGCTGAAGAATATCGTTCACTCGAGTCTTTAGTTCTGATGGCCTTTGCGCAGCGCCGTAAAGTTCTCAGAAATAACCTATCGTCAGTAAAAGATCGGTTAGGATTAACAGATGAAGTTCTAGGACTAAGGGCGCAGGATATCCCTGTTCAGGACTATATTAATTGGGCTTGTAAGCTGGCGCATCAATAACGCGCATTTCTGCTTCAATCCACTGCTCAACATTTTGATGCAACTGCCCTGCAGATTTATCATCTGAGCTAATTGCTGGTCCAATCGAGACAATAATTTTCCCAGGATATTTTAAGAAACTATTCTTCGGCCAGAAGTGTCCAGCATTATGAGCAATTGGAATTACCCAAGCATTCGTTGCGCTCGCTAAGCGCGCACCACCTTTATGATAGGTCTGATGTTTGCCTACCGGAGTGCGAGTCCCTTCCGGAAAAATGATAATCCAAAGGCCTTGAGATAAATATTTTTTACCTTGTGATGCAATCGAATGAGATGCCGCTGCAGTTTTTGAACGATTGATATGAATCATTCTTAATAAACCAAGAGCCCATCCAAAAAATGGAATCCACAGTAATTCTCTTTTAAATACAAAGCAGAGTTGTTTTGGCATCAATGCTAATAATGCGATCGTTTCCCAAGCAGACTGATGCTTTGATAGCAAAATAACTGGCTTATCAATCATGGATTCAATGTTGTCCATGCCGCGAATTTCATATTCGATACCGCAGATTGCTTTGGCCAAAAAAATGATCGTAATGTTCCAAACACGTGCCAATTCATATCTTTTAGATGCTGGAAGTAATGGGAAACTAACGATACAAATCGTTGCCCAAACTGGGGTAAATACCAGCATAAATAAGAAGAGAGTAATTGAACGAAAATAAATCATGAGCGCTGTATGAAATGATTGGCAAAAGCCATTAAGTCTTGATGAATGGCCGTGTAGGGAGGGAGTTCACCACTTGCGCGCGCCTTCTCACCTTTGCCAGTCAATACTAAATGTGGTTCAGCCCCCACAGCGACACCAGCGACCAAGTCTCTAACGCTATCTCCCACAATGGGAACACCTCTAATAGGGATGCCGTACCTTTCGGAAATTTGATGAATCATTCCAGGTAAAGGTTTTCTGCAGTTGCATTTATCAGCATCAGTATGTGGACAGAAGAAAATGGCATCAACATGCCCGCCAACTTTGCTTAAAAGGCGATGAAATTTTTCATGAATTGCATTGAGCATATCCATATCATAAAAACCTCTTCCAACGCCTGATTGATTGGTGGCCACAGCGATGTGGTAACCAGCTTGATTGAGCTTTGCAATCGCTTCTAGGCTGCCAGGGATGGGCAGCCACTCATCAGGTGATTTGATGTAAAGGTCACTATCTTCATTGATAACGCCATCTCGATCAAGAATCACTAGTTTTGAGTGGGGAGCTTTAGATGCCATATCTTTATGCGGCTAACTTACCAATATCGGCAACTTTATTCATCAAACTGTGCAATGTGGATAGCAATGCCAAGCGATTGTTTCTTAACGCTGTATCTGGATCCATCACCATTACATCATTAAAGAATTGATCAATATCATTTCTTAGTGTTGCAAATGCTTGAAGTGCTACCGTAAAGTTGCCTTGCTCAAATGAGCGAGTTACTTCAGGCATGATCGCCTCTAATGCCTTGGCCAAAGATTTTTCAGCCTCCAAAGTTAGCAGTTTGTTATCTACTAATTTTGGAATTTCAAAATCAACTTTTTTCAAGATATTGCCAATGCGTTTATTAGCGGCAGCTAGAACCGGTGCAGCATCTAGCCCACTAAATAAGCGAACTGCTTCAAGTCTTTGTAAAACATCATCTAGTGATTGTGGTGATTGACTTACAACTGATTCAACTTCATTGGTTGAATAGTTTTTTCCATCAAGGCTTTGATCTTTTAGATAAGCTCTAAGTCTATCTAAAATAAATTGATGAATTACATCAGTTTTAGCATTTTCTTTAACTTCAGCTTGGGGAAATTGAGTTAAAGCTGTATCAATTAATTCGCAGATATTTAGAGGCAGTTTTTTTTCTAATAAGATGCGACAAATGCCTAGAGCATGACGGCGAAGAGCAAAGGGGTCTTTTTCACCTGTAGGGGATAAACCAATTCCCCAGATACCTACTAGGGTTTCTAGCTTATCAGCGAGCGCTAAGATCGTTCCTGTATCAGTTTGCGGTAATAGGTCCCCAGCAAATCTTGGGGCGTAATGCTCCATGCAGGCTGCAGCAACATCAGGGTGCTCTTTGTCATTTAAGGCGTAATAACGACCCATGACACCTTGAAGTTCAGGGAACTCTCCAACCATATCCGTCAATAAGTCAGCTTTAGCAAGCTTTGCTGCACGCTCAGCTAAAGACACATCTATGGATGGGTTTTGTTTTTTTAGTTGGCTAGCAATGATGCTAGCAATTTTGCTGACTCTCTCAGTTCTTTCAAGTTGAGTGCCCAATTTGTTGTGATAAACAACTTTAGATAGTAGCGCCGTTCTCTCGATAAGAGGTTTCTTGCGATCTTGCTCATAAAAGAATTTAGCATCAGCTAGGCGTGGTCTAACAACTCTTTCATTACCTGAAATGATGGCTTCTGGCGTTTCTGTTTGAATATTTGAAACGATCAAGAATTGATTAGATAGTTTGCCGTTGGCATCTGTCATGGCAAAGTATTTTTGATTTGTTTGCATAGTCAAGATCAAACACTCTTGAGGAACTGCTAAAAACTCTTCTTCAAATTGGCAGGTATAAACAACCGGCCATTCAACCAAAGAGCAGACCTCTTCCATAAGAGATTCAGGCATTAATACTTGTTTACCTTTTGATGCTGCAATTAAAGCCGCTCTCATTTTCTCCAAACGAGCATCAAAGCTGGCAATAACTTTTCCAGATTCATTTAAAGAAGTTGCGTATTCATCTGCGTGCTTAATTTGAATAAGGCCGGAAGATAAGAAGCGATGACCTAGAGTTGTATTGCTCGAGGTTAGCCCTAACGCCTTAATAGAGATAGGCTCCTTGCCATGAAGTGC
The DNA here is from genome assembly GCA_039804685.1 of Pseudomonadota bacterium. Taxonomy (GTDB): domain Bacteria; phylum Pseudomonadota; class Gammaproteobacteria; order Burkholderiales; family Burkholderiaceae; genus Polynucleobacter. Next base: position 34,540 of record JBDLVQ010000031.1, on the reverse strand, counting down.
CAATAGCCCGTGCGCAGGCCGAACAAATTCAACATCTTGAACTTCTGGTGTGCCCGGCGCAATTTGATATCGCATGACCTTTGGAATTGGCAATTTAGTAATTGTTTGTTCAATTGCCGCTTGTAATCCTTTTGATAATTCAACACCTTCCACATCTACGCTGAGGTAGAAGGTTTCTGATTTATCTGAGCCCTGTCTTTCAAGAGATGTAATGGCTACATCTGGGTAACCTAGAGCAGCCAACTTTTTCAACAAAGGTGGCGTTGCTTTACCTTCGCCATCTAGAGCAATAGAAACGGGTAACAGTTTTTCTTGAGCGCGACGATTAGGCGCTTTTCCTAGAACATCAGAAATATGAACGGCTAATCGACGTGGGGTTGCAAAGCTTGTAGTGACGCTGGTGTCGCTTAAAAGACCCTGACTTTTTAAGGATTGACTAATCCCATCTGAAAAGCTTTGACCTAATTTCTTGAGTGCTTTCGGAGGTAGCTCTTCTGTGAAAAGTTCTAGTAGTAAAGGTGCTTGACTCATTTTGCACCTCCATTTTTGTGGCACATCGGGAACCCTAATTTTTCGCGTGACTCATAATAGGCTTGAGCAACGCTACGTGAAAGATTTCGAATGCGGCCAATGTAGGCCGCTCTTTCAGTAACTGAGATGGCTCCACGAGCATCTAAAAGATTAAAAGTGTGAGCAGCTTTTAAAACCATTTCGTAAGCTGGTAAAGCTAAAGGGATTTCCATCAAGCGCTTAGCTTCATTCTCATAGTTACCAAATTGCTGGAATAGCAAATCAGCATTTGAATACTCGAAGTTATAAGTTGATTGTTCAACTTCATTCTGGTGATAGACATCGCCATAACTCACGCCATCTGTCCAAACTAGGTCATAAACGTTTTCTACTTTTTGTAGATACATAGCCAAACGCTCTAAGCCGTATGTAATTTCACCTAAGATAGGTTTGCAATCGATACCACCTACTTGTTGGAAGTAGGTGAACTGAGTTACTTCCATGCCGTTGAGCCAAACTTCCCAGCCCAATCCCCAGGCCCCTAGTGTTGGGTTTTCCCAATCATCCTCAACAAAACGAATGTCGTTTTGTTTGAGATCAAGGCCAAGAGCCTCCAAACTACCTAGGTATAAATCTAAGATATTTTCTGGCGCAGGCTTAAGAACAACCTGATATTGATAGTAATGTTGAAGTCTGTTGGGGTTCTCGCCATAACGTCCATCTTTAGGTCGTCTTGATGGCTGAACATACGCAGCTTTCCATGGCTCTGGGCCAAGAGATCTTAGAAAAGTGGCTGTATGAGAAGTTCCAGCTCCGACCTCAAGGTCGACAGGTTGCAAAAGGGCGCAACCTTGTTGGTCCCAATAGTTTTGTAATGTAAGAATGACTTGCTGAAAGGTAAGCATATGATAGGTTTCCTGAACCCTGAGATTTTACCTTTCTTGAGGGGTTTAAGACCACTTTTTAGTTTGTTGCCACCCAAGAACAAGTAATATCAGAGAAAGCAACAAAATAGGCATGTTTCCCCATTTAACATAGGGCGTTAGCCCTGTATAGGCTTGGATGTTGTTTTTAAGGATGCCTTGTTCGAATGAAGGCAATTGATCTATAACTTGGCCCTCATGGTTAATGATGGCCGTAACCCCTGTGTTGGTTGCTCTTAAAGTTGGAATTCCAGTTTCCAAAGATCTTAATTGAGCTAATCTTAGCTGTTGTACTGATGCTTGACTGTCCCCAAACCAGGCTAAATTGGTCATATTGATCCATAAATTATGTTTTGTTACGGCGTCTCGTTGTCTAGCCGCCAATTCATCGCCGAATACATCTTCGTAGCAAATCATGACTCCAGCAGCAATAAATCCACCCGCATCTTCAATCATGAATGGATCTTGATTCTTTGATCCCCGATAAAAATCCCCTAGAGGAATATGCATTGCATTAACAAACCATTGGAAACCCCATGGGACAAATTCGCCGAATGGAACTAAATGACTCTTGTTGTACTTGTAGTGATCTTTGTTTAACTGAAGACCAAGTGCTGAGTTGGAGTATTGACCAGTTGAGTTTTCACCTACAAGCCCAACAAGAATATTTTTCTTAGGGTTGTTACTTGATAAATTTTTAAAAAAAGAATCAGGGATATTTTTCTGCGGAATCGGCAATGCTGTTTCTGGTGCAATTACCAAGGTGCTTTTACTTTCTCGGATGCTTTGCTCATAGAAGTTCACTTGAGTTTGCAAATATTGGGGATTGAATTTTAAAGACTGAGGGAAATTTCCTTGAATCAAAGTAAAGTCAATCGGTTCGCCAATAGGTTGTGTGAATGATGCTAATCCGAGAATCTGACTGATTGAAATAAAAGAAACGCAAACAATAAACTTAGTTGAAAAACTATTTTTGCTCTGGCTCATAAAGCTAGCTGTTGCCAATACAGCCCAAGTACAAGCGAGACCGCCAGCTATGGGCGCCCAAGCGAAAAAAGGCCCATCAACTTGTGTTTCTGCAATACCTGCCCAAGGGAATCCAGTAAAAATCTGGCCCCTTAACCATTCCATAACAGTCCACAGGCTGGCGATACTTAGAACTTGCCAAATAGGATGTTTGATTTTTGTAGCCAGCTTGATTGCTATTGCTGGAAAAATGGCTAAATAAGAAGACAGTGCAACTACTGCAAAAATTGATAATGGTGCGATCATGCCTCCAACATCATGAAGACTGATATAAATCCACCAAAGAGCATTGCAGAAGTAACCGAGACTAAAAATCCAAGCACATTTAAATGGCTTCTGATTTAAGAAGATGCGCCGCAATGAAAAGCTCAGCCCAAGGATAATGAGCCATCCACCATAGGGCAGCTCAATTAACCATGAGCAAGCGCTACCCAGTAGGAAGAAAAAAAGAGATGAAATCAATTGTCGTTAGCGTGAAGCCTGCTTGCTAAAAGAACATGCACTTGTCTCGCATCAGCGCGCTGAACTTCAAAACGAATGTTGTTGATATTAACTGACTCACCTTTGTGAGGGACACGACCTAAGTGCTTAAGGATGAAGCCAGCAAGCGTATCGTTGTCTTCATCTTCAAATGAAGTTTTAAGGACTTCATTCACTTGTTCTAATTCTGTAATGCCTCGAATTCTGAATTTGCCATCTTCCGTACTGATGATATTGTCTTCAATGTCATCGGTGTCATGTTCGTCTTCGATATCACCAACAATTTGTTCTAGTACATCTTCAATAGTTACTAAGCCTGCAACTCTCCCGTATTCATCAACAACAATAGCAATATGATTGCGGTGATCACGAAAATCTTTCAATAAAACGCTCAGGCGTTTTGATTCAGGAATAAAAACGGCGGGTCTCAACCAGTCTCTGAGCTGAAAGTCTTCTTCTTGAGAGTGTCGGAGTAAGTCTTTGGCCAACAAAATACCAATAACGTTATCCCTACTATTTTCGTAAACTGGGAATCTTGAGTGAGCTGCTTTGATTACTGCTGCGATTGTGTCCTCGATGGAGCCATTGATATCAATCCAATCAATTTGAGCTCTAGGGATCAAAATATCCCTTGCTGAAAGTTCACCAACTTGAAAGACCCCTTCAATCATTGCTAGGGCATCTGCGTCAATTAGGCCCTCCGTTTGTGCTTCTTTAAGAGTTTCGAGAAGCTCAACTCTTCTTTCAGAAGGTGTTGCAGGGGTTGGCGATAGCAATCTTGCTAGACGCTCTAAAAGACTTTGGGGCTCAGGTTCAGTTGTCATATTTAATAAGAATAACGCATTTATATTAAATTAAATGTAGGGATTTACCTGCTTTAATTTTTTGAGAATGGCAATTTCTAATTCTTCCATTGCGGCCGCTTCGACATCGTCTTCATGATCGAAGCCCTGGGCGTGTAATGTGCCGTGCACAATTAAATGGATCAGGTGTTGTTGAAGAGTCTTTTTTTGCTCTTTAGCCTCTTTTTCAACAACCGGTAAACAAATGACGATATCTGCAAAGATTTCTTGATCGCCAGGCATCGACTCATAAGGGAAGGTTAAAACATTTGTGGCGTAATCTTTTTGACGGTAGGTTAGGTTAAGTTTTTTACCCTCAGCACTACCAACAAATCGAAGGGTAATCATGGCGTTATCTTGTATTGCAGCCCTCACCCATTTCTTAACTTTCGAGGGGGTAATTTCTTCCCCCCATTTTTCTTGCAATTTCGCCGTGCCAAATTGCAAGTCTAAATTTAAGCGATTTGCTTTTTTTATCATTGAAGAACAAGCTCCCCACGTAAGGAATGAGGTAATGCTTCTGTGTATTTAACAGCAATTAATTTGCCAATTAGGCGTTTGGCCTGCTCTGTATCAGTGGCAATTAGAACTACTCGGCCATTTTCCGTGCGACCTTGTAAATGAAGACTGTCTCTAGCCATGCTTTCCATCATGACGCGCTCTGTTTTTCCAACCATCTGTTGGTTGAACTCAAAAACATGTTCATCAATTTTCGCAACTAATTGTTTGAGACGTCTATTTTTAACTTCTTTAGGAGTGTCATCTTGTAGATTCGCCGCCGGGGTGCCTGGTCTCTCACTGTAAACAAAGCAATAGCTGTTATCAAATTTCAGTTCTGTAACCAACTTCATTAACTGTTGGAAGTCTTCTTCTGTTTCGCCTGGGAAGCCAACAATAAAGTCACTTGATAGCGTGAGATCAGGTCGAACAACTTTTAGCTTTCTAATTAAGCTCTTATATTCAAGAATCGTGTAGCCGCGTTTCATGCCAGCCAATACACGATCAGAGCCGTGTTGCACAGGTAGGTGAAGGTGGTTAACTAACTGAGGTATTTTTGCGTAGGCATCAATGAGACGTTGAGTAAATTCTTTCGGGTGGCTCGTTGTAAATCGAATCCGTTCAACCCCTGGTATTTCAGCCACATACTCTAACAACATCGCAAAGTCAGCTATTTCGGTTGAGCCACTCATAGGGCCACGATAAGCATTGACATTTTGACCTAGCAAATGAATCTCTTGAACACCTTGTTGAGCTAAGCCAGCGACCTCCGTCAATACATCATCAAAAGGTCTAGAAACTTCCTCGCCTCTTGTATACGGAACTACGCAGTAGCTGCAATATTTTGAGCAGCCTTCCATGATCGACACATAAGCAGCGCCACCTTCTACTCTCGCAGGCGGTAGGTTGTCGAATTTTTCAATTTCTGGAAAGCTGATATCAACTTGAGGGATTCCAGTTTTTCTTCTCTCATTGATGAGTTCAGGAAGGCGATGTAATGTTTGAGGACCAAACACCATGTCCACATAAGGTGCTCTGGTGATGATGTGTTTGCCTTCTTGGCTGGCAACGCATCCACCAACGCCAATCAATAAATCTGGTTTATTTGCCTTTAGCTCTCTTAAGCGACCTAAGTCAGAAAAAACCTTGTCTTGAGCCTTTTCTCTAATAGAGCAGGTATTCAAAAGAATCACATCAGCATCCTCAGGGGTATCAGTTTTGATTAACCCCTGTTTGGCATTGAGTACATCGGCCATTTTGTCTGAGTCGTACTCATTCATTTGGCAGCCAAAGGTGCGGATATAGACTTTTTTCATATAAACGCTATTTTACGTGCTTTAAAGTAAAAAACCGCTCAGTTATTAACTGAGCGGTTCCTACTAGCTATTTCAAACAGCCTATTAAGGCTTTATGTAAGCAAATCTCTCTCTGGATTGAAGTTGACCCACTCTAGCCACTCCAGATGGTGTGAAATCAGCATCCATGATGAATTGCTCTTTTTTCAAGCTTCTGTTTTTTAGGGTGATTTCACAAATTTCAAATTTAACGCCTCTAGTCTTTAAAGCGCTAACTAAAGATGCATAGTCGATATCGGGATTTTTAGGATCCTTGGCGCCATCCATCAGAAAATCAACGCCATTAGCGTGAGTCACCACAATAATCTTGGTTGCAGGCGCAACATCAAGGTGGTTACGAATGTTACGTAAACCTTTGGTGGCTTGAACTGCAGCATCATCAATGTGATAAACCACTTTATCTTCAGCCTGGGATAAGGTGGCAAAGCTTACGAAAGCAAAAGCCAATACCGTTTTAATAATAGAAGTCATCAATATCTCCAAAGTCATGATTTGTTGGGTTATGACCTAGAATACTTGAGATAGGGACTAAAGAAAATAGCCCATACATGTATGGGCTATTAAGTATTTGGTGGCGAATCAGGGATTCGAACCCCGGACCTGCGGATTATGATTCCGTCGCTCTAACCGGCTGAGCTAATTCGCCAAAGACCGAAAGTATAGCTTATTTTGGCTATTTCTTCTAGATTTAGACCAGTTAGACCCTATTTATCTAGTATTCCCTTACTTAAGAAGTCTCGGCTAGGGGCAGATTAATCAATAGATTTTGTGGTTTGAACTTTAAGCACTTATCTGAGTCATGGGCTATACCTAAATAAACGGGTTTGCCTGCAATTTCAGTCATAACGCGACCTTGATCGATGAATTCCAGCTTAAATAAGCACAGTACTTGAGCCAGCTTAGCGTTATCAACAGTTTGCCCCTTATAGAGGGCGTTGAGTATCTCTGAGGCAGTCACGTCTAAGCCAATATGCCATGACCACTTGGAATCAGTAATTTCCCCTTGAGGGGTGATTTTGACTTTAGTGCCATGAAAGTGAAATACCCACTTCTCTAAAAGTCCTGCGAGTGAAACTGCGCCTGCTTGATCAAAGTTCAGTTGTAATACAAAGTTATAGTTGTCATTCTGACCCCAGTACTCATCAGAGTTCTCTTTGCCTAGTACATCTAAATCAATCGTTCTTAAAGGGGCATCATTTTGCTTTAGTAATTCTCCGATACTGCCAAAGCCACCCGTTTGCGCAAATTTCTCAACAGTCTGTTGATCCGCACACATGATATGCCCATCGTCAGTAATGGTGATTTTTTGGGTTCTGAATAATAGTTCGGCTGCTCTTGCTTCAAACGCTGTTGGGTTATCACCCAACAAGTGTTGGCATAAGATTTGAGTTAACTGGTCAACAAATAATGGCGGAACATCAACGCCACTTCCTTCAAATAAGCTGAGGTAGAAGCTTTCAATAGATTTTGCTTTGCATAATTTATCGCGAAATCTTAGCCAGATCTCATAGTTAACTTGAATATCTGGATCTGCCATTTTTTTAATTGCAGCAGGATCGATGGTTGCAAGAGGATTCTCAAGGAGTTGTTGATGTATAAGTTGTTCTTGAGAACAAGATTCAGGGATCAAGGCTAATTCAGGCCTATTTAAATAAGACCGAAGAAAATCATCCGTCAGGATGAGTTGATTATCTTGATTGACTCTTAAGTATTGGTAGTTGCTTTGTGGCCAGTATTTACGCATATGAATTTAATTGTGTTTTCAGTATTGTTTCATCCAATATAAGCGTTTATTTGACCGCTTAGCTCTTAGGGTTAATACAAGATAGCTATCATCCCATGAGTTTGCTGATTTTTACTAATTCAATGGGTCATTGCAGTTCGCGCTATTATCAATTCAGCACTGAAAGGATTCTATATGGACTACTTCCTCATTTTTACTCTTAGCAACGTTGCTGCTCTTTTTATCACTTACTCTTATTTAATGAAGAAGGCAAAAGTAATTACTTTGCCAGCCCTGATTAAAGGAACTTGGATTTATGGCACGGTTATCAGTATGCTGATTGTTATCCCTTATTACTTGTACACCTAATCTAGCTTCATTTTGATTTAAGCATTTTAATTTTTTAGGCAATAAAAAACGGCAGCCTTTAGGACTGCCGTTTTACTTATCTAAGTATGAATTAGATATTAGTCACCAGCATAGATATCTACGTCTTTTGTTTCACGCATGAACAATGTACCGATTACCAATGTCATCGCAGCGATGATGATTGGGTACCAGAGACCGTAGTAAATATTACCGTTTTGTGCCACAAGAGCGAACGAGATAGTTGGAAGCAAGCCACCGAACCAGCCGTTACCAATGTGGTATGGCAATGACATAGATGTGTAACGAATACGTGTTGGGAACAATTCAACTAAGTAAGCTGCGATTGGACCGTACACCATTGTTACCAAGATCACCAAATAAACAAGCAATGCAATAACTGCAGGCGTGTTAATTTGAGCAGGATCAGCTTTAGCTGGGTAGCCAGCAGCATTCAATGCATCGCGAACTTCTTTCTTAAAGCGAGCATCTTCAGCTTTAGCAGCAGCAGGATCCATACCCTTTGATGTGTAACCAGTGATCTCTGTTTCACCAATCTTCACCTTAGCAACTGTACCTGCAGGACCAGCAACAGTTTCGTAGCTAGCTGAGTTACCAGCCATCACTTGTTTTGCGATATCGCAAGAGCTAGTGAATTTAGCTGTACCAGTTGGGTTGAATTGGAATGTACATTCTAAAGCATCAACAGTAATAGTAGCTGGTGATGAAGCCATCGCTTTTTCTAATGCTGGGTTGGCATAGTGTGTCAACGCATTAAATACAGACAATGGTGTGTTTGGAATGTAGGTAATGATAGCTAGCAACAAACCTAGCATGATGATCATCTTACGACCGATACGGTCAGAAAGAGCACCAAACACGATAAAGAATGGAGTACCAATTACTAAAGAACCGGCAATCATCAAGTTGGCTGTCTTAGCATCGACCTTCAAAACTTGCGTTAAGAAGAACAAAGCGTAGAACTGACCTGTGTACCAAACAACCGCTTGACCAGCAACCAAACCGAAGAGAGCCAAAATAACAATCTTCATGTTTTTCCACTGACCGAAAGCTTCTGTTAGAGGGGCTTTAGATGTCTTACCTTCAGCTTTCATTTTTTGGAAAGCTGGAGACTCGTTCATTGATAAACGAATGTATACAGATACTGCCAATAGAAGGATTGATACCAAGAACGGAACGCGCCATCCCCAGTCTTCAAACGCAGGGCCAGTGAATTCACGTGTGAACAAAATCACAAGCAAAGACAAGAACAAACCTAGAGTGGCTGTAGTTTGAATCCATGCGGTGTATGCGCCACGTTTGCCAGCAGGAGCATGCTCGGCTACATAAGTAGCAGCGCCGCCGTACTCACCACCAAGTGCCAAACCTTGCAACATACGCAAAGCGATTAGGATCACTGGAGCTGCAACACCAATAGTGTTGTAGTTAGGCAAGATACCTACGATGAATGTAGCACCACCCATGATCAAAATCGTCACTAGGAAAGTGTATTTACGACCGATCATGTCACCAAGGCGACCGAACAACAAGGCGCCGAAAGGACGCACAATGAAGCCAGCTGCGAAAGCGAGCAAGGCAAAAATAAACGCAGAACCAGCATCAAGGCCAGCAAAGAATTGCTTAGCGATAACAGCGGCTAGCGAACCGTAAAGATAAAAGTCATACCACTCAAATACCGTTCCCAATGATGAAGCAAAAATAACTTTGCGTTCTTCAGCGGTCATCGGCGCGGCTGCAGTTTTAGCCATCATTCCTCCTAATTATTAATAAGAAGATCCTTAAACTTAGGACCCCAAATGCATCATTCTTGGGGGCACTTACTAAATGCTGACAGCTAAGGGAAATCACTTATGAATCAGGTGTTTTTAGGCTGTTTTTTCTCGTATTGATGCATCTTGTAGGCATAAACCCACACAAGCAATAGGTATATTAAAAGAGCGCCTTGCGCACCCCACCAGTAAATAAATTCCCAGCCAAAGAATGAAAAGCGCAAAGCATCGGGTGCAAGACCAACCAAAAGGGTGGTTAAGAACCAAATGATGAGAAGAATGAAGATCAAACGTTTATTTTTAGTCCAGGTGTTTTTCATCGCCTACCTACTGGGAGATACACGCGCATGCATGCGCCGTATTTTGTTGGGTCTTCGCTGTAGAAGTTTTCGAGGATTTCGAGTTTCCCACCGTGCTGAGTGGCAATTTCTTTAACAATAGCAAGCCCAAGACCGCTTCCCTCAATATCACTTCCAAGAACCCTGTAAAACCGTTCCAAAACTCGTTGGCGTTCTTCCGGAGGAATGCCTGGACCCGTGTCCTTAACTTCAATAATAAGAATGCCTGGACGATTGGAATGTCTCACGTCAACTGTGATGTGCCCATGGGGCGGTGTGTACTTAATGGCGTTATCTATTAAGTTATTAAATAACTCTTTCAACATCACCGGGTTGCCAAATATTTTTAATGGTTGGCTAGGAGCTTCATATCCTAGGTCAATACTTTTTTCCCATGCTGCATTAAGCCAATTCTTGGTGGCTTCTTCAGCGGCTAATGATAGGTCTATCAAAATCTTTTCACTGAGGTTTGATGCATTTTCCATGCGGGCTAGTGAAAGTAGCTGTTGAACTAAGCGAGTGGCCCTCATTGAGCTATCAGCAATTTGTTCTAAGGAACGTTGAAGCTCTTCAGGACTATTTTCTCTCTGAGCCAACTCAGCTTGCATGCGAAGACCTGCCAGCGGGGTTTTTAATTGGTGAGCTGCATCAGCAATAAAACGTTTTTGCGCTAGTACTGAATCTTCGAGCTGATACAAAACATCATTAAAACTAGAAATCAAAGGCATGATTTCTTGAGGGGCTGCACCTTCTTCAATCGGGCTTGTGTCGTCTACCCGTCTTTTCCGAATACGGTTTTGAAGGGCATTTAAGGGCGCCAAACCTCTAGTTAGTCCAAACCATACCAAAACAACCACAATCGGAAGAATGATGAATTGCGGAAGGATGACACCTTTAATAATTTCATTGGCCAACTGAGCTCTCTTTTCAAGAGTTTCACCAACCTGTACAAGAATGGTTTTAGAACTTCCGTCAGCATTTAAAGTAATTTGGGTGGCGGCAATTCGAACTTCATTGCCATTAATGCGGCTGTCACGAAAAGTGACAACGCCAATTTGAAGGTGGTCTCCATCAATGGGAAGCGGTAAATCTTTATCACCAGCGATCAATTCACCGCTATAACCAATGACTTGAAAGTAAATCGTATCGTTTTCATCAGCCCGCAAAATTTTTCTGGCTGACATGGGAAGGGTTAAAGAAACCTTCCCATCTATTTTTTTAATTTGTTGTCCAATAGCCTGAACGCTATTTTCAAGGTTTCGATCAAATGGAGCATTAGCAATAGATTGAGCTACAAGGTAAGTAACAGCAATACTCATTGGCCACAGTAGCAAAAGTGGCGCCAACATCCAATCTAGAATTTCCCCAAAAAGTGATCGAGGCCCTTTGGGGTTCGAACGTAGTTCATACGATTCGGGCGGTAGAAGTTTTTGAAGCTCCGCATCAACTGCGGGTTGAACGTCTACCATGAGAAAGCTTAAGCGTTAGAGTCTTGTGGCGGAGTTGCAGTTACAGCAGGTGCTTGAAACTTTTCTAAACAGTAACCAAGACCTCTGATGGTTGCAATACGAATTCCACCTACTTCGATTTTTTTACGTAAACGGTGTACATAAACCTCAATAGCGTTATTGCTGACCTCTTCACCCCATTCGCATAGGTGGTCTACTAATTGATCTTTAGATACAAGTCTGCCAACGCGCTTGAGCAAGACTTCTAATAGGCCGAGTTCTCGCGCTGACAATTCCAACATTTTTTCATCGATGTAGGCTACGCGACCCACTTGATCAAATTGAAGTGGACCATGCTTAACAACTGTTGGCCCACCACCAGTGCCCCGACGCGTTAGGGCTCTAACGCGAGCTTCTAGTTCTGATAGGGCAAAAGGTTTCGCCATGTAGTCGTCAGCGCCGTGGTCAAGGCCTTTAACTCGCTCTTCAGTAGAGTCTGCTGCAGTCAAAATTAAAACTGGCAACATTGAATTACGGGATCTCAGGCGCTTAAGGACTTCAATTCCTGTCATTTTGGGTAAACCAAGGTCCAGAATCAAAAGATCGAAGGCTTGCGCAGATAAAGCCAAGTCAGCTGATTGACCATCTTTAACGTGATCAACTGCATAACCAGATTGGCGGAGTGATCGGGTTAACCCATCAGCTAATACGCTATCGTCTTCTGCTATCAGTATTCTCATACAACCTTATCCGCAAAGCCCTACAAGTTAATAAAATTTTGCTGATACATTTCAACAAAATATAGAGTTCTAATCGATATTCTAGACGGGTATAAAAAATGCCTTGCATAGAATACTGTTTTTATATACAGTGGTAGTGTAAATTAACAATATATGACAAAAATACACCTAAATTTAAATAAGGACGATTATGGAAGACCATAAGAAAAAATCTGGCTCTGCTCCTGCTGATATTGAAGGTATGAGCTCAGAAAAGCAAAAAGCACTGAACGCAGCCCTTGCTCAGATTGAAAAGCAATTTGGTAAAGGTTCCATCATGCGTCTTGGAGATAGTGATATTGGCCAAGATATCCAAGTTGTTTCAACTGGATCACTTGGATTAGATATTGCTCTGGGCGTTGGTGGTTTGGCACGAGGTCGCGTTATTGAAATTTATGGCCCAGAATCATCAGGTAAGACAACTCTGACATTGCATGCGGTTGCTGAAATGCAAAAATTAGGCGGAACTTGTGCATTTATTGATGCAGAGCATGCCTTAGATGTGCAGTACGCAGCTAAATTGGGTGTTGATGTTAATAATTTATTGATTTCTCAGCCAGATACAGGTGAGCAAGCATTGGAAATCGCAGATGCATTAGTTCGATCTGGTTCGATTGATTTAATCGTGATTGACTCAGTAGCGGCATTGGTTCCACGTGCTGAAATTGAAGGTGATATGGGCGATTCGTTGCCTGGTTTGCAGGCGCGTTTGATGAGCCAAGCTTTACGTAAATTAACAGGCACTATCAAGCGGACTAATTCAATGGTGATCTTCATTAACCAAATTCGTATGAAGATTGGTGTCATGTTCGGTTCACCAGAAACAACAACGGGTGGTAATGCTCTAAAGTTTTACGCTTCTATGCGTTTAGACATTCGCCGTATTGGTAGTATCAAAAAAGGTGATGACATTGTTGGTAATGAGACTCGCGTGAAGGTAGTGAAGAACAAAGTGTCACCACCATTCCGAGAGGCTATTTTTGACATCATGTATGGCGAAGGTATTTCTCGCCAGGGCGAGGTGATTGATTTAGGTGTTGAATGTGACATTGTTGAGAAATCGGGTGCTTGGTATAGTTACAACGGCGAGAGAGTTGGCCAAGGTAAGGACAATGCGCGCGAATTCTTAAAAGAGAATCCAGACATCGCTAAAGAAATTGAAGCGAAGATTCGTGAGAAATTAGGCGTGAAGGGTGGGGATGTCATTCCTTCCAAAGAAGCCGCAGATGCCTAATCAGCACGCTCCAAGTTTAATGGGGCGTGCTCTTAGATATCTATCTAGAAGAGAGCATAGTCAACAAGAGCTTCGCAAGAAGCTCTTGCCTTTTGCGGAGTCGGAGCAAGAGTTAGCAGATTTATTGCTTAAGCTTGAAAAGCAGGGATGGTTGTCCAATGAGCGTTTCGCAGAAGGTCTAGCAAGACGTAAATCTGATCGATATGGCAGCTTGAAGATTGTTGATGAATTAAAACAAAATGGTATTGAGCTAGAAACTGTTGACCGTCTTAAGGCCCAATTAAAACAAACAGATGCTCAGAGGGCTTGGGATCTTTGGGATAGAAAGTTTGGCGTTCCTGCGGAAGATCAAAAAAATAAATCCAAGCAAATGCGTTATTTGGTTTCTAAAGGATTTCCTTTAGAAATTGTTTCTAAAATAATTTCAGGTCGATATTTACCCATCGACACAGAAGAAGAGTGATCACCAGAGTTTTTAAGGCTTAGCCTAGTGTAGACTTTTGGCATGTCTAATTCATCATCCGTGCCACGCCAACTCATCCATACAAGAAAAATTAGTGCTGATATATTCCTTCGGGAAGATGGTTTATGGGATATCGAAGCATCCTTATTGGATACCAAGAGTAAAGATTTTCCCTTGTCATCGGGGGTGCGCTCAAAAGGTCAGCCTATTCACAATATGACCTTATGCGTCACGATTGATAAAGAATTCAATGTACTTCACGCAAAAGTAAAAGCAAAAAACGTCCCATATCTCGGACATTGCGAAAAAATTGAGCCTGATTATGAAAAGTTAGTTGGTCTTAACTTAGTAAGAGGCTTCCGCTCTGCAATAAAAGATCTGTTTTCTGGGGTCTCTGGATGCTCCCATATCACTGAGTTGTGCTCGGTATTGCCAACAGCAGCAATACAAGGATTTGCGGGTGAGGTCATTATGGTCAAAGAGCATGGAGATGGGCAAATGCCCTTTCAGTTAAATGGCTGTCATGCCTTGCGTACTGATGGTGAGGCTGTAAAAAAATACCATCCTACCTGGTTTGGCGCACCAATAAAGAGCAAAGAAAACTGAAAATAAAGGTAAAAATGACCTAATGCTTAGTGAAAAAGCGATAATAGAAGGCTAAGTTGTAAAAAAGCCAAAAAAGACAGAGTTAAGTAAGTTAAAAATATTAATATTTTGCGACTATTAAAGAGGGAGCCTCAATGAAGATCCATGAGTATCAAGGCAAGGAAATCTTGCGTCAGTTCAATGTACCAGTACCGAATGGTATTTCAGCGTTAACCGTTGATGAAGCTGTTGAAGCGGCTAAAAAACTAGGTGGTCCAGTTTGGGTTGTAAAGGCTCAGATTCATGCTGGTGGTCGTGGTAAGGGTGGTGGCGTTAAGGTTGCTAAGAGCCTTGATGAGGTGAAAACTTATGCAACTCAAATCTTGGGTATGCAATTGAAGACTCACCAAACTGGCCCAGAAGGCCAAAAAGTACGTCGTTTGTTAGTTGAAGACGGCGCAGACATTAAAAAAGAATATTACGTTGGTCTCTTGACTGACCGTGCGACTCAATCAGTGGTTGTCATGGCTTCAAGTGAAGGCGGTATGGATATTGAAGAAGTTGCAGCTTCAACCCCAGAAAAAATTATTAAAGTTTTTGCTAATCCATTAGTTGGTTTAACAGATGCTGATGCTGCTAAATTAGCACAAGGCATTGGTGTTCCAGAAGCTTCTCAAGCACAAGCAAAAGCAGTTTTGCAAAGCTTGTACAAAGTTTATATGGATACAGATGCATCATTGGTTGAAATCAACCCATTGATTCTTGAAGGTAACGGCAATATTAAGGCTTTGGACGCTAAGTTCAATTTTGATCCAAATGCTTTATTCCGTCATCCAGAAATCGTTGCTTACCGTGACTTAGACGAAGAAGATCCAGCTGAAGTTGAGGCTTCTAAGTTTGACTTGGCCTACATCTCTTTAGAAGGCAATATCGGTTGTTTGGTCAACGGTGCTGGTTTAGCGATGGCTACTATGGACACAATTAAGTTGTTTGGCGGAGAACCAGCCAACTTCTTAGACGTTGGTGGTGGCGCAACTGCTGAAAAAGTAACAGAAGCATTCAAGATCATGTTGAAAAACAAAGATGTTAAAGCGATTTTGGTTAACATTTTCGGCGGCATTATGAAGTGTGATGTGATCGCTGATGGCGTGATCACTGCATGTAAAGCTGTGAACTTGAGCGTACCTTTGGTAGTTCGCATGAAGGGTACAAACGAAGAGCTCGGTAAGAAGATGTTGGCTGAATCTGGCCTGCCGATTATTAGTGCAGACACGATGGCTGAAGCAGCGACTAAAGCTGTTGCAGCAGTTAAGTAAGCCTCAGGCCACGAAAGGAATTTAAATGTCTATTCTTATTAATAAAAACACACGAGTTATTACTCAAGGTATCACTGGTAAAACTGGTCAGTTCCACACTGAAAAGTGTCAAGAGTACGCCAACGGCAAAGAATGTTTTGTAGCGGGCGTAAATCCTAAAAAAGCTGGCGAGAAAATTTTTAATATCCCTATTTATGGATCAGTAAAAGAGGCTGCTGCAGAAACAGGCGCGACAGTTTCAGTTATTTATGTTCCACCAGCAGGCGCTGCTGCTGCCATCTGGGAAGCGGTTGAAGCTGACTTGGATTTAGCTATCTGTATTACAGAAGGCATTCCTGTTCGCGACATGTTAGAAGTTCGCAATAGAATGGCTGCTAAAGAAGCTAAAGGTGGCAAAAAGACTTTGTTGTTGGGACCAAACTGTCCAGGTTTGATCACGCCAGACGAAATCAAGATTGGCATCATGCCAGGCCACATTCACCGTAAAGGTCGCATTGGTGTTGTTAGCCGTTCAGGCACTTTAACTTATGAAGCGGTTGCTCAGTTGACAGAAATTGGCCTTGGCCAATCTTCAGCAGTTGGTATCGGTGGTGATCCAATTAATGGTCTTAAGCATATTGATGTGATGAAAGCCTTTAATGATGATCCAGATACAGATGCAGTGATCATGATTGGTGAAATTGGTGGTCCAGATGAGGCTGAAGCAGCTCGTTGGTGCAAAGCTAATATGAAAAAACCAATTGTTGGCTTCATTGCGGGTGTTACTGCCCCGGCAGGTAAGCGTATGGGCCACGCCGGTGCGTTGATTTCTGGCGGTGCTGATACAGCCGATGCTAAATTGGCCATTATGGAAGAGTGTGGCTTCACAGTGACACGTAATCCATCAGAAATGGGTAAATTACTTAAAGCATTGTTGTAATATTCGCTTTAAGGGCAAGAAAATAACGGGAGCCTAGCTCCCGTTTTTATTTGAACAAAAAAAATAATGAGGATGATATGGACTTTCTAACAGATTCAACATTTTGGTTTGCTTTAGGCTCGATTATTTTGACTAATATTATTTTGTCTGGTGACAATGCCGTTGTGATTGCATTGGCCTCTCGAAATTTGCCACCATCTCAACAAAAGAAAGCTATTTTCTGGGGTAGTGCCGCAGCTATTATTTTACGAGTTGTACTAACAATTACTGCTGTTGGCCTTTTAACTTTGCCATATCTCAAGATGGTAGGCGCTGTTCTTTTAGTCTATATCGGTGTTCAACTTCTTAATGAGGATGAAGGCGATGAGGAAATGGAAGGTAAGGAGAATCTTTGGGGCGCCATTCGCACTATTCTCATTGCTGACTTAGTCATGAGTTTAGATAATGTTTTGGCAGTAGCTGCAGCAGCTCAAAAAGGGCCAGAGGAAACACGCTTAATTCTTTTAATTGTTGGATTGGGTTTGAGCATTCCATTGATTGTTTTCGGAAGCACATTACTTTTGAAAGTGATGGAGAGATTCCCAATCATTATTACGATTGGAGCAGCACTTCTAGGATTCTTGGCTGGCGAGATGTTGGTGGGTGATCCAGCTGTTCACGATGTTATTTCTGAAGCAATTCCAGGGGCTCACACTGTATTGGCAATTGGTGGTGCAGGTTTAGTAGTTGCTTGGGGATATTTTCTTAAGTATAAGGCTAAGAAAAAACACGCTTAGTGTTGATTCAGAGCAAAAATCAGCAAATTCCTACACCCAAATCAGCTCCTTTGGTAGGTATCATCTGACATGATGATGCCTCACCAACGGAGGACTTTAAAAGATGAATGATAGGAAGCAGGTCTTGAAAAATAAAAACGGTTTTACCCTGATTGAAATAATGGTTGTAATTGCCATTATCGGTATCTTGGCGGCATTAGCGGTTCCTAAGTATCAGGATTACATTGCTAAAACTCGTGTCGCCGAGGGCTTGAGTTTGGCGGCCGCTGCAAAATTAGCGGTTACTGAAGTGTATTCAGGAAAAGGCCCTATTGATATGGCTGATGCCACATCCCAGAGCTTTAAGAGTACTGCAACAAATAGCGTTAAGGAAGTGAAGATCGATAAAAGTGGTGCGATCCTAATTACTTATCAATCCAGTGTCGCGCCTGATGGCGCAAATGTGCTTGGTATTGTTCCAGTTAATAACTCAGCGTCTGAGACTGTTGAACCATTAGATTTGAGTAGTAAGCAGACTCAACCCTGGGCTGGTATTTGGTCATGCAAGTCCGCATCGACAACTCTTTCAACAAAGCTATTGCCTGCTGACTGTAAGTAAGTGTACTAAGGTCACTTAAACAAGAAATACAAAAAGGGCATCTGATGATGCCCTTTTTAATTGGGAGATTATTGGGACAAGACCAAATTAACAGCTATGAATTAATTTATAAGGTTGGAGATTGCTACGCTACCTTCCAAGTGCCAGACTTGCCACCACTCTTCTCAAGTAGTTTGACTTCCTTGATAACCATGCCACGATCTACTGCTTTGCACATGTCATAAGAGCAAAAAAGTCGATGGAACAAAACAACCTGAAACCCTTGTAATACCTAATTCTGCGTTGTTTATTAAAAATACAGCCAAGTGAAATATACATGATTATTTGGGACAGATGGGACGGGATTGGGACAGAAAGTTATCTATGTGGCTTACGATGCGCATACTAGATTCATCCTAGCTAAACCCCACCCGCTGGGTGTCACCCAAATATCCAGCATGAGGGTGCAGCGCACTACATCGCTAATCATTACAAGTAATTAAAAAATCTCAACGGTGATGTCAAAGATTTGATAGGGGTACCTCATGATGATTTCTGCCAGGCCGACCCCCACCATACCCGTACCCCCATTTTTGGTTTGATGGTACCTAAACTCAGCTATGCACTAGATTTTGCTCAAACGATTCAGTTATTTAATAAAGTACACTACAGCAGTGAATAAATTATTAAGGCAAAATTTTCTTCTCATCTCCCTAGTGCTGGGGCTTGTGTTGGCTCAGTGGTACGGGTTTGCACATAGAATTCATCATGTTCATGAAATACACGATATTCAAAATCAAAAAGTAGATTTAACCCACTCTTTGAGTGATGATGATTTAAATAGTCACCATTGTGCTGCTTATGACTCCTTAACTTTGGGGTCTGCTCTAATTCTTCATCCGCCCATTCTTAATTTGGTTGATGTTAAGCATGCCGCTATAAAGCGATATCAGATTTATCAAATTTCAATTGAGGCATTAGCCCCATTTGAAGCAAGGGCCCCTCCTACTAAGCATGTTTGATTTTCTTTAGGATCTCCACGTAAGTGGAGCGCTATTTCATTCGTATTTTTAGGGGATATCCATGCAAGTTTTTACTCGCACTCAAATGAGTGCAGCCATTTTGGCAACCTTATCTATTTGTTCAGTAGCCGATGCTCAACAAACATTAGCTCCCATCGTTGTAACAGCTAACCCATTGGGTGGGGATATTAATGATTTAATTTCGCCTGTGAGTGTTCTCCGTGGTGAAGATTTATCTAAAAAACAAAGCAGCACTCTAGGTCAAACTTTGAATGGTTTACCAGGAGTCAGTTCAACTGATTTTGGTCCTAACTCAAGTCGACCAACAATTCGTGGCTTAGATGGTGACCGTGTTCGTGTGATGAGTAATGGAGGTGCGAGTTTAGACGCGTCAACTTTGTCATATGACCATGCAGTTGCAGTTGAACCATTAACGGTTGAACAAATCGAAGTGGTTCGTGGACCTGCAGCCCTTCAGTATGGCGGTAGTGCTATTGGTGGTGCAGTTAATATTATTGATAACCGTATTCCAAAAGCCCCAATTAAAGGGGTTGAAGGAAGAGCCGAGATAAGAGGCGGGGGTGCAGAAGATGAAAAATCAGCTGCTGGCTTAGTTGCTGTCGGTGATGGACATTTTGCTTTGCACTTTGACGGCTTAAGTAGAAAAACAGAAAACCTGAAAGTGCCTAAGCAGGCTGGTCGAGGAGATTTCTTAAATAACGGTTCATTATTAAATAGTGATGCTAATCAGCAAAGTGGTGCTATTGGGGCATCCTTAACTAATGACCATGGTTATCTAGGATTTTCTGTTGACACCTATAGAAATGAATACGGCACAGGCTTATTTGAAGGAGGTGATATTAATAGACCAACCAGAATCAAGTTGCAGCAAGATAAGTTGACCTTTTCAGGTGAGCAAAGGAACTTAGCGGGCAAGATGGGCCCCCTTGAATCGATTAGAGGTTCATTTAGTACCACTGACTATAAGCATGAAGAGTCAGTTGTCGGTGCTGTTGAATCAACTTTCAAAAATAAAGGTTGGGATAGCCGCATCGAAGGAACACATACACCTATTCAAACTACTTTTGGTTTGTTAAAGGGAGCGTGGGGGGTGCAAGCTTCGGAATTTAAATTCTCGGCAGCAAGTGCCGGTGGGCAGATGTTTGTTCCTAATACTCAAACGGATAGCATGGCTTTATTTATGTTTGAAGAGCTTGGTTTTGCAAAAGGTAAAGCGATGAGCGCGGGCTTGAGAGTTGAGTCTGTCAAGGTGGATAGTTTGGGTGGCGGAGGTAATGGACAAGGAAATCCATTTGAAGTTGATAGTAAAAAATTCAAACCATTGAGCGCATCCCTAGGCTATAGACAAGAACTTGGCTTAGGATGGACGGCAACAAGTGGCTTGTCGTATACCGAAAGAGCCCCCACCTTCTATGAGTTATATGCTAACGGCATGCACCACGCTACGGAAACTTATGAACAAGGTAATCCTAATAATCAAATGGAAAAAGGTGCAACTCTGGAATTGGGTATGAAATTTAAAACCCCAACAACCAGAGCAAATTTTGGCGCATTCATTACGGAGTTCAATAATTTCATTGGCTTGATTCAGGATGGTGATGTAGATGAATCAACCGGCGGTGCCTGTGGTGGAACCGGGTGCGTTCCCAAATATAACTTCACTGGCATCAAGGCGCGCATGTATGGCTTAGAAGCTGATGGCCGATGGCCAATTGCAAGGGGAGTTTTTAGTAAGGCCTCTGAGCTCAATATGGATTGGAAGGCAGATTATGTTCGCGGAGAAAATCGCTCAACTGGCGGTGCTCTCCCAAGGATTTCACCATTGCGCCTCAGTTCCGCGCTTGTTTATAGCCAAGGTTTGTATTCAAGCCAGGTTGATGTGCAGCATGCGGCCCGCCAAAATCGTTATGCAGACGATTTGGGTTCAACACCAAGTTACACCATGCTGGGCTTGGGTGCCTCATACAAGGCTTCAATTACAGGCATGAGGTCTGCCCTTTTATTCATGAGAGTAGACAATTTAACAAATATTGAAGCTAGAAATGCCTCGTCATTATTGAGGGATATGTCGCCATCAGGAGCTAGAGCAATAAAAATCGGGCTTAAAGGTAATTTCTAATTTTTATTAGAAGCGGTCAGAAGACCGCTTCTTTATTTAGGCTGTATAACACTTTGCCTCAGAGCGGTAACTAAATCGTTACTGTCATTTAAATCGAGCTTTGAGCCTACTTTTCTACCCCTGGTTTTTGTTGAGCCTGCTGCAAATAGGCCGACATGCCATCCAATTTCCTCAAGCCGTTGAAACATTAGCGACTTTGCACTGCGCTCGGCTGAGTTAGCGCCTACTATTCCGCCTTCCAAGTGCCAGACTTGCCACCACTCTTCTCAAGTAGTTTGACTTCCTTGATAACCATGCCACGATCTACTGCTTTGCACATGTCATAAATGGTGAGCAGTCCAATTTGAACGCCAGTTAAAGCCTCAATTTCTACGCCAGTTTGCCCCACTGTCTCAGTTGTTACTGTGCATTGAATCGATGAGGCTTTTTCATCCGTTTGAAAATCTACCGCAACACGGGTGAGTGCGATAGGATGGCATAACGGTATCAAATCAGGACTTTTCTTTGTGGCTTGAATAGCAGCAATTCGAGCGATGCCAATAACGTCACCTTTTTTATGGGAGCCAGAAACCACCATATCAAATGTACTTTTTTGCATTTGAATGTTGCCTGTAGCCGTTGCAATACGATGTGTGTGAGCTTTTTGCCCAACATCAACCATGTGGGCTTGGCCACTTTCATCAAAATGAGTTAACTTATTCATGTGATATTTGTACCATAATTGAGCGTATGAGCAATAAAAGACATCAATTGAGCAAAAGAATCCTAGCAAGTGCCTTGGCTTTTTTATTTCAGCCAAGCATGTTGTTAGCTCAAACTGATTCCAATCGAATTGCGCAGGACAATATTGATAGGGCGATGCGATCAAGTCCTAACTCAGCAGGCATCCCTCAAGTTAATAAACCGATTCAACAATCTTTGATCTTGCCAGATTTGGGTGACTCATCCAGTATTTCTTTATCGCCTGCCGATGAGCGGGAATTAGGTGAGCGGATTATGCGAGAGATTCGTAGAGATCCTGATTACTCCAATGATTTGGTCTTTTATGATTACCTCAACACCATCGGCCAAACTTTGGTGCGGGCTGCGAAAAAAGATGGTATCCCTGGTCTTGATGGCACCGGAACTTTTGCACTTAACTTTGAATTATTTGGTGTGCGAGATCGAAGTATTAATGCTTTTGCCTTACCTGGGGGATTTATCGGAGTTCATACTGGGTTGATTGTATCTGCTGAGTCCGAGTCTGAGTTGGCCTCTGTGTTGGGCCATGAAATTGGTCATGTGACGCAAAAGCATATTGCCAGGATGTACGGGCAACAAGGCACCAATTCCATGATTGCGTTGGCTTCGATCTTTTTAGCAGTGATTGCTGCCAGTCGAAATCCCAATGCTGCTCAAGGTATTGCGATGGGTGGTCAGGCTATGGCAATTCAGAATCAACTATCTTACTCGCGAGATGCAGAAAGAGAAGCTGATCGAGTGGGCTTCCAGATATTGCAGGCTGGAGGTTTTGATGTTCAGGGGATGCCCGATTTTTTCCAAAGAATGCAAAGAGCTAATAGCATTATGGAGAGTGGTGTCCCGGGGTATGTCAGAAGTCACCCTTTAACGACAGATCGTATTGCTGATATGCAAGATCGTGTGAGAGGTTTGCCTAATAGAAAAGTACTTTCTTCAGTTGAGTTCTATTTGTTAAAGGCCAGGGCGAGATTAATTCAGACATCTAGCTCTAGTAACTATCCAGAGTTAAAACAGTATTTTGAAAGCTTGGCAAGAAGATCAGATTTACCAAAACAATTAGAGGGCAACTACGGCTTATGTCTCTTAAGTCTTAAGGAGGGTCGCACCAGCGATGCTGAAAATTATCTGCAAAAAACGAGAGTAAGTTTGCAGGGATTGGTTTCTCAAGGCTCCCCTGTGCAAAAGCTTAGCTTGTCAGTTGAAAGCACCGGAATAGACATCATGATGGCTAAGGGTCAACATGCTGCTGCCTTAAAGCAAATAGACCAGGTTAAAAACATTTATCCAAAATCAAGAGCATTAAATATTGCTATGGTGAATGCTCAGTTAAAAACCCACCAACATGAGCAAGCAATTGCTTGGTTAAAAGTGCAATCAAAATCTAGACCCGATGAAACCTTGTGGTGGTCTCTGTTATCCCAAGCATATTCCCAGTCAGGTAAACGAGCTTTGCAGCATGCAGCGCTTGCAGAGAAATACGTGACTGAGGGAGCTTGGGTGGGAGCTATTGAGCAAATGAAGTTAGCTAAAGCAGCAGGTGATGCTGACTTTTATCAAGCCTCAGAGATTGATGCTCGAGCAAGACAGATACAAGAAGCTTATCGTCAAGAATTAAAAAACAATCGAGCCAATCAGCTCAACTAAAATCTGTTCTTAGTGAAAGCCGTGAATTGTGCTTGGTAACTGAATATGCTCTTCTTGAGCTGGGCTTGTGTGGATATGAGCAATTCTCCACCCCATAGGACCTTGAACCAAAATATAAGTAAAGTTCAAAAAGAATTCTGGTTCAACTTGTTCTGCTTGAAGGCGAACTGCTTCTGTGGCGTCAAAAAATGCGATACCAATGGCTGTGTGACCGATGACTTGAATGGGGTCTAGCCAAAGAAAATGATCTTCTAGAATTTTTTTAAGACCTTCGCGTAATTCAGCATGACCCGTTAATCGTTTGCCGCCAGGTAAGATACAGGTGATGGAGTCTTCATCCATCCATAAATCTAGGGAACCATCAAGATCATTGCGATGCAATGATTCACGCCATGCATCAATTACTTCATCGGGTAGTTGAAAAAGGCGGGCTTGACGGGGCATGATTTTCTAACGAGTTGATTGATGGATAGAGTTTAGGACGTCTGTAGGGGTGATGTCTACTAAACATTTTAAGTGCCCTAATGGACATGTTCTTTTAAAGCATGGGCTGCATTCCAAATGCAACCAATGGACTTTAGCCAAGCTTGAAAGAGGCGGTGTATGCCTTGGGTCGCTGGATCCGAAGATGGCAATTTGAGGGCGGCTAAATGCCGCGGCAATGTGCATCAGACCAGAGTCATTGCTTATCACAGTAGTCGCTACGCTAATGCATGCAATTGCTTCATCTAAAGTTGTTTCCCCGCACCAGTTAATCACTTGATGAGGGTGGCCACTCAGCGTTGATATTTGCTCGCCTAAAGGAGATTCTTTTTTACTACCTAGAATGAGCACTAGATGATGGGCATTTTCTTGAGCTAACTTTTGGGCCAGCTCAGCATAGTGTTCTGTTGGCCATTGTTTTGCTGGTCCGTATTCGGCGCCAGGACAAATCACAAACAACTTTGTGTGTTCTTTAAGTGAATGAAGCTTTTGTTTAATTGAAAGTAAAGCTTCGCTTGAAAGACTTAAGTGGGGTTGTGGTACTGAAGTGCTTTGTGCATTTGATAGCGCAAAGTAATGTGATGACATCGGAGGGCGGTGAGAGCGAGATGGGTTTGGAAGGGGTTGATTAATAAGACCCCAGCGTAACTCGCCGCGATATCCAATTCTGTTCGGAATTTTTGCGAGCCATGGTATCAGTGCAGATTTGAAACTATTAGGCAAAACATATGCATGGCTGTATTGATTCTGCTGAAGCTGCAAAGCCAAAGCCTTTCTTTCGGCCCATTGCAATGCGCCATGTTTTAAATCAACGGCAATTACTTTGTTAACGGCCGGAATAGCGCGCATGACTGAAGCGACCCAAGGGGTGGCAATAACGTCAATGGAACTATGGGGGTGGTCTTTTTTAAGCCTCGAAATAAGAGGCTCAGTCATCACCGCATCACCAATCCAGTTAGGTGCGATGATGAGGATATTTGTCATATCAGTGACCGTGCGGAGCTGTGCCTGGAATAAGGCTGTAGTGGGCGCCACAATATGGACATTTGGCTTCGCCAGTAGAGGTGACATCAAGGAAAACACGTGGGTGTGAATGCAATGATGAAGGTTTGCCGTTAGGGCAGTACAGTGGCAAATCTTTATGACCGTCTATTTGGATTGAATTTTTTTCACTCATATGTTTCCTGCCCCAACTTAAACGATGGTTAACCAATGACGGTATTTATCATTTTTGCCAGCAACTGCATCAAAGAATACTTGTTGAATCTTTGTTGTGATTGGACCACGCTTGCCATCACCAATGATGCGATCGTCTAACTCTCTAATCGGAGTCACTTCTGCAGCCGTACCTGTGAAGAATGCTTCATCACAGCAGTACATCTCATCGCGAGTGATGCGCTTTTCGCGAACTTCAATACCAAGATCCTTAGCGATGGTGAAAATAGCATCTCTTGTAATGCCGTCTAAGCAAGATGCTAGATCGGGTGTGTAAACAATACCGTTCTTAACAATAAATACGTTTTCGCCAGATCCCTCGGAAACATAACCATCTGTATCTAACAACAGAGCCTCGTCATATCCTTGAGCAGTCACTTCTTGATTGGCTAGGATTGAGTTGATGTAATAGCCGGATGCTTTTGCTCTTACAAGCGAAACGTTGACATGATGTCTTGTGAATGAAGATACTTTGACACGAATACCTTTGTTAAGACCGTCTTCACCTAGGTAAGCACCCCATTCCCAAGCGGCTACCGCTAAATGAGTTGAGTTATTTCTTGCAGAGATACCCAGTTTTTCTGAGCCAATCCAAACGATTGGACGAATGTAGCAAGAAGCCAATTTATTTTCTTTAACAACTGACAATGTTGCAGCAATGATTTCATCTTCCGTGTAGTTCATTTTCATTTGGAAGATTTTTGCTGAGTTAAATAAACGATGCGTGTGTTCTTTCAAGCGAAAAATGGCGGTGCCAGCATCAGTTTTATAAGCTCTGATACCTTCAAATACACCCATGCCATAGTGAAGAGTATGAGTTAGAACGTGGATATTAGCGTCGCGCCACGGTACTAACTTACCGTCCATCCAGATAGAGCCATCACGATTTGCCATTGACATGGTGTATTTCCTAAATTCTGAGAAAAATTGGTTGAATCCGCATTGTAAAACAGCGGATGATTGATAGCCATGTTCATAAAAGGATCTTTTTAGCCTTGATCGCTTTTCAAATCAATGTGCCAGACCGGATTGAAGGCTTAAGTTAGCTTGCTGATCCTGCTAGGTAAGGTTTTTGAAGCTATTAGTTATATTTAACTCCATTTAGAGATTTTTAATGCATTTATAGATATATTTAATAGAATTTATGCTCAATGATTCAGCTGAAGGTGAAAACTGCATGTGCACAACCCTTTCATGCCCCTCTAAAAAGGCTTGTGTGTTGTCTAAGATATCCCGGGTTTTTAGCTTGAAATTTGTCGTTGGAAGTGCGTAAAAAGGTAAAATCTATGTTTCTAGTCTTTTGGTTAAAAGCTTATTCATCATGCCAGTCACATCACAACTTAAATTCAACCGTCTTTCAGATTTAGCTGCTTCTGGACAACTTAAAGGTAAGCGAGTTTTTATCCGTGCTGACTTGAATGTTCCGCAAGATGATGCCGGCAATATCACTGAAGACACGCGCATCAAAGCATCGATTCCTGCGATTAAGTTGGCACTTGATGCTGGTGCGGCGGTGATGGTGACATCTCACCTTGGTAGACCGACTGAAGGTGAATTTAAACCAGAAGACACATTGGCTCCGGTTGCTCACAGAATTGCTGAGTTATTAGGAAGAAAAGTTCCTTTGATCAGTCATTGGGTGGATGGTGGTTTTGAGGTGGCGCCAGGTGATTTAGTTCTTTTAGAAAATTGCCGACTCAATCAAGGTGAAAAAAAGAATAACGATGCGTTAGCCCAAAAAATGGCTCAACTTTGTGATGTTTACGTCAACGATGCTTTTGGCACAGCTCATCGTGCAGAGGCTACAACTTACGGTATGGCTAAGTATGCTTCAATTGCCTGTGCAGGCCCTTTGATGGCGGCCGAGTTAGATGCTTTGGGTAAAGCTCTGACAGACCCGAAGCGTCCTTTGGTGGCGATTGTGGCTGGTTCTAAGGTTTCAACAAAATTAACAATTCTTAAATCTTTAGCAGAGAAGGTTGATCAGTTAATTGTTGGTGGCGGTATTGCAAATACATTTATGCTGGCAGCAGGTTTGCCTATTGGTCGCTCTTTAGCGGAGCCTGATTTAATTGGAGAAGCTAAAACCATTATGGAAATGATGGCCAAGCGTGGGGCAAGCGTGCCTATTCCGGTTGATGTTGTGGTTGCGAATGAGTTATCACCTTTGGCGAGAGCTAATAGAGTGGCGTCAACAGAGGTTCAGGCAGATGACATGATTTTGGATGTGGGACCAAAGACTTCTGCTGAGTTAGCAAGCATTATTGCTCACGCTGGCACGATTGTTTGGAATGGCCCTATTGGTGTTTTTGAAATTGACCAGTTTGGTGGCGGTACAAAAATGTTAGCTGCAGCAATTGCGCACTCTCCTGCATTTTCTATTGCTGGGGGTGGTGATACTTTGGCGGCAATTGCTAAATACGGAATTGAAAAACAAGTTGATTACATCTCAACTGGCGGTGGAGCTTTCTTAGAGTTCTTAGAGGGTAAAACTTTGCCAGCTTTTTCGATTTTGGTTGAAAGGGCAACTCAATAATGCGCGCGACAAAAATTGTTGCAACTCTAGGCCCTGCATCAAGCAGTGCTGACGTTTTAAAGCAGTTGATCACTGCAGGTGTTGATGTTGTTCGTTTAAATTTCTCACACGGCACAGCAGCAGACCATCAAGCAAGAGCTAAGCAAGTTCGCGAGGTTTCAAAAGAATTGGGTCGCGAAGTGGCGATCATGGCTGACTTACAAGGCCCAAAGATTCGAGTAGGTAAGTTCGAAAATAATAAAATTATTCTTAAAGCGGGCGAAAAATTTACATTAGATGCTAATTGCACATTAGGTAACCAAAGTTGTGTTGGCCTAGACTATAAAAATCTTCCGAATGATGTCAAAGTTGGCGATAAGTTACTTTTGAATGATGGCCTTTTAGTTATTCGTGTTGAAGATGTAAAAGGTAGTTGTATTCATACGGTTGTTGAATTAGGCGGTGAGTTATCTAATAACAAAGGTATTAATCGCGCAGGCGGTGGATTGACTGCTCCGGCCTTAACCGAAAAAGATAAAGAAGATTTAAAGACGGCCATAGGTTTGGGCGCCGATTACATTGCCATTAGCTTCCCTAAAAATGCTGATGACATGAAGATTGCTCGTGATTTAGCTGATCAAGCAAGCAAAGATCTTGGTCATAAAACAAAGTTGATTGCCAAAATTGAGCGGGCAGAGGCTGTTTTGCCAGGAATTCTTGAGGGCATTCTAGAGGTAAGCGATGGCATTATGGTTGCGCGCGGTGATTTGGCAGTTGAAGTTGGTAATGCAACAGTGCCAGCTTTACAAAAGAAAATGATTCGCATGGCTCGTGAAGCCAACAAAGTTGTCATTACAGCGACGCAGATGATGGAGTCGATGATTGTTAACCCGGTTCCAACTCGTGCAGAAGTGAGTGACGTAGCAAATGCCGTATTGGATGGAACCGATGCAGTGATGTTGTCAGCTGAAACTGCTTCAGGTCAGTACCCGGTAGAAACAGTATTGCAAATGGCTGCTATTTGTTTAGAGGCTGAAAAAACCGAAGTTCATCATCTCGATGCTGACTTCTTCGATCAAAAATTTACACGTATTGATCAGTCGATTGCATTTGGCGCTCTGTTTACAGCCTATCACTTGGGTGTTAAAGCGATTGCTGCGCTTACTGATTCAGGATCAACTGCTCTTTGGATGAGTCGTCACAAAATTCAGGTACCTATATTTGCCATGACTACAAAATTGGCCAGCCAAAGAGCAATGGCACTATATAGAAATGTTCACCCACTTCATTTAGATACAAGTAATGATCGTGACACGGCCTTGGATCAAGCGGAAAATAGAATTAAAAAGCTGGGCATCGTTAGCTCCGGCGATAAGATTGTTTTAACTGTTGGCGAGCCTATGGGGCAAGTTGGCGGTACAAACACTCTAAAAATTGTTGACGTGAAATAAATTTTAAAACTGAAGGAATAGTTATGGCACTCGTATCCATGCGCCAATTGTTAGACCATGCTGCAGAAAATGCATATGGTTTGCCAGCGTTTAATGTGAATAATTTAGAGCAGGTTCAGGCTATCATGGCTGCAGCTGATGAAGTTAATGCCCCAGTGATCATGCAGGCATCAGCAGGCGCCAGAAAATATGCTGGCGAAGCTTTCTTGCGCCACTTAATTGATGCAGCTGTAGAAGCTTACCCTCATATTCCGGTCGTTATGCATCAAGATCATGGCCAAAGTCCTGCTGTTTGTATGGCTGCTATTCGTTCTGGCTTTACGTCTGTAATGATGGATGGCTCTTTGATGGCTGATGGTAAATCTGTGGCGTCTTATGAATACAACGTTGAAGTTTCTCAAGAGGTTGTTAAGTTTGCGCACTCAATTGGTGTAACGGTAGAGGCTGAGTTGGGCGTTTTAGGCTCTTTAGAAACCATGATGGGTGACAAAGAAGATGGACATGGTGCAGAAGGTGCAATGACACGCGAGCAACTGTTAACCGATGTTGAGCAAGCCGCTGATTTTGTAAAGAAGACTCAATGTGATGCGCTAGCCATTGCCATTGGGACAAGTCATGGGGCTTATAAGTTTACTAAGAAGCCAACGGGTGACATTTTGGCAATTGATCGTATTAAAGAAATTAACCTACGTATTCCAAATACTCATTTGGTCATGCATGGTTCATCTAGCGTTCCTCAGGAGTTGTTAGCAATCATTCGTGAGTTTGGTGGCGACATGAAAGAGACTTACGGTGTTCCGGTAGAAGAAATTCAAGAGGGCATCAAACATGGTGTTAGAAAAATCAATATTGATACTGATATTCGTTTAGCTATGACTGCTGCGATTCGCCGTTATTTATTTGAAAATCCAGGTAAGTTCGATCCACGTGATTATTTAAAACCGGCTCGTGAAGCAGCTAAAGATATTTGTAAGGCACGTTACCTTGCATTTGGTTGTGAAGGCCAAGCTGGAAAGATCAAATCTATTCCATTAGACAAAATGGCTGAGCGTTACAAAGCTGGCCAATTAGCTCAATTAGTTAAGTAAGGTATCCATGCAAGCCCTTTATGAATCTTCCATTAAGTCTTTACCTTTAATTTCAAAAGGTAAGGTTCGAGATATCTATGCGATTGGCGATGATCAGTTATTAATGATCACAACAGATCGTTTGTCTGCATTTGATGTGGTAATGGGCGAACCAATTCCTGGAAAGGGAATTGTCCTTAATCAAATGGCCAACTTTTGGTTCGATTTGTTGTCTCATGTGATTCCTAATCATTTAACTGGAATTGCTCCAGAGTCAGTTGTTGCTGCTGACGAGGTAAATCAAGTTCAAGGTCGGGCCATTGTGACTAAGCGCTTAAAGCCAATTATGGTTGAAGCAGTTGTGCGTGGATATTTATCCGGTAGTGGTTGGAAAGATTACCAATCGACAGGTTCTGTTTGCGGTATTCAATTGCCCGCAGGTTTGCAAAATGCTCAGAAATTACCAGAACCTATTTTTACGCCAGCAGCTAAAGCTGAAGTAGGTGAGCATGATGAAAATATTTCTTATGCAGAGGTTGAAGACCGAATCGGTCAAGAGCTTGCTGCAAAAATTAGAGACGTTAGTATCCGGCTTTATCAAGAAGCATCTAACTACGCTGCTACAAAAGGCATCATCATTGCAGACACAAAATTTGAATTTGGTTTAGATGAGGCGGGTCATTTGGTGTTGATGGATGAGGTATTAACAGCTGATTCATCACGCTTTTGGCCTGCGAGTTCTTATCAAGTGGGATCTAATCCCCCATCGTTTGATAAACAGTTTGTACGCGATTGGTTAGAGTCAGCTTTGGTTGATGGAAAGCCTTGGAACAAATCAGCACCAGCACCAAAATTACCTCACGATGTGATTGAAAAGACGGCCGCAAAATATCGCGAAGCTTTAGAAACACTAACTGCTTAAATATTGCTAAAAGTATTTAAAGGAAAACTTATGAGCCAAAAACCACTAGTAGGTATTGTGATGGGATCCAATTCGGATTGGGACACCATGCAAAATGCAGCTCAAATTTTTCAAGAGTTTGGCGTGGCCTATGAAGCCAAAGTTGTTTCGGCTCATCGTATGCCTGATGAGATGTTTGCCTATGCTCAAACAGCTGTAGAGCGAGGGTTGAAAGCAATTGTTGCTGGCGCAGGTGGAGCTGCTCATTTACCTGGCATGATCGCTGCAAAAACAATCATTCCAGTTTTTGGTGTGCCTGTTGCTTCAAAGTATTTGCGTGGTGAGGATTCTCTTTACTCCATTGTGCAAATGCCAAAAGGTATTCCGGTGGCTACATTTGCAATTGGTGAGGCGGGTGCTGCTAATGCAGCCCTTCACGTGATCGCCAACTTGGCCGTGAATGATGCAGATCTAGCGCAAAAATTAACAGCTTTCAGATCGAGTCAAACTGAAAAAGCTCGGGCTATGAACTTACCAGGACATTCTTAATCTATGGCTGATCGTTTAGATCCAATTTTGCCAGGCTCATATTTAGGTATCTTGGGCGGTGGACAATTAGGCCGTATGTTTACCCATGCAGCTCAAGCGATGGGCTACAAAGTTTGTGTGCTAGATCCAGATGTAAATAGTCCTGCAGGTGCAGTTGCAGAAAAGCATATACAAGCTGATTACACAGATCATGTCGCCCTAAAAGAAATGGCAGCTTTATGTTCTGCTGCAAGTACTGAATTTGAAAACGTACCAGCGCAAGCTTTAGATGAATTAGAGGCCTTGGGTGTTTATGTGGCCCCCAAAAGTGGCGGCGTTTCAGTAGCTCAAAACCGAATTACAGAGAAGAAATTTTTGGCCACATGGCAAACTGAAGCTGGCATTGGTCCAGCAATGCATCATGTTATTGAGCGAGAGGCTGACTTAGCGCATATCAGCGATGATTTATTGCCAGGTATTTTAAAAACTGCTCGTATGGGGTATGACGGCAAAGGTCAAGTGACTGTTCAGACACGGGAAGAGTTAGAAAATGCATGGCAAACCTTTGGTCAAGTTCAGTGTGTTTTAGAAAAACGCATGGATTTAGACTTTGAGGTCTCCGCTTTGGTGGCGCGCGGACATGATGATGAAGTGGTTGCTTATCCGGTGGCGCAAAACATTCATAAAAATAGCATTTTGCACACCACGACTGTTCCAGCACCTTCATTAAAACCAACTCAAGAAGTGAGAATTGTTGAAGCCGCTAAAGCGATCATTCGCCGTCTAGATTATGTGGGTGTTCTTTGCGTTGAGTTTTTTGTATTAAAGAGTGGTGAGATTGTTGCTAATGAGATTGCACCTAGACCTCATAACTCAGGGCACTACACGCAAAACGCATGTGTAACAAGTCAGTTTGAGCAACAAGTTCGTGCGATGGCCAGAGTGCCATTGGGAAGCACTGCTTTGATTCAATCAAGCATCATGTTAAACATCTTAGGTGATGAGTGGTTGGTGACAGGATCTCAAGTAGAGCCAAGCTGGCACACTGTTTTAGCTGATCCGGCTGCTAAGCTACATCTTTACGGCAAGGCGGAACCACGACAAGGTCGCAAGATGGGGCATATCAATTTTGTGGGACCAACATCTTCTGATGTAAGTGCTGCCTGTAAAAAAGCCGTTGAGGTTTTGCGCATCACGCGTTAAGCATGCTTATGCCAGACTTGATAGAAGGTGCAGTTAAGGTATTGCGTGATGGTGGTTTGGTGGCCATGCCGACTGAGACTGTTTATGGTCTTGCAGCAGATGCTGATAACGTGGATGCTGTTAATCTTATATTTAGTACAAAGGGACGCCCCGCTGGCCACCCCTTAATTGTTCATATTGCTAAACCAAATCAATCAATTGCCCACCTTACCAATCAAGACATCGATCAAGCTTGGCAAAATATCTTGTCTCATTGGTCAAGAGATGTTTCTCCTGCAGCCCTAACATTAGCTAAAGCATTTTGGCCAGGCCCTTTAACAATGATTTTGCCAAAAGCTAAAAATGTTATCCCTGAGGTAACGGGTGGGCAAGAAACCATTGGTATCAGATGCCCCAATCATCCCCTAGCACAAGCTTTATTAAATACTTTTGGAGGCGGGCTTGCCGCGCCATCAGCTAATCGTTTTGGCAGGATCTCTCCAACAACTGCTCAGCATGTTCGTGAAGAGTTTTCTGATACCGTCATGGTTTTAGATGGTGGTTCATGTGAGGTTGGAATTGAATCAACCATAGTTGATTTGAGCCGTTGGGATACACACGGACCAGTTATCTTGAGACCTGGTGCCATTAGTCATCAGATGGTGAATGATGCGCTTAGCAAAGCGGGAGTGATTGTTCCAAAATTAGCTGCTGAATTATTTAATGATTCAGCGCCTAGGGTGTCTGGTAGTTTGAGTGCGCACTATGCGCCAAAAACAAAAATGGTCTTATATGAAAAAGCGCAGCTGGATGATCTTTTAAAAACCCATGCGCCATTGACCGCAAAAATTGCCTGGGTCCACTTTAAAGATGAATCATTGATTCCTGAGCGGTTGAAGTCATACGCACTGACAGAGATCATTCTTCCAGATTCTGTCCAATTACTAGCACAGCAGCTATATGCTTTACTTCGCCAATTAGATCAATCTAACTATGATGTAATTGCCTTTGAGTGTCTTCCTAAAGGGGATGCTTGGGATGCACTAAGAGATCGCTTGGGAAGAGCTGCTGTCGGCTCGGGAACTATCTAACTAGTGTTTTACAGGGTGGGCTTGTGGACCATCATCTAGCAACCAGCTAAGTGCTGCATCATGAATGCCCCTGCCAGCATTAGCATTTCTATCATTGATAAATGAAGTGATTGCATAAACATTGCCTGATCGACTAACCACATAGCCAGAAATGCTCCTTACATCAACTAATGAACCTGTCTTGATATAGGCGCCATATTTTTTGAGACCATCAGGGAAAAGTTCTGTATTTTTTTCTAATGCGGCTGCTTCTTTCTTATTGGGCACAACTTTTCTAAATTTATCTAAAAGGCGATGTTTCATCGTGCCGTCAAATCCAGCAATAGGAAGTGATTCAAGATAATAGTTATTGGTTGATGAATTAAGTCCTAAGAGAAGAATCTGATTAAGGTGTTGGCTACTAATGCGCTCCACCCGCGATAATCCAGACCCGTTTTCTATAACTAGTTCTGGCATATTCAGTTGATTTTCAATGAGCCATTCTTTAACAATTTTCATGCCATTATTTGTGTTGCCAGGTTTGCCCGATTTTTCTAAAGCCATTGTTAAAAGCACTTGTCTAGCCATCACGTTGTTTGATAGCTTATTAATGTCTTTGATAGATTCGTAAAG
>JBDLVQ010000030.1:0-54400 GCA_039804685.1 Pseudomonadota bacterium | reverse complement strand
ATATCGTGCATCTGGCGCAGGTGGTCAGCACATCAATAAAACCGACTCAGCTGTTCGTTTAACTCACATACCTACAGGTATCGTCGTGCAGTGTCAAAACGATCGTAGTCAACATAAGAACAGAGCAGAAGCTATGTCTATGCTGAAGTCGCGCTTGTATGAACATGAGTTGAGGAAACGTCAAGCTGAGCAAGACAAGCTAGAAGCCACAAAAAGTGATGTTGGCTGGGGCCATCAAATCCGCTCTTATGTTCTTGACCAGAGTCGTATCAAAGATTTACGTACCAATGTTGAAATCTCTAACACTCAAAAAGTTTTAGACGGTGATTTAGATGCTTTTATTGAAGCCAGCTTAAAGCAAGGTGTTTAAACCTTTATAACAAGATTCTTATTAATCAGTATTTCCAAATAGAAAACATCATGACTCAAGAACAACAAAACCCTATTGCTGATGAAAATCACATCATTGCTGAACGTAGAGAAAAATTAGCCAATCTCCGTAAAGCCGGGGTTGCCTTCCCAAATGATTTTGTTCCAACGCATCATGCAGCAGATTTGCATGCGCATTATGGCGAGATCAGCAAAGAACAATTGGCTGAGAAAAATATTCAGGTTAAGGTAGCTGGCCGGATGATGCTTAAACGCGTCATGGGTAAAGCTAGCTTTGCGACAGTTCAAGACCGCACTGGGCAAATTCAGTTTTATATTAATGATGCTGATGCTGGGGAAGAATCTCATAATGCATTCAAGCATTGGGATATGGGTGACTTTATTGCTGCTGAAGGCATCATTTTTAAGACCAATAAAGGTGAGCTATCAATTCAAGTAAAACAATTGCGCTTACTCTCAAAATCACTTCGCCCTCTTCCGGACAAATTCCATGGTCTGTCAGATCAAGAATTAAAGTATCGTCAGCGCTATGTTGATTTAATTGTTTCTCCAGAAACACGTCAAACATTCCTGGCACGAAGCAAAGCGATGGCATCAATTCGCCATCACATGCAAGACGCTGGCTTCATGGAAGTTGAAACACCTATGCTTCACCCAATCCCCGGTGGCGCAGCAGCAAAACCATTCATCACGCACCACAATGCATTAGACATGCAGATGTTTATGCGTATTGCGCCAGAGCTTTACCTCAAGCGCCTAGTTGTGGGTGGTTTTGAACGTGTATTCGAGGTCAACCGTAACTTTAGAAATGAAGGCGTTAGCCCGCGTCACAATCCAGAATTCACCATGATGGAATTCTATGCGGCCTATACGGATTACAAATGGTTGATGACATTTACTGAAGATCTCATTCGCGCAGCTGCGATTGATGCTCAAGGTACAGCAGTTTTAACCTATCAAGGTAAGCCACTTGATCTTTCCAAACCATTCCAGCGCTTAACGATTGCAGAAGCTATCCTTAAATATGCACCTTTATCGAAAAAGAATTACCAAGCAGAACAGCTTGAAGATAAAGAGTTTATTCGTGCAGAACTTAAAAAAGCTGGTGAAGACATCAACGGCCCAACATTAAAGAATGCTGGGCTTGGCGCTTTGCAATTAGCATTATTTGAAGCGACGGCTGAAGAACATTTATGGGAGCCAACTTACATCATCGATTACCCTATTGAAGTAAGTCCTTTAGCAAGAGAGTCAGATACGCGGCCTGGTATTACAGAGCGTTTTGAACTTTTTATTACTGGCCGTGAAATTGCCAACGGTTTCTCAGAGTTAAATGATGCTGAAGATCAGGCTGCTCGCTTCCAAAAGCAAGTTGCGCAAAAAGAAGCTGGCGATGAAGAAGCCATGTACTTTGATGCGGACTTCATTAGAGCGCTTGAATACGGCATGCCTCCCACCGGAGGATGCGGTATTGGTATCGACCGCTTAATGATGTTAATCACTGATTCTCCGAATATTAGAGATGTGATCCTTTTCCCTCACATGAGAAAAGAAGATTAATCAATTAAGATTCAATGATTAAAAAAAGGAGCCTAGGCTCCTTTTTTTAATGACTTTCTTTGGCGTGATTAATCGAGTATT
Source organism: Pseudomonadota bacterium (assembly GCA_039804685.1). Taxonomy (GTDB): domain Bacteria; phylum Pseudomonadota; class Gammaproteobacteria; order Burkholderiales; family Burkholderiaceae; genus Polynucleobacter. The sequence continues at coordinate 52,369 of JBDLVQ010000030.1, read as the reverse complement.
TCGGTATCTCAACCACTAAATCCTCTTTAGCGACTATCGCCTGGCAAGATAATCTCGATTGTGGACTTAAGCCCCAGGCACGATCCAAAAGATCATCCTCTAACTCTTCTGACGGATTTAAGCTTGCGCCACCCTCGCGCACAATTACGTGGCAAGTTGTACAAGCACATGACATTTCGCAGGCGTGCTCAATTTCAATATCATTTTCTAGCAATGCATCGCAAATACTGATGCCCGCTTTGGCTTCAATAACGGCACCTTCAGGGCAATATTCAGCGTGAGGCAATATAACAATTTGAGGCATCTCTAGTTCCTAATTAAATTTCAGCAATTTTTTTACCAGCAAGTGCTTTTTTAATACTCTTATTCATTCTCCGTGCAGCAAACTCATCTGTTGACTTAGAGAGAGACTCAACGGAACGACGAATCACCTGAGCATCTTTTGCATCCATCACAAGCTCTTTCAGAGCTTCAACTTTACGCAAAATCATTTCTAATTCATCAGCCTCAAGTAAATCTTGATCTTCCGTTAAAGCTGCTTCAATCGCTTCAATCAGTCTTTTACCATCCACCAACTCTTCTCTCAGAGCTCTTGCGTGAACATCGTCTGTAGCATGGCTAAAACCATCTTGAAGCATTTCGGTAATATCTGCATCTGATAAACCATAAGACGGTTTGACATCAATATGGGCTTCAACACCTGAAGCGGTTTCTCTTGCCGTCACAGACAAGAGACCATCGGCATCCACTTGATAAGTGACACGAATCCTGGCAGCACCAGCTGCCATAGGAGGAATACCTCTCAACTCAAACTTGGCCAAGGATCTGCAATGGTCAACGACTTCCCTTTCACCTTGAAGAACATGAACTGCCAAAGCTGTTTGACCATCTCTGAATGTTGTGAAATCTTGAGCTCTTGCTACTGGAATTGGGGTATTACGGGGAATGATTTTTTCGACAAGTCCGCCCATTGTTTCAACGCCAAGCGACAAAGGGATAACATCCAATAGCAACCACTTAGTGCCTTTTTGTTGATTACCCGCCAGAAGATCAGCTTGCATGGCAGCACCAATAGCAACCACTTTATCTGGATCTAAATTTGTTAGAGGCGTTTGGCCAAATAACTCGCCGACCGCCCTTTGAACATGAGGCATTCGTGTAGCACCACCGACCATCACTACACCCTTCACATCTTCAACTGCCAAACCGGCATCTCTTAACGCTTTTTTTGCCGCTAATAATGTTTTGTTAACTAAATGCTGGGTTAATTCAAAGAACTGAGCCTGGCTGATGCCTACATTAATCACAGTACCATCATTTAATGTCGCATGAACTCTAGATAGGGGATTCTTACTTAATTGCTCTTTCACATCTTTTGATGCAGTTAGCACTAAACGAGTGTCTTTATCAGATAACAACTGCAACTTGGCTTGCTCTAAAACCCAACAATACAAACGATGATCAAAATCGTCGCCACCTAAAGCTGAGTCTCCTCCTGTGGAAAGGACTTCAAATACACCCTTACTAAGTTTTAGTATTGAGATATCAAAAGTACCACCACCCAAATCATAGACAGCGTATAAACCTTCAGAAGCATTATCTAATCCGTATGCAATTGCTGCAGCAGTTGGTTCATTTAAGAGTCTCAAAACCTCAATGCCTGCCAATTTTGCAGCGTCTTTAGTTGCTTGTCTTTGAGCGTCGTCAAAATAGGCCGGTACTGTAATCACAGCTCCAACGATTTCATCATCGAAGGAATCTTCTGCTCTTTGGCGCAATCTGGCTAAAATTTCAGCAGAAACTTCAACGGGGCTTTTATCCCCAGAGATTGTTTTGAGCTTCAGCATGCCAGGAGCATCAACAAATTCGTACGGCATCGATTCAATATTAGAAATATCCCCAATACCACGCCCCATAAATCTCTTAACTGAAATAATGGTATTTTTCGGGTCTCCAGTTGCATTCTGCAAAGCAGGATAACCTGCTTGAGTGGAGCCCCCTGGCAGATATCTCACCACAGATGGTAATAAGGCACGGCCTTGATCATCTGCCAATACTTCAGGTAAAGCATTCTTCATTGCCGCTACCAATGAATTGGTAGTACCTAAATCAATGCCAACTGCAATACGTCGTTGATGAGGAGCTAAAGATTGGCCGGGTTCGGCAATTTGTAATAAGGCCATAATTTTTATGCTGCAATAGCGTCTTCTAGCTCTTGGCTAAATTTATCAATAAATAGTAAGGCCCTTAACTTCTGGGCAGCTAACTCATAATCTTGTGAAGCATCAATGGCGTTTTCAACTTCAAGCAAGATATCTTTTTGGGTCTTCTCAACTTCAGCATATAACTGATCGAGAGCCTCAGGATCATGACGCGAATCATCTAAGGTTTCACGCCACTCCATTTGCTGCATTAAAAAAGATGTCGGCATAGTAGTATTCGTCTCTAACTGAGGATCAATACCGTGCTTCGCACATAAATAAAGGCCGCGCTGAATTGGATGAATTAGAGTTCGATACGCCGCATTTGCAAGTGTTGCCAATTGCATGGAAACACGCTTCTCAGCATCACTGCCGCCAGCGTGTAAATCTGGGTGTACTTGTTTTTGAACAGTTAAATAAGCAGACTCCAAAGCCTGCCTATCAATCTTAAATTGTGGCTTTATTTGAAATAAGGCGAAGTAATCGTCAAACTCTGAAAGACTCGCCACAACCGCACTCATCTTTCATATTAGGATTCTGGAATTTGAATCCCTCATTGAGACCTTCACGCACATAATCAAGCTCAGTCCCGTCCAAATAAGCCAAGCTCTTGGGGTCAATAAATACTTTCACACCTAAAGATTCGAACATCGTGTCTTCAGGCGAGATTTCATCAACATATTCCAATTGATAAGCCAAACCTGAACAACCTGTTGTTCTAACACCCAAACGTAAACCGACACCCTTTCCACGACGCTCAATATAGCGCGTGATGTGCTTAGCTGCTTTTTCTGTCAGTGTGATTGCCATAGTTATTTTGAGTGCTTGTCTTTGTAGTCTTTTACTGCGGCCTTGATTGCGTCTTCAGCCAAAATTGAACAATGAATTTTAACTGGTGGCAAAGCCAACTCCTCTGCAATTTGAGAATTCTTGATTTCCAAAGCTTGATCTAAAGTTTTTCCTTTAACCCACTCCGTTACCAATGAAGAAGATGCAATGGCAGAACCGCAACCATAAGTTTTAAATTTAGCATCTTCAATAATGCCTTCATCATTCACGCGGATTTGTAACTTCATCACATCGCCACATGCAGGTGCTCCAACCATACCCGTACCTACGTGATCATCACCCTTTTCAAAAGAGCCAACGTTACGTGGATTCTCATAATGCTCGATTACTTTTTCGCTATATGCCATTTTTATATTCCCTCAAGTCTAATGAGATTAGTGGGCTGCCCACTGAATCGTATTTAAATCAATGCCGTCTTTATGCATTTCCCAAAGCGGCGATAAGTCTCTTAATTTGGCAATCTTACCTTTGACTAAATCAATGGTGAAATCAACATCTTCAACCGTCGTAAATCGTCCAATAGTAAAGCGAATAGAACTATGTGCTAATTCATCGTTTCGACCCAAACCACGCAAGACATAGGAAGGCTCTAGAGATGCTGAAGTACACGCTGAACCAGAAGAAACAGCAATGTCTTTCAACGCCATAATCATTGACTCACCTTCAACATAGTTAAAACTAATATTGAGGTTATGAGGAACGCGCTGATCCATGTCACCATTTAGATAGACTTCTTCAATTTCATTTAGTCCGTTCCAAAGCCGATCACGCAACATACGGATACGTTCATTCTCACTGGCCATCTCTAGGCGTGCAATACGGAAACACTCACCCATGCCGACAATTTGATGGGGTGCCAGGGTTCCAGAACGCATACCGCGCTCATGCCCACCGCCATGCATTTGAGCTTCAATACGAATACGTGGCTTGCGACGCACATAAAGAGCGCCGATACCTTTAGGGCCATAAGTTTTGTGAGCTGAAAAGCTCATCAAATCAACTTTGAGTGTTTGCAAATCAATGGCAACCTTGCCAGTTGCTTGGGCAGCATCCACGTGAAAAACAATACCTTTCTCACGACAAAACTCACCGATACGTGAGATATCCTGAATAACGCCAATTTCATTATTGACAAACATCACTGAAACTAAAATCGTATCTGGTCGGACTGCAGCTTTAAAAGCTTCAAAGTCTATAAGACCATTAGGTAAAACATCTAAATAGGTAACTGCGTAACCTTCACGCTCAAGCTCACGACATGTATCTAATACAGCCTTATGTTCAGTTTTTACCGTGATGATGTGCCGACCTTTTTCTTTATAAAAGTGAGCAGCGCCCTTGATGGCTAAGTTATTACTTTCAGTAGCGCCGCTTGTCCAAACAATCTCTCTTGGATCAGCGCCTACTAGCTGAGCAACATCATTACGGGCATTTTCTACAGCTTCTTCTGCAGACCAACCATAAGCATGGCTTCGTGATGCAGGATTACCAAACTGCTCGCGAAGGAATGGAATCATCACATCCACAACCCTTGGATCAACAGGCGTAGTCGCTGAATAGTCCATGTAAATCGGAAAATGCTCAGGACTAAACATCGGCACTGGTTTAGGTGATGACATATTTAAATCTTTCTTCTTACTAAATAATTTTCTTGTGAATTAGTTAATTTGCTGGGCAAAAGTAAAGACTGAGTTGGCCAATGGCTTTTTAGTCTCAACTTCTTTCTTAGCTGCTGCTGGAGCAGTTGGTTTGGCAACTTTTTGTGTATCAGCTTTAGGCTTCGATTCACGCATATCATGAATCAATACACGACCTTCTTGCTGCTTAACCAAATCAGCCAAAGAAACTGAACTGAGGTACTCAACCATTTTTTGATTAAGATTGCTCCATAAGTCATGAGTCATGCAACGGCCGCGACCTTCTTCTTCACCATGACAGTTACTTTTCCCGCCACATTGAGTTGCGTCCAAAGGCTCATCTACAGCAATGATGATATCGGCCACGCTGACTTGCTCCGCTCTGCGTGCCAATGTATATCCGCCACCAGGACCACGAGTACTCTCGACAATATCAAAGCGGCGTAATTTACCAAACAACTGCTCTAAATAAGAAAGAGAGATATTTTGTCTTTGGCTAATTCCAGCAAGCGTGACTGGTCCATGTGATTCGCGCAAAGCTAAATCAATCATTGCCGTCACAGCAAAACGTCCTTTAGTTGTTAATCTCATGATTCACCTCGTATTGAGTTGTTAGTCGATCATAGCTAATACCTGACTTCTGTGATCAAGTATATCAGATACCCGATAAAAATGATCAAGTAATAGCCTCAAATGGACCTAAAGGAAGTAGGGTAAATGTAAATTACCCTACTTATTCAATAACTTAGATGGGAATATGACAGACTTGAAGTTATTACGTAGGCGCTGACGAACAGCGATGTAAAGCCTTCTTCTATCCAAAGAAGGCAAATCTCTTGAGCGCAAAGCCATATTAAAAGCTAGAGAAAAACTCACTAAGACGTTAATCACACCTATCAGAAGAAACCCAATGATGCCTAGCCAAAATCCAGTCATCAAAAATACTTTCCAACCCAAGACAGTTGCTGCAGCTGCAAACTGTCCTGCAGAGAGTGTCACGTGCCGGATTTCCATACCAATACCCAGAAAACCTAAAAATGTAGGTCCGTAGATTAGTAAGAACCCTAAAGATACGTTAGCGGCCACCACTGAAATGTGGTCACGCCACCATTGAGCCCAACGCGTTGCACGAATTTCACCAAATACAATATTTAAACGTCTGTGATAACGAATAACATCTTGAACAGAATGTAAGACGAACCAGTTATCAACTAAACCAGCAATCAAACTAGATAACCAAAGCAAAAAACCGGTGAAGGCAGCAAAAATAAAAGCACCGCTGAATGGTGAAACACTTTGGAAAATTGCCTGTGCTTTAGTAGGGGTGATCGATGCATTACCCATAATCAAAAGAATCACGATTTGAATCACCATCACAACTGGGATAACCATGACTACGTTACCAAAAATAGAAGCTGCTTGAGATCTCATTAAAGCAATAGATCTATCAACAAACTTCTCGAGCCCACTCTCAGTGTTGACCTGATCTAATAACTGAGCTAAAGCTGGAGCTGTCATTGCAGGCTGTTTAGTTGCTAAAGTAAAGTTAGCAAACTGAATTAGTAAAAAGCTACCTGCATAGTTAACTGTTAATAAGAGATTTTCAAAAAACCTCACCAAGCCAAGACTTTCAATTAAAAACTTGAGATAAACAGTTCCAGAAATAACAACACCGCCACCCAAAGATTTTTTGAGCATCGAAATATATTCTGCACGAGTATTGGCAATGTAATGATCACCTGTCTCAGCGCTGCGCTCAACCACCTTACGCGAGAGTAAAGCAAATGATTGCTCCGCAAGACGCTTGATACTTCTGTGACCTTGGACAGTTAGAATTAAATCAGCAGCCAAGTATGAGTAATTTTGTATATTCCCTCTCTCTAACCATGTCTTGAGCAATAACTCAACACGAGCCAACCTCAATCTCATTGTTTCAACTTGAAACACGGTTTCAATAGAAACGCCATTGTCATCAAGATGAGCATAAACATCATCACATGCCATGTAACAAGCATCGATAACCTCTTTGAAATCTTTTAAATAAGACTGATAAATACTCTCATTGATACGAGGCTCATCTTTCAGAATTTGTTCGGCCAACTTCGCAAGCTTATAGAAAGGTGAATGTTGACCACTTACATCTCTCAATCTTGATCTAACAGAGTAACTAAGACCTGAAGCTCCGACATAACTAATAAGGATGTGAATAGCTTCAGCAATATCATTAAAGATCCGATAAGTCTCACTTGAGTCTTCTTGATAGTGAACCAACTGATGAATTTCTACCAAGGTCTCAGTATCCAAATCATGAATCCATGCGGCATCATGCTGCCCAACAAATCCAAGTGCAAATAAAACTGCTAACTCTGGCTTATTAACTGGCGGTGGTACAAAGCGATTTCGTAAACGCTCAGAAATTTCACCCCAAAAACTGGGTTTAGTAGCAACACCGGTGTCGCATAACAATGACAATGCATCGTTATCTCTTAAAACGCTACGTATTAATTGAGCAACTTTTAATTTGACATCTGTTCTTTGATCAAGCACTTTTAAAAGAGCTCTAAGACGAGCATGCTCAGGATGATCGTTGATCGCACCCACAAAAATATCTACGTCGCTTCTTACACTTCGTCGTAACCAGTAGGCTAACTCAACCAACCAACGATTACGCTCCGCTAAATCAGCAAAATGGTCTGGGACAATTAATAGTCGATCCAAAGATTGATAGGCATCTCTAGAGTGTTTCCACTTGGACCACAATTCGCCCATTTTTTTCAAACCCAGCATTTTGCTAATTTCCGTTTAATTAAATAGTGTCATGTAACTCGGCGCCAAAAACCATTGTTTTCAGCTTTAATAGTTGATCCCTTGCAGCAGCAGCTTTTTCGAACTCCAAATTCTTGGCGTGATCAACCATCAATTTTTCAAGTTGCTTAATTTCTTTTGCCAATTGTTTTTCGCTCATATCTTCATAACGAGCTTTTTCTTCAGCTATTTTTAATTCAGATCGCTTCTCTTCGACATCATAAACGCCATCAATAATATCTTTGATTCGCTTAACAACACCCCTAGGCTCAATGCCATGTAACTTGTTAAATTCAGTTTGCTTAGTGCGACGGCGCTCTGTCTCACCAATAGCACGCTTCATAGATTCTGTCATTTTGTCTGCGTACAAAATAGCAGTTCCGTTGACGTTACGAGCGGCTCTACCAATCGTCTGAATCAAACTTCTTTCCGAACGTAAAAAACCTTCTTTGTCGGCATCAAGTATGGCGACTAGAGAAACCTCCGGAATATCTAAACCCTCTCTCAAAAGGTTAATGCCAATTAGAACGTCAAAAACCCCTAAACGCAGGTCTCTCAAAATCTCTACACGCTCAACAGTATCAATATCAGAGTGGAGATAACGCACTTTAATACCGTTATCAGCCATAAATTCAGTTAATTGCTCAGACATACGCTTCGTGAGTGTTGTTACTAAAACTCTCTCACCAACCTTAATACGATCATTGATTTCTGAAATAACGTCATCCACTTGTGAGCTAGCAGGACGCACATGAATGATCGGATCAACAAGACCAGTTGGACGAACAACCTGCTCCACCACTTTGTCTGCATGCTCATTTTCATAGTTTGCAGGTGTTGCTGAAACGAAAACAACTTGCCTCATCTTTTTCTCAAACTCTTCAAATTTCAAAGGTCTATTATCCATAGCAGATGGCAAACGGAACCCATACTCAACCAGCGTTGATTTGCGGGCCTTATCTCCGTTATACATGCCGTTTAACTGACCAATAAGCACGTGACTCTCATCGAGGAACATCAATGCATCTGGGGGCAGATAATCAACTAATGTAGGAGGTGCCTCACCAGGCTTGGCGCCCGACAAGTGTCTTGAATAATTTTCAATGCCCTTGCAAAAGCCCAACTCAGAAAGCATCTCAATATCAAATCGGGTTCTTTGCTCAAGACGCTGAGCCTCGACCAACTTCCCTTCTTTAATATAAAAATCAAGGCGCTCTCTTAACTCAGCTTTGATTGTTTCAATCGCACGCAAAACAGTTTCACGCGGAGTGACATAGTGAGAACCTGGATAAATCGTAAAGCGTGGTATTTTTTGACGGATGCGCCCAGTTAAGGGATCGAAGAATTGCAAACTATCAACTTCGTCATCAAATAAATCAATGCGAACAGCGAGCTCATTATGTTCTGCTGGGAAGACATCAATCGTATCTCCACGGACTCTAAAACTACCACGGGAGAAATCAACATCATTACGATCGTATTGCATTGCAATCAAACGGGTAACAATATCCCGCTGAGATAACTTATCACCCTGACGAAGAGTCAAAACCATTTGGTGATAATCGCCAGGATTACCAATACCGTAAATTGCTGAAACGGTTGAAACAATGATGGTGTCACGACGTTCCAACAAACTCTTCGTAGCCGACAAACGCATTTGCTCAATATGCTCGTTAATTGAAGAATCTTTTTCAATAAAAAGATCTCTGGTCGGAACGTAGGCTTCGGGCTGATAGTAGTCGTAGTAACTTACAAAATACTCAACTGCATTTTGTGGGAAAAACTCTCTAAATTCGCTATATAACTGTGCCGCTAGAGTCTTGTTGGGTGCAAAAATAATCGCCGGCCTACCCATGCGTGCAATCGTATTAGCCACTGTATAAGTCTTACCAGACCCCGTTACCCCCAGCAATGTTTGGTAAATGAGGCCGTCTTCAATCCCCTCAACCAATTGCTTGATAGCCTCAGGCTGATCTCCAGCAGGTGGAAATGGCTGGTGCAGCAAGAATGGTGAACCAGGAAAACGAATGACATTTTCCTCGATGGGCGAACTGGGGGTTTCTAATTTTTTAGGTGTGTTTTTTTGCATCTCGGCTATCATTCTAGGCTTGCTTGAACTTTCTAACATATTTCATACTATGAGCCTATTTTCAAACGTTGAACTTGCCCCTCGTGACCCTATTCTTGGTCTTAATGAAGCCTATAACTCTGACACCCGCTCAAACAAGGTAAACCTTGGCGTTGGCGTCTATTTTACGGATGATGGAAAGATTCCATTATTACGTGCAGTTCAAGCTGCCGAGAAGATCATGATGGAAAAATCGGCCGCTCGGGGCTATTTGGCCATTGAGGGCATCCCTGCTTATAACCAAGGTGTTCAAAATCTATTATTTGGCCAAGATTCTGAAATCTTGACTGCTGGACGTGTTGTAACTGCCCAGGCCGTAGGTGGTACAGGCGCTCTTAAGATTGGCGCTGACTTCATCAAACGTCTTGAGCCTAATGCTATTGTCGCAATTAGTGACCCAAGCTGGGAAAACCACCGCGGCATTTTCGAATCTGCTGGCTTCACAGTTCAAAACTACACTTACTACGACCCAAGCACCCGTGGCGTTAACTTTGAAGGCATGGTTAAGTCTCTAGAGGCCTTGCCAGCCAAATCTGTTGTTCTTTTGCATGCATGTTGCCATAACCCAACTGGTGCTGATTTGAGTGCTACCCAATGGGAAAAGGTTGCTGAGCTTTGCAAAACAAAGAATTTAATCCCATTCTTAGATATGGCTTATCAAGGTTTTGCTGACAGCATTGATGAAGATGGTGCGGCAGTTCGCTTATTTGCTAAAGCTGGACTCTGCTTCTTTGTTTCAAGCTCATTTTCTAAGTCATTTTCACTATATGGTGAACGTGTAGGTGCTCTATCTGTCGTAACAGCCAGCAAAGATGAATCCACTCGCGTGATGTCTCAACTAAAACGTGTCATTCGCACCAATTACTCTAACCCTGCTATTCATGGGGGTACGGTGGTTGCAACGGTTCTAAATAGCCCAGAATTACGCTCTATGTGGGAGCAAGAGCTTGGTGAAATGCGTGATCGAATCAAATTAATGCGTAACTCTCTAGTTTCAAAGCTAGCTGAAGCCGGTGCAAATCGCGATTTTGGCTTTGTTAATGCCCAAAGGGGGATGTTCTCCTACTCAGGCCTATCAGCTGACCAGGTTGAGCGTTTAAAGACCGAATTTGGCATCTATGCAGTTTCAACAGGCCGTATCTGCGTGGCAGCCCTCAATAGCAAGAATATTGATGGTGTTGCCAAGGCTATTGCAACAGTTCTTTAATCTATATTAATCAACGTCTTAGACAACATTTTGGTGCACAGGGCACCGAAATGTTGCATTGCACAAATCTTGAATTTTGAGGATAATCAAACTTAGTGTAAAAAGTGCTTTAGTGCACAGTCGTTCAAAAGATGATCTTTGAACCCTTTAAGCTTTCGGGAGATTAATCAATGCTGTATCAATATCAAGAATTTCAAAAGGCCCTACTTCAGCCATTAACGGCGTGGGCTCAAGCTACAGCCAAAACATTTGTTAATCCAAGCAACCCACTCTCCCTATTGCCTTCAGCAACTCGGATTGCTGCTGGGTATGAACTACTCTATCGCTTAGGTAAAGAATACGAAAAGCCAGAATTTAAAATCAAAAATGTGATGGCCCACGGTAAAACCGTAGCTATCAATGAATTTACAGTTGTAGATAAGCCATTTTGCAAATTAATTCGTTTTAAGCGTTTTTCTGATGATGTGAATGTCATCAAGAAACTCAAAGAAGACCCTGTTGTTCTGATCGTGGCTCCTTTATCTGGACACCACTCCACCTTGTTGCGCGACACAGTGCGTACTTTGTTACAAAATCACAAGGTTTACATCACTGACTGGGTAGATGCTCGCTTAGTGCCTCTAGAAGATGGCACTTTCCATTTAGATGACTATGTTCATTACATTCAAGATTTCATTAGAGCTATTGGCGCCAAGGATTTGAACTTGGTATCTGTTTGCCAACCGACTGTTCCAGTATTGGGTGCCGTTTCTTTGATGGCATCTAACGGTGAAGTAACACCAAGAACAATGACAATGATGGGTGGTCCCATCGACGCTCGCAAGAGCCCAACGATGGTCAACTCAACAGCTACTAATAAGTCCTATGAGTGGTTTGAAAATAACGTTGTGTTCACCGTACCGCCACCACATCCTGGTGCAGGACGTCGTGTGTACCCAGGATTTCTTCAACATACTGGCTTCGTTGCCATGAACCCTGACCGTCACCTTCAATCTCACTGGGATTATTTCCAAGACTTGGTCAAAGGCGATAAGGGTGATGCACAAGCTCATATCGAATTCTATGACGAGTACAACGCTGTATTGGATATGGATGCAGCGTATTACCTTGAAACCATTAAAACAGTTTTCCAAGACTTCTCATTACCCACTGGTAAATGGGTGGTTGATGGCAAATTAGTGAAACCACAGGACATCACAGGCACAGCCTTATTAACTGTTGAGGGTGAGTTGGATGACATTTCTGGTAGCGGCCAAACCCGTGCTGCTCATACCCTTTGCAAGAACATTCCAGAACGTAAAAAAGAACATTACGAAGCTAAAGGTGCTGGTCACTATGGCATCTTCTCTGGTCGACGTTGGCGTGAAATGGTTTATCCAGAAATTTGTCAATTTATTCGTAAACATGCTATCAAAGGCAGCAAAGAAGTTGCAGCAAGACCTGTTGCAAAAAAACCTGCCGCAACCAAAGCATTAGCTGGCAAAGTTGCTGCTAAAAAAGTGGTTAGCAAAAAAGTTGCGAGCAAAAAGGTAGCTAAGAAGAATGCCTAAATCTATAGACGGTCTAGATGACCTGTTTAGCCGTCTATACGCTGCTCTACCTCAAACTCAATGTACTAAATGCGGCTACCCTGACTGCCAAGCTTATGCGAAAGCAATGGCAGCTGGAGAAGCGCCTCACAATCAATGTCCACCCGGGGGTTCAGAAGGCATTGTTCGGCTAGCTAAAATCCTTAATAAAGAAATCCTTCCGCTCAACCCTGAGAATGGTGAAGAAAGACCTCGTTCAGTTGCATTCATTGATCCTAAAGCCTGTATTGGTTGTACCCTTTGCATTCAAGCCTGCCCTGTTGATGCTATTGTTGGCGCATCTAAACAAATGCATGTGGTGCTAAAAGATTGGTGTACTGGCTGCGATCTATGTATTCCACCCTGCCCAGTTGATTGCATTACGATGCACCCAGTAACAGATCAAAAAACTGGATGGGCTGCTTGGAGTCAAGATCTCGCGGATGCATCAAAACATCGATATGACTTGCGGCAAATCCGTTTAATCAGAGAAGAAGCTGATAACGATGAACGCCTTAAACGTAAGGCAGAGAATAAATTAAAAGCGCTAGATGTTGAGTCTGCCAATTCTGATGCAGAAAAAAGTGATATCGAAAAAAAGAAAGCGATTATTGCTGCTGCCATTGCTAGAGCAAAAGCAAAGCAAGATATAGCTAATCAAGAAGAACCAAACGACTAAAGCAGTTGTTTGATGAGCTCGACGTAGGACTGCATATCCGGTGGAGTTCCCTGACGCTGAGCATTCCAAATCACTTCTCCCAAACACTCCATCATTCGATGTTGAGCCTCATGCTCAGAATCTAACTTGATCATTAAGTTCCTGCTGACCTCTCGAATTCCGGGAGGTTGATCAATTTGAACCTGTTCTGTGATGGATAAGTGCATGGCCAAATGCAAGAAAGGATTTGTCTGACCTTTTTCTGGCGTGTAATCGGTTGTCTGAGCCCGCTCGGGCTGACTTAATATCTCATGATATTCAGGATGCTCAACCATCCAGCGGGCAGCAATTGATTCAAGAGGCGTCAAAATACCTGCACTCACATGCTTAGACCAAGCCTCACAAAAAAATTGTCTAACCTCTTCGCGACTGGGATTAAATAAATTCATACTGAAAAGTTCTTTTCTTTCGAAGAACACAAAGGTTCCACAATACATTGTGAACAATCTGGCTTTCTGGCTTTACATACATAACGACCATGCAAAATTAACCAGTGATGTGCATCAATTAAATACTCTTGAGGAACTCTCTTTAATAATGCCATCTCAACAGCTAAAACATCTTTCCCTGGCGCTAAGCCGGTTCGATTTGAAACTCTAAAGATATGTGTGTCAACGGCCATGGTGGGATGACCAAAAGCTGTATTCAATATGACATTAGCAGTTTTTCTTCCAACGCCTGGCAATGCTTCTAAGGCCTCCCTATCCTCAGGAACTTGACTATGATGACGCTCCATCAATAAGCGACAAGTTTCAATCAAATGTTTAGCTTTAGTTTTATAAAGCCCAATGTGCTGAATGTAGGGAATTAAACCTTTTTCACCTAAAGCGTAAATTTTTTCGGGCGTATTCGCAACCGGATATAAACGTCGAGTTCCTTTATTGACAGAAATATCAGTTGCTTGGGCAGAGAGTAAAACCGCCGCCAACAATTCAAATGGCGTTGAATACTCAAGCTCTGTTCTTGGCTTTGGATTATTGCTTTTAAGAGCCTCGAAAAAAGCTCTGCGCTTTTCAGGATTCATTGCCAATTAAATCACCCCTAAGAGCTCATGAATTTTTTGTTTGAGCCTAAGCACTTTGGCTTCTTGGATATCCAAATGACTGTCATCTTGGACTCTTAATTTTTCTGACCACACAGAACCCGGAAAACAAACATCTTTTTCAAATCGGGGAATGACATGCCAATGAAGATGGGGAACCATATTTCCCAAGGCTGCCAAATTCACCTTATCTGGAGACATCACCTCAAGTACTGCTTTTTCAATCAGCATTAAAACGTGATTAAGTCTAGCTCGCTGATCAACCGACAATTGACCCATCTCTGCAATATGCTCAGTCCAGATGACTCTACAAAAGCCAGGGAAATCTGGTTCATTGGCCAAAATGACTCTCATCTCTTCATTCTTCCAGAGAAGTTCGCCACCATCAGTAGTACATAAAGGGCAATTTGCATTCATAGTCATCATTTTCGCTCAAAAACAAAAAGCCCGGCTTTTGGCCGGGCTAATCAACAAAGGCGTGGTACGCCTTAGTCAATGGCTTGCTTAGTGAAATTGCTCTTCTTCTGTTGAACCAGTCAATGCTGTTACAGATGAAGCACCACCTTGAATCACTGTTGTTACCTCGTCGAAGTAACCAGTACCAACTTCTTGTTGATGTGAAACAAAAGTGTAACCACGGTCACGAGCTGCGAATTCAGGCTCTTGAACTTTTTCAACATAAGCTGACATACCGCGTGCAACGTAATCTTGAGCCAGATCAAACATGTTGTACCACATAGAGTGAATACCAGCCAATGTGATGAATTGATACTTGTAACCCATCGCACCAAGCTCACGTTGGAACTTAGCAATTGTTGCGTCGTCCAAGTTTTTCTTCCAGTTGAATGATGGTGAGCAGTTGTATGCCAACATCTTACCTGGGTGCTTAGCGTGAACTGCTTCAGCAAATTTACGAGCAAACTCAAGGTCAGGTGTACCAGTTTCACACCATACCAAGTCAGCATATTCAGCGTAAGCAATCGCACGTGAAATAGCTTGGTCGATACCTTTCTTAGTTTTGTAGAAACCTTCAGCAGTGCGTTCACCGGTCAAGAATGGCTTATCATTTTCATCGTAATCAGATGTCAACAAGTCAGCAGCTTCAGCATCAGTACGTGCAATCACCAATGTTGGAACGCCACAAACGTCAGCAGCCATACGTGCTGCGATTAATTTCTGACAGGCTTCTTGTGTTGGAACTAAAACTTTACCGCCCATGTGGCCGCACTTCTTAACAGAAGCCAACTGGTCTTCCCAGTGAACGCCTGCAGCGCCAGCTTTAATCATAGATTTCATCAATTCAAAGGCATTTAATACCCCCCCGAAGCCAGCTTCAGCATCTGCAACGATAGGTGCAAAACAATCGATATGACCCTTGTCACCTTTTTCAATACCTTTTGAATATTGAATTTCGTCAGCACGGCGGAAAGTGTTATTGATACGCTCAACAACCTTAGGTACTGAATCAACTGGATACAAAGATTGATCAGGGTACATGGAAGAATATGTATTGTTATCAGCAGCAACCTGCCAACCTGACAAATAAATCGCTTTAACGCCAGCTTTAACCTGTTGCATTGCTTGACCACCAGTCAAAGCACCTAAACAGTTAACGTATGGCTCGTTATTAACTAAGCTCCATAATTTTTCTGCACCACGGCGAGCCAATGTATGCTCAATCGGGAAAGAACCGCGTAGACGCACAACATCAGCTGCTGTGTAGCCGCGCTTAATACCTTTCCAACGTGGATTTGTATCCCAATCTTTTTGCAATGCATCGATTTCTTGTTGACGTGTTGACATGTTTCTCTCCCTGTAAATAAGCAAAAAAGTTATGCATAAGTCATTCAATTAGTCGCTTTTGAAGTCTTATGTCTTATATAAGAGTTTATGTATTTAAGAGAAACAATGCAAGTATTTATTTAAATCATATAAAATAAAAAAAGCCACTTTAATCAATGGCTTATTATATAAATTTCACAATGTGGAGAACTAGTTCACAGCTTGCAACATGAAGAGAGCTACATAAAATCACTCAAATAAGAGCTTTGTCAGACACAATCACACCATCCTCATCGGCATAGATCATATCGCCCGGTTTAACCAATGTTCCAGCAATATCAATCACCAAATCTCTCTCACCCACATTTCGTTTGACGCTCTTTTGTGGATGAGTTGCCAAGGCACGTATACCCACCTTAGATTGCGCCAGCTCTAGCGTATCTCGCACACAACCAAAAACCACAATACCGGCCCAATTATTTTTCTCTGCAAGAACGCCTAGATTACCGCCAACTAAGGCACAACGAGTGGAGCCGCCACCATCGATGACCAAAACACGTCCCTGCCCTGGTTCATCTAATAAAGTCCTTACCCAAGTATTGTCTTCGAAGACTTTCAATGTGACTGCAGCCCCTTTAAAGCGACTTAAACCACCATAAGCCTTAAATACTGGCGCACAAACACGCACCTGTCCTTTGGTGATTAAATCTTCGTGGGCATCACAAATATCAGTAGTAGCAAAAGTCATCATTCATCCTTAAGTCACTTGATGATTGGCTCAACAGTTGGACTATTTTGAGCAACTCTTGAAGCAGTAAATATAGCTAAGAATAAAAAAACAGCAATCATAAAAAATAAAATAGGCTCATAGTTCAAATCCATAATCAAACCAAATAGAATCGGGCCTATAGCTAAACCTAAATCCAAACCAGAATAAACAATCCCAAAAACTCTTCCGGAGGCCTCTTTCGGAGTTGCCTTACGGATCATTAAATCTCTTGATGGTCCAGCAATACCAACGAAAAACCCAATTAATGTGAAAATTGTTAAGGTAGAAGTTCCAGAAAAAATTGTCAATCCAACAATCACAGCAAAGAAACTTGCTGCCACAAATGCCACTGCAACAATACGTTCTGGAAATTTTGCTCGACTAGCAACAAATCCACCAATGAACATACCTATGGCGCTGGCTAGCATGTAGGTCGAATAAGCTGTCGTTGTTAATGCAATTGGTAAGTCATATAAAACTCTTAGTGCGGTAGGCGCAAAGCTTTGAATACCACTTAACGCTAATGAAGTTAATAAGAAAAATATCCAACATAACCAAACTGCAGGAAGTTTTAAAAAGCTTAATGAAAAAGCAGATTGCGTTTTTTTAATACTGGCCTCTTCGGCTCTTTCACTCTCAGATCCAATGAGAAGATGTCGCCGAAATACCAGTAGAGAAAAGATACAAGCAATTGCAAATGCTGCTGCATGCAATGCAGATCTCCAACCCACCAAAGTTGTTACTGCCACTAAAAATGCAGGGGAAGCAGCCCAACCTAAAGCCCCTGAAATTCCATGCATTGAGTAGGCATGGGCAACTCTCGAGGAACTAACCCTTCGATTGATCAGCGTGTAATCAGCAGGATGAAAAATCCCGTTCCCTAAACCAGCTAAAGCTGAGCCAAACATAAGGACAAAATATCCACTTGCGAAAGAAAGAATGACTGCTGAGATAAATAAGGTTCCAACACCAAACAATAGAACCTTAAATGGACCCGAGTGATCAACCCAAAAACCAGCTGCAGCTTGAGAAAATGTTGAAACTATAAAGAAAATAGTCATCAAAAGCCCCAACTCAGCATAGCTTAGGCCAAACTCTACCTTCAGCCATGGGAATAATGGGGCAAGGATTAACTGAAAAAAATGTGAGGAGCCATGGGCCAAACTAATAAGGCCAATAACCTCCGCGTCTTTGCGAATAGTCATTGGCCTATGTTACTACACTGGCTACTAATTAATTTGAATCGTATTTTTTGAACTAATGAACAACTCGATCAAATAAAAATGCACCTTTTTTATCAATATCAACTGGCACAATATCTTTTGGACCAAACTTGCCTTCTAAGATTAATTTTGCAATTGGATTTTCAATATATTGCTGAATCGCCCTCTTTAAAGGTCTAGCACCAAAGACTGGGTCATACCCCGCTTCAGCAATCTTAGCCAATGCCGCATCACTTATCTCTAGAACCATTTCCATCTTTGCCAAACGCTCTGTTAAGCGTTTCAATTGAATTTTGGCAATCGAAGCAATGTTCTTTTGATCTAAGCCATGGAATACAACCATCTCATCGATACGATTTAAAAACTCAGGACGGAAATGATCTTTCACCTCTCCCATCACCGCAGTTTTTAATTTCTCTTGAGATTGACCGCTCATTGACTGAATCATTTGCGAGCCTAAGTTGCTTGTCATCACAATCACTGTGTTCTTGAAATCAACAGTTCTACCCTGACCATCAGTCATTCGACCATCATCTAGCACTTGCAAAAGAACATTAAAAACATCAGGATGTGCTTTTTCAACTTCATCTAAAAGAATCACGCTGTAGGGCTTGCGACGAACAAGCTCAGTCAAATAACCACCCTCTTCGTAACCAACATACCCTGGAGGCGCACCAATTAGACGTGCAACACTGTGCTTCTCCATAAATTCACTCATATCAATACGAATTAAATGCTCATCGGTATCAAATAAGAATTCAGCCAAAGCTTTGCATAGTTCTGTCTTACCGACACCAGTAGGCCCCAAGAATAAGAAAGATCCATATGGTTTACCTTCATCGGATAAACCTGCACGTGATCGACGAATCGCATCAGAAACGGCACGAATCGCCTCCTCTTGACCCACAACGCGATGATGCAAGAAGTCTTCCATCTTCAATAACTTATCTCTTTCGCCCTGCATCATTTTGGACACAGGAATACCTGTAGCACGGGAAACCACCTCAGCAATTTCTTCAGCACCCACATGGGTTCTTAGCAATTTATTTTTACCCGCAGCCTGACCTTTTTCTTCTGCAACGGCTGCTGACTTTAATTTACCTTCCAATTCAGGTAATTTTCCGTATTGAAGTTCTGCCACTTTTTCAAGCTTGCCCTCACGTTGTAGCTTTGTGATTTCAGACTTAACCTTATCAATTTCTTCTTTAATAGAAGCTGTACCTTGGGCAGCACCCTTTTCAGCTTTCCAAACTTCTTCCAAGTCGGCATATTCTTTACCCAAGCGCTTGATTTCATCTTCAATCAAACCCAAGCGCTTTTTAGAAGACTCGTCTTTTTCTTTTTTAACCGCTTCACGTTCAATCTTTAACTGAATTAATCGACGATCTAATTTATCCATGACCTCTGGCTTAGAGTCAATTTCCATGCGGATACGTGATGCGGCCTCATCGATTAAATCGATGGCCTTATCTGGCAAAAAACGATCTGTGATGTAACGGTGTGACAACTCAGCGGCAGCAACAATCGCAGGGTCAGTGATTTCGACACCATGATGTAATTCGTATTTTTCTTGTAGTCCACGCAAAATCGCAATAGTGTCTTCAACACTAGGCTCGCCAACCATGACTTTTTGGAATCGACGCTCTAACGCTGCATCTTTTTCAATGTACTTGCGATACTCATCTAAAGTAGTGGCGCCAATACAATGTAGCTCTCCACGAGCCAAAGCAGGCTTAAGCATATTGCCAGCATCCATGGCGCCTTCTGCTTTACCAGCGCCAACCATAGTGTGAATTTCATCGATGAAAACAATTGTTTGACCTTCATCTTTAGCAACATCATTTAAAACTGCTTTGAGTCGTTCTTCAAATTCACCACGATATTTAGCACCAGCTAATAACAAAGCCATATCTAAGACAAGTACACGTTTGTTTTTAAGTGTTTCAGGTACTTCGCCATCAACAATTCGTTGGGCCAAGCCTTCAACAATAGCTGTTTTACCAACCCCTGGCTCACCGATCAAAACAGGATTATTTTTAGTTCGTCTTTGAAGAATTTGGATGGCTCTACGAATCTCATCATCACGACCAATCACTGGATCTAGTTTGCCTAAACGCGCTCTCTCAGTAAGATCGAGCGTGTACTTCTTCAACGCTTCACGTTGGTTTTCTGCATCTGCACTATTCACTGTTTGACCTCCACGCACTGCCTCAATAGCAGCCTCTAATGTTTTTCGGGTAATTCCTGCTGACTTAATAGCTTTACCTAATTCACCTTTATCGTCAGTTAGGGCAAGTAAAAACAACTCTCCGGCAATAAAATCATCGCCACGCTTTGTTGCTTCTTTTTCAGTTAAATTCAAATGTGCTGATAAAGAACGTCCAATTTGCACATCCCCACCAGTGCCTTGCACTTCAGGAAACTTACTAATTAGCCCTTGAATGGATTTTTCCAAGACGGCAGCATTACCACCAGTTCGGTTAATTAATAACTTTGCAGAACTCTCAGACTGCTGCAACATAGCCAACAATAAGTGCTCTGATTCAATATATTGATGATCAGAAGCCAAAGCCAAGCTCTGGGCTTCACCCAAGGCTTCTTGGAATTTACTCGTTAATTTGTCTAGTCTCATAGATTTCTCTCTTATTTAATAACTAGCATATGGTCATTAACAGGGAAATTTCAAGTGATTTAGATCAAATAAATGTGAGACCTTTATCATGTTGGAATGTTATGGACTTTATATATCCTGGAATGCGCCGATGGTAGCTACTACACAGGCATCAGCAATGACCTGGAGAGCCGCATAAAAGCCCATAACGAGGGATTGGGGGCTAAATATACACGCGGTCGGGGGCCAGTCACCCTCCTCGCAAGCAAGTCATTTGAAAACCGCTCTGAAGCATCCAAGGCAGAAGCATTTGTTAAAAAACTGCCTAAAAGCAATAAATTAGGATTTTTTAAGTGAGCAGCTCCGATCTCAAAGAAATAAAAAGCCATATCGATGACTTTTATGAGTTGGTTAAAACTCAATGGCCAGGATTTAAAGCTCGAGTTGGGCAAGAACAGATGTTTGAGGAAATATCTAAAACATTCAATCAAGCCAAAGACTTAAAAGATGAGCGCCAAGGTGAGAACATCTTGGTTGTTGAAGGAAAAACTGGTGTTGGCAAGACCCTAGGGTACCTGATTCCTGCCATCGTCTTTAGTAAGCTCTTAGGCCGACGAGTAATTATTAGCACTGCCACAGTAGCCTTGCAGGAACAACTAATTCAAAAAGATTTGCCAGCGCTTAGAAAGCTATCACCTATTGAGTTTGAATTTGGATTAGCTAAAGGACGTGGTCGTTATGTTTGTAATATTCGACTAGAGCAGACAAGCGGCAAAACAAAACAATCTGCATTATTTGAAGATGCGAATTGGGATGGACCTCCCAAGGAACAAGATAAAGATAAATTTTCTGATGCTTTAAATGCTTTAAATGATGGTACATGGAATGGTGAAAAAGACACCGCTCCAACAGATTTAAGCGATGGCATGTGGGGAAGAATCGCGGCTGAGAGAAGCTCTTGCCTTGGTAGGCACTGTCAACGCTTTAACGTCTGCCCATATTTCAATGCTAGACGTGATTTGGTGAAAGCTAACATTATTGTAGCTAACCATGATTTGGTTATCTCAACCATTGCCTCAGGATCTAAGATCCTCCCAGACCCATCTGAGACTCTTTACATATTTGATGAAGCACACAACTTACCGGCTGTGGGTATCAAGCACTTTGCTTCATCAGTTGGTTTAATCGCCAGTACCCGATGGTTAGAAAAGATTAATGCTGCAGTTCTTCGTGCTGACGCCTTGCTTCCTGAGTCCAATGGAAAAACCGTTGAAGAAGTACATGGACTCGTAGAAGATCTCATCATGCATACACGCGCGATGATTAATTCTTTGCGCTTATCAAATTTTGTAACTCATGAAAATACTATTCAACGCTTTAAGAATGGTGAACTGTCTGATGAATTCACCAGTTATGCAGAAACAATGGGGCCACTGGCCATTGGCCTCAATAACCGTGTTGCCAAAATATTGCAGCAACTGAATGACCAAAGAAATAACAGTATTGATAAAGAGTCCTTCGGTCCGTCAATTTTAGAAATTGGTAGCTACCAATCTAAAACAGAAAACCTATCAAGTACCTGGCATTTGATGCAAGCAGCGTCTGATCCACCTATTGCCAAATGGGTAGAGTGGCAAGACTTAGGATCTAGTTTTGACTTTAAGCTTCATGCCTCGCCTATCAGTGCGGCACAAAATTTGGCGCAAACCTTATGGTCTAAGAGCTCAGCAGCCATACTAACTTCGGCCACTTTACAAACCTTAGGTGACTTTCAGTACTTCCTCAGGCAAACCGGCCTCAATTGGTTTCCAGCAACCCAAACTTTTGAAGCTCAATCCCCCTTCAATTACGAGGAACAGGGAACTTTTTCTGTACCGGATATGCAAGAGTGCCCAAGTGCCAATGCACAAGGTCATACTCAAGAGTTATCAGAAGCTATCCCTAGAGAACTTGAAGATCTGAAAAATGGTGCATTGGTTTTATTTACATCTAAAAAGCAAATGAAACAGGTTTATGAAGATTTGCCGGAAGATTTTCTGCGAGATGTTCTGATGCAAGGTGATCAAGCGCGCCCCAAGCTACTAGCACAACATGAACAACGTATTGAAAAAGGCCAGAGAAGCATATTGTTTGGCATGCAGAGTTTTGGTGAGGGCATGGATTTGCCAGGTAAATTATGTGAAGTCGTGGTAATTACCAAATTACCATTTGCACCACCTGACTCCCCTGTTGAAGAAGCCAAATCAGAGTGGCTTGAGAAAAACCAAGGGAATCCTTTTTACGAAATTAGTGTGCCAGCAGTAGCACTCAAGCTTCAACAATGGGTAGGTCGCGGAATACGAACTGAGACAGACACAGCCAAAATTATTGTTTTAGACAAGCGACTAAAAACCAAGCCCTATGGGAAAAAATTGATCGCAGGTTTACCGCCTTTTAAACGCTTGATGTGATGTATGGAGAATCAATTGGAATTGATCACTCCCATTTTTTTAGTGCTTCATCATCGCTAAGACGTGCATCAACCCAACGCGAGCCAGACTCCGTATCTTCTTTCTTCCAAAAAGGTGCCAAAGTCTTTAAATAGTCCATAACAAATTCACAGGCAGCAAATGCTTCACCACGGTGTGCGCTAGTTACTGCTGTCAAAACAATTTGATCCTCAATATCCAATGGGCCTACACGATGAATAATTAAAACATCGAAAATATCCCAGCGCTCTTTGGCTTTTTGAATGATTTCTTCAAGAGACTTTTCAGTCATGCCGGGATAGTGCTCCAAAGTCATAGCAGAAACTTGTGAGCCATCATTTTGATCGCGGACAGTACCAACAAATGCCGCTACAGCACCCACGCGTGCATCACCCTGCCTCAATTGCTTCAGCTCAGTAGAAAGGTCGAAATCTTGAGTTTGAATACGAACGGGCATTTAAATTCCTCTTATCCGCCAGTCACCGGTGGGAAAAAGGCCACTTCAGCGCCTTCTTGCAATGGGGCATCATGCTCAATGATCTGATGATTCAGAGCCATGCGCACTGCTTTACCTGTGGCCAATACTGAAACCCACGGTTCGCCTCTTGCCATCAAATACTCTTTTAACTCAACAACCGTAGTGACCTCCGCAGGAGTTTCTAGTACCTCTCCTGAACTTTCAAGAGACTCCCTTAAGGATGCAAAAAATTTGATCGTGATTTTCATAATGGGAGCTTAAAGCATTCCTGAAAAAGGCATATATTTCACAAAATCACCTTTTTTAATTACTTGAGACCCTGGGTTATCAACAAAACCATCAGCCCAAGAGGCACTGGTCAAAACGCCAGAGCTTTGATTAGGGAATAAATCTAAGCCGCCCTTGTCATTCATACGAACGCGTAAAAACTCGTTGCGACGATCAGGTTTTACCCAATCAAAGTCAGCCCGAATGGATATTGATGGCGTTGCTAAATTTTGGCGACCCTGCAGCTTGGCTATAAAGGGCCTGACAAACAATAAAAAAGTGACAAAACTAGAAACAGGATTGCCAGGCAACCCCATAAACCATGTTTCAGTAGCTTCTTCTGTCTGCGGACCTTGTTTTTTCACTGCCCCAAATGCTAGAGGCTTGCCTGGCTTTATAGCAATCTGCCACATATCCAAACGACCTTCAGCGGTGACTGCAGGTTTGATGTGGTCTTCCTCGCCTACAGAAACGCCACCAGAAGTAATGATCAAATCATGACCATCACTAGCACGTCTTAGGGCATCTCTTGTGGCCTCTAAAGTATCTGGGACGATACCCAAATCAGTGGCCTCACATCCTAAAGATCGAATACATGCCAATAAAGTATTTCTATTGGAGTTGTAGATACTGCCAGGCTTGAGTGGCTGGCCTGGTAAAGTTAGCTCATCACCTGTAAAAAATGCAGCCACCTTTAATTTTCGGAATACTGGTAACTTGGCATATCCAGCAGAAGCAAGAACTCCCAGTTCTTGTGCTCTTAGCAGCGTGCCTTTAAATAAACAAACATGCCCTGCTTTTAAATCCTCGCCCCGTCGACGAATCCACTGTCCTGATTCCGGAATTTCTTGAATGGTCACCATGTCACCATTCACCTCGCAAACTTCCTGCATCACAATCGCATCAGCACCATCAGGAATGGTTGCACCGGTAAAAATTCTTGCGATAGTGCCAGGCTCTAAGGCTTGCCCCAAATGGCCTGCTGGGATTCTTTGAGAAACTTTTAATGACACTCCTGTGTGGCTAACATCAGCAGTTCTCACTGCGTAACCATCCATTTGAGTGTTATCCATCGGCGGAACATCTACTTGACTCAATACGTCCTGAGCCAAGACTCTTCCTAAGGCGTCTGCCGTATCTAGAATTTCAACTTGATCTACAGATATGGCTTGAGCCAATAAATGAGCCAATGCCTCCTCTGCAGTTTTCATAGGCGGTTTAGTTGGATGCTTGGTTGAACTTGTCATAAACGAAGTCTAAAGCCATCAAGATAATTTTGCAGATAAACCAGTTGTTTCTAGGATGTAGCTTGCAATTTCAGAATGATTATTCAAATCAAGAATTTTGATAGGCCGTTTTAGCAGAGGTTTTTGAAGTGCAGCTTCACCACCTGGATAAGCAATCGCTTGAATGTTCAAATCCTCATCTGCTCTACAAGGATTATTCGCGCAGACAGCATGGTCTTCACGCCATAACTCTATTTTTGGTATGACAGCATTCTTAAAACCTTCCACAATCACAAGATCACAAGGGGATAGTCTGCCTAACTGTTCTTGGATACCAGGTTCAGCAGTGTCTTTTAACTCATGCATCAAAACCCAACGTTGATCTGACACCAGCAAAATTTCTTGTGCCCCTGCTTCGCGGTGACGGTATGAGTCTTTCCCAGGACGATCGATATCAAAATGATGATGCGTATGCTTGATCGCCGACACTTTAATAGATCGCAAAGTTAAATCTTTAATCAATTTCTCAATTAGAGTTGTCTTTCCCGTACCGGAATAAGCAACAAAACCAATAACCGGATAAATAAATTGCTCTTGAGAAGTTACCGGACTCATTGAAGAATTTATAGGCCTGTGTGTTGAGCTACAAACGCTTTAACTTCTTTAACATCAGCAGACATAACAGTTACTTTTTGTGGTTGATCTTCGATTCCGATAAAAGCAACTGGACGATCAGGCGATCGACCTAAAGCTTCCTGAATAGTCTCAGCAAACTTAATAGGCAATGCTGTTTCAAGAACCAACATAGGCACTTGAGACTGTAGATTTTCGCGAGCCACTTTGACGCCATCAGCAGTATGTGTATCAATCACCACACTGTATTTAGCATGAATATCTCTGATCGTCTCTAAACGGTTGGCATGAGTGCTCTTACCTGAGACAAATCCATATTGGCCAATACCTTTAAATGCAGGATCTTGGGATAGATCAAAGCCACCCTTTGTTTCAACATCTTTAAACATTTGAGCAGTTCTAGCAGCATCACGACCAACCAAATCATAAACAAAGCGCTCAAAGTTGCTTGCCTTAGAAATATCCATCGATGGACTGGTTGTATGAAAAGTCTCAGCTGATTGACGAGCTCGGTAAACACCCGTCTTAAAGAACTCATCCAAAACATCGTTTTCATTCGTGGCAACCACCAATTTTTCAATTGGTAAACCCATCATGCGAGCGATGTGGCCAGCGCAAACGTTACCAAAATTGCCAGACGGAACACAGAAAGAAACTTTTTCAGAGCTCTTGGATGTCGCCAACAAATATCCCTGGAAATAATAAACAACCTGAGCTACTACTCGAGCCCAGTTAATTGAATTCACTGTACCAATTTTTTGCTGTGCTTTAAAAGCATGATCATTACTGACAGCTTTAACAATATCTTGAGCATCATCAAACACACCATCAATAGCGATATTGAAGATGTTTTCATCCTGCAAGGAATACATCTGGGCAACTTGGAACGCACTCATCTTGCCTTTAGGTGACAACATGAAAACACGGACACCTTTTTTACCACGCATCGCGTATTCAGCAGCACTACCAGTATCTCCAGAAGTTGCACCCAATATATTCAGCGCTTGTCCCTGTTTATTGAGGGTATATTCAAATAGGTTGCCCAGGAGTTGCATCGCCATATCTTTGAAGGCAAGCGTTGGACCATTGGATAAGCTTAGTAAGCCTAAACGCGTGCCACCCTCATCGCCCAACCAATGGATCGGCGTAATGTCTTCAGCACGATCATCAGCCCGTCCATTCGAATAAACTTGTGATGTATAAGTTTTTTTAACGAGCACCCTAAGGTCTTCCTTAGGAATGTCATCGCAATATAGACTTAAAACCTCGAATGCCAAGTCAGCGTATGACAAACCACGCCAAGCATCCAATTGAGCTCCACTGACTTGCGGATATTGCTCAGGTAAATATAGCCCCCCATCAGCAGCCAAACCACCTAAAAGGATTTCCGAAAAAGATTGATTGGCCTGGTGACCACGAGTTGATAAGTAACGCATGTAATTTAATTAGCTTAAGTTTTCTAAACGAATCTTAGTGACAGAACCCTCAACAGTATTCAAAGATTCAATCTTATTAATAGCAGTCAAAATATGCTTTTCTTTTGTTTCATGAGTCAACATGATCAAGTCAGTTTGATTTTCACCATCATCAGCTTCACGCTGCAACATGGCATCAATAGAGATACCGCTGTCAGCCAAAATACGCGTGATATCAGCCAATACACCTGTGACATCAGCTACACGCAAACGCAAGTAGTAACTTGTTGTAATCTCACCAATCGGCATCACGCTTGTATTAACAACAGAACCCGGCTGGAAAGCTAAGTGAGGTACACGCTGCTCTGGATCAGCAGTTTGTAAACGGGTCACGTCAACCAAGTCAGCAATCACGGCAGAAGCTGTTGGTTCTGCACCAGCACCTTTACCGTAATACAAAGTTGTACCGACAGCATCAGCCATTACCTGAACTGCGTTCATTGCGCCCTCCACGTTTGCAATCAAACGCTTAGTAGGGATCAATGTTGGATGGACGCGCAACTCAATGCCATCATCCGTTTTCTTAGTAATACCCAATAACTTAATGCGGTAGCCTAGTTGCTCTGCGTATTTAATATCTACTGCAGATAACTTAGTAATGCCTTCCACATAAGCTTTATCAAATTGCATTGGAATACCAAACGCAATTGCGCTCATGATGGTGGCTTTATGAGCAGCGTCAACACCTTCAATATCAAAAGTAGGATCTGCTTCTGCGTAACCTAAACGCTGTGCTTCTTTCAACACCACATCAAAATCTAAACCTTTGTCGCGCATCTCTGAAAGAATGAAATTCGTTGTTCCATTGATGATGCCTGCGATCCACTCGATGCGGTTCGCAGTTAAACCTTCACGCAAAGCCTTAATGATTGGAATACCACCAGCAACTGCAGCCTCAAAGTTTACTGTGACGCCTTTAGCTTGAGCCGCAGCAAAAATTTCATTGCCATGAACAGCTAATAAAGCTTTATTCGCTGTTACAACATGCTTACCGTTATTGATCGCAGACAACACCAACTCTTTAGCAATGCCATAACCACCAATTAACTCAACAACAACGTCAATCTCAGGATTGTTAACAATTAGCTTAGCATCATTGACAACCTTCGCGCGACCCTTGACTAAGTCTTCAGCACGCTTGGTATCAAGATCGGCGACTGTGTGGATTTGAATGCCACGGCCAGCGCGTCGCTTAATCTCTTCCTGGTTACGCTCTAAAACAGTGAATACGCCACCACCCACAGTGCCAATGCCTAAAAGACCAACTTGAATAGGTTTCATGAATAAATGCTCTAACTTAGTAAATGTTAATTAAATATAAAAATTATTTTTTGCCGAACTTCTTGCGATAACGCTCCAAGAACTTGGCTAAACGATTAATCGCTTCACGCAGGACATCCTCATGAGGCAAGAAAACAATTCTGAAATGATCCGGATACGGCCAATTAAAACCGCTACCCTGAACCAATAAAACCTTTTCTTCACGTAACAAATCAGCAATGAACTTTTGATCATTTTCGATTGGATACATGTCAGGATCTAGTTTTGGAAAGAGATACAAAGCAGCCTTAGGCTTCACACAACTAACGCCAGGGATTTTGGTGACTAACTCCCAAGCCAAGTCTCGTTGGCGACGTAAACGCCCACCTTCAGCAACTAAGTCATCAATACTTTGATAACCACCTAATGCCGTTTGAATGGCATATTGACCAGGCACGTTAGCGCAAAGGCGCATCGATGAAAGCATATTCAAGCCTTCAATGTAATCCTTAGCGCCACTCTTGTCGCCTGAAACCACCATCCAACCTGAGCGATAACCGCATGAACGATAGTTTTTTGACAAGCCGTTAAATGTGACAGTCACCACATCTGTAGAAAGTGAACCAATAGAAGTATGAGTCTCACCATCAAACAAAGTTTTGTCGTAGATCTCATCAGCAAAAATAATCAAGCCATGCTCACGAGCCACTGCGATGATTTCTTTGAGAACCGCATCGCCATACAAAGCACCCGTAGGGTTGTTAGGATTGATCACAACAATCGCTTTGGTGTTAGGCGTGATCTTCGATTTGATATCTGCGATATCTGGCGACCAATCTTTAGATTCATCGCATAAGTAATGCTTTGGAGTACCGCCTGAAAGACTCACAGCTGCTGTCCATAAAGGATAGTCAGGCGCAGGAACTAAAACCTCATCACCACCATTTAATAAGGCATTCATTGCTAAGACGATGAGTTCAGAAACACCATTACCTGTGTAGATATCGTCTAAGGTAACGCCATCAATACCCTTCTCCTGGCAGTAATGCATGATTGCTTTACGAGCAGAAAAAATACCTTTTGAGTCTGAGTAAGCAGCAGCATTCGGCAAATTACGAATCATGTCCAGCTGAATTTCTTCAGGTGGGTCAAAACCAAAAACGCCCACATTACCAATATTGAGCTTAATGATCTTTTGACCTTCTTCCTCCATTTGTTGAGCGAGCTCAAGCACTGGACCACGAATGTCATAGCAAACGTTACTTAATTTGGAGGATTTTTTAATTTCTTTCACGCTAATCACTTAAAGTCTTGTCAAAACACTATAAAGTCTTAATTTATCTATAATTTTGTAATTATGACAGAGCCTGAGGGTCTACCCACGTGAAACTACAACCAGATCGCCAACCCACCCTCAACACTGTTTCAGCCTATGGCCCCAATTACATTGAAATTAATGCCGTACGCTATGAAACTTCCATTCTTTTAATGCCAGAGGGCCCTGTTATTCCTTGGTCTTGTACCGAATTTAGGGATCTCAGCCCGGCTCATTTTCAAAAAATAGCTGAGAAAAAGCCCGCTTTAGTGATTTTTGGGAGCGGCAAAAAGATCCAATTTCCTCGCCCAGAGCTAATTGCTCCCTTAATTCAGGCAAAAATCGGCATTGAAACCATGGACTTACAAGCGGCCTGTAGAACCTATAACGTTCTAATGGCTGAAGGAAGAAACGTTCTAGCTGCTCTCATCATTGAAAAGTAGTCTTATAAAAATGAATTTTGAGTCATAAGTCTGATATAAATACAGTAATTAAAAAAACATAAATTAGAACTATGGAGACTGTATGACTGTTGTATTAGGTAAACCTATTCCCTATTTTGAAATACCAGCCACAAGTAATCTGGTTTTCAATCCAAGTGCCTGCCAAGGCAGAAAAGTCGTGATGTATTTCTATCCCAAAGACTCAACCCCAGGTTGCACTGTTGAATCAATGGAATTTAGAGATGCTATTGATGAATTCACTAAAGCCAATACCCTTGTAGTTGGCATTTCAAGAGATAACCTTAAGTCTCATGAGAACTTCAAACGGAAGATTGAACTTCCTTTTGAACTTCTAGCAGACACTGAAGAAGTTCTCTGTCAAATGTTTGGCGTCATGAAAATGAAGAATATGTATGGCAAACAAGTGCGTGGTATTGAGCGCAGCACCTTTCTAATTGATGAAGCAGGAGTGCTTCGTCACGAATGGCGCGGTCTAAAAATCCCTGGACACGTCCAAGAAGTACTTAAGGCAGCCCAAGCTTTATAAATTATTTTTATCTAAGTGGTGTTGACGATTGCATTGTCTTAAAAATTAATATAACTTATCACTTAGATGTTAAAAAATACTTATACCTCGATAACCGCCACCCCACCAGGTAGGCGGTTTTTTCTTTATTAGGAGACCTCCGGAATGCCTTTGCCACCGATCCCAACTCAAGCCGCCGATAAAGTTAACATTAGCCGTCAACCTAAAGCAGATTTAAAAAAACGACCAAAAAGAATTGAAGTTGAGGATGCAGAAGAAGTTCTAGAATTAGAAACAGTTTCAGAGCTCAGTAACGAAGATACGATAGAGGAACCAAGTGCCTTCTCACTAGCTGATGTAGCGATTGAGAAAATGAGATCAAGCACCAAGTCTAAGAAAACAAATACATCTAATGTAGCTAAAACATCAGCACGTGTTCGCAAGATACCTGATGACGGCATTATTCGCCTCTTTGTTTTAGATACCAATGTATTAATGCACGACCCATCTGCACTCTTTCGCTTTGAAGAGCATGACGTTTATTTGCCAATGATGACTCTAGAGGAATTAGATAATCATAAAAAAGGTATGAGCGAAGTCGCTAGGAACGCTCGTACTGTGAGTCGATCTTTAGATCAACTGGTAGCTAATACTAGTGGCATTCTTGAAGAAGGCATACCACTTAATAAACTTGGCAATAAAGATGCTACTGGCAGCCTTTATTTCCAGGTGGAATTAAACAATATTAGCCTCCCTGAGGGCCTACCTACAGGTAAAGCAGATAACATGATTTTGGGTGTGGTGCGCGAGCTTCACAACAGCCGTAAAGATCGTCAAGTGGTATTGGTATCAAAAGATATCAATATGCGTATCAAGGCACGCGCATTAGGCCTGCCTGCAGAAGATTACTTTAACGACCAAGTTTTAGAAGACCGTGATTTGATGTACTCGGGGGTATTGCAACTGCCCGTCGATTTCTGGCCTAAGCATGGCAAAGATATGGAGAGCTGGAGTGATGCCAAATCTGGAACAATGTTCTATCGAGTCACTGGCCCAACCGTGAACCAGATGATGGTCAATCAGTTTGTGTATCAAGAAAATGCAGATGGCGGCACACCCTTTTACGCTCAAGTGAAAGAAGTTCAAGGCAAAACAGCCCTCCTTCAAACTTTGCGTGATTTTTCACATCAAAAGAATAATGTGTGGAGCATTACTGCCCGCAATCGTGAGCAAAACTTTGCCATGAATTTGCTCATGAATCCTGATGTCGATTTTGTAACATTGCTAGGTCAAGCGGGTACGGGTAAAACTTTATTGGCCTTAGCTGCAGCTCTTGAGCAAGTCCTAGATAGCAAACGGTATAACGAAATCATCATTACTCGCGCTACCGTTCCAGTCGGCGAAGATATTGGATTCCTGCCGGGCACGGAAGAAGAAAAAATGCAGCCTTGGATGGGTGCATTTGACGATAATTTAGAAGTACTTCACCGCAATGAAGATGGCGCTGGGGAATGGGGTCGCGCAGCCACACAAGAGTTAATTCGTTCACGCATCAAGGTCAAGAGTATGAACTTTATGCGTGGCAGAACCTTTGTAAGTAAGTTTGTGATCATCGATGAAGCTCAGAACTTAACACCTAAGCAAATGAAAACCTTGGTAACTCGCGCTGGTCCAGGCACAAAGATTGTGTGCTTAGGCAATATTGCACAGATTGACACGCCATACCTCACGGAAGGTTCATCAGGCTTAACGTATGTTGTTGATCGCTTTAAAGGTTGGCGTCATAGCGGTCATGTAACACTTGCTCGTGGCGAACGTTCACGCTTGGCAGATCACGCCGCTGATGCTCTTTAATGGCTTCAAACGCAAGAAGGCGAGAGAAATCTCGCCTTCTTTTTTATCGCCCAAGGGAAACATAAGGCGAGTGATTGTATTAGGAAGCAGCTTAAGTCTACTTTCTGCGTGCGCCATATTCCCCAGATTTTCATCTTTACCTGATTTTGATAAAGAAGTCAGTGTGGGTCTAGAGGATATCTCTATCGCAGCCATTGGCTTGGTAGGCGTGCCGTATCGTTATGGCGGCAATACGCCCAAAGGAGGCTTTGACTGTAGCGGCCTGATTGGCTATGTATATGAACGTGCTGCTAATAAAAAGCTCCCAAGAACCACTCAAGAAATTGGTCAAGTTGGTCAATCACTTGGAAATCAAACTCCTGCACCAGGCGATTTGGTATTTTTCAATACACAAGGTGGACCGTATTCTCACGTTGGCATTTATGTTGGCAAAGGGCGTTTCGTTCATGCACCATCAAAAGGAGGTACCGTACGTTTAGACAAAATCACATCAAGTTATTGGTCAGAACGTTACACAGAAGCGCGACGAGTTGTTCCATCGCGGTATTAATAATCCAGTCAACAAACCCAATAAAAAAAGCCTGAGATTCTCAGGCTTTTTTACTAAGGTCTTAGATCTTGGTAATTAAAGAATTTGCTTACCAATCCACCAAGCTGCGGCAGCAACCAAAGCGGAGGCTGGGATGGTCAGAACCCAAGCCCAAACAATGCTACCCGCTAAACCCCAACGAACTGATGACATACGACGGGCTGAACCAACACCAACAATAGCACCTGTAATCGTATGGGTTGTAGATACAGGAATACCCAAGGCACCTGCCAAGAACAAAGTCATGGCGCCACCTGTTTCTGCACAGAAACCACCAAATGGTTTGAGCTTTGTAATTTTCTGACCCATTGTTTTAACAATTCGCCAGCCACCAAATAATGTTCCTAAGCCAATGGCCACATAACATGACACGATGACCCACAGAGGGGGAGATGTATCAGCAGTAGACATATAGCCGCCCGTTAGTAGCAACAACCAAATAATACCGATTGTTTTCTGAGCATCATTACCACCGTGACCCAAACTGTACATCGAAGCAGACACTAGCTGTAAGCGTCTAAACCAACGGTCTACGTGAGCCGGAGACATTCTGAAACATAGCCATGAACAAAGTAGCATCAGCAAAGCGCCTAATGCAAATCCTAAAAGTGGTGATACCAAAATAAATGCAACCGTTTTAATCACACCAGAGCTAATCAAAGCCGTAGGACCTGCCTTGGCTAAAGCAGCACCAACCAATCCACCAATCAAAGCATGAGAGGAACTAGAAGGGATGCCGCCCCACCAAGTAACAATATTCCAAAAAATAGCCCCAACTAAAGCGCCAAAAATAACGTAATGATCCACGATCGATGGATCAATAGTGCCCTTGCCAACAGTAGCGGCTACTTTTAATTGGAAAATTAAAATAGCAATAAAGTTAAAAAATGCCGCCATTGCCACAGCGTGCTGAGGTTTCAAAACCCCAGTTGAAACAACCGTAGCAATTGAGTTAGCAGCATCGTGGAAGCCATTCATAAAGTCGAATAGCAAGGCTAGCCCTACTAAAAGAGCTACTACCCAAATACTCATTTCCACTGGAGTCATTACGCGTTTTCCAGAACAATACCTTCGAGAATGTTAGCAACGTCTTCACATTTATCTGTGATGGTTTCCAACAACTCGTAAACAGCCTTTAACTTCATCAAACGCTTGAAGTCATTTTCATTACGGAATAGCTGAGAAATTGCACTGCGCATCACTCGGTCAGCATCAGACTCAAGCATGTCAATTTCTGTAGAAATACGCAAAATATCTTTGGCGTTTCTCATATCGTTTAACTTAAGCACGGCAGCATTCACACGCTCACAGCAAGCCTCACAGATACGAGCCAACTCAATTGCCTCAGGTGTCACTTGAGTTACATCATATAACTGAATCACTTCAGCAACATCTTCCATTAAATCAAGGATGTCATCCATAGTTGTGATGAGCTTATGAATCTCATCACGATCCAAAGGCGTAATAAATGTCTTATGCAGTAAATCAATTGTTTCGTGGGTAATTTTGTCCGCTTTTTTCTCGGATGCCTGAATAGCGCGAGAGTGCTCAGCAGCGTTAGGAAGGTCGTTGATTAACTGGTAAAGATCTTTTGATCCTTGAACGCACAAAGCAACGTGTTGGTTAAATAATTCGAAGAAATTTTCTTCTTTAGGCATGAATCGACCGAACATAGACATCCTTATATGACATGACACAAAAGTGACATGATTTTAGTCTATTTAAGTCAGAATTCAGCTAAATTATTAAAATGGTTCGTAGCCACCAGATGACTGACCTTGCCCTAGGGCTAAGTTATCAAATTTAGTAAATTGACCCTGCCAGCCGAGCTTCACCGTGCCAATAGGACCATTACGCTGTTTTGCGCAAATAATCTCAGCAATACCCTTATCTGTTGTCGTATCAGGGTGATACACCTCATCACGATAGATAAATAGAATCACGTCAGCATCCTGCTCAATAGCGCCAGATTCACGCAAATCTGACATAACAGGACGTTTATTAGGTCTCTGTTCCAAACCACGATTTAACTGTGATAAAGCAACCACTGGACATTGCAACTCTTTAGCCAATGATTTGAGCGATCTTGAAATTTCTGAAATTTCAGTTGCACGGTTTTCACCATTTGCACCTGAATTACCGCTCATCAATTGCAAGTAGTCGACAACAATTAAGCCTAAGGCACCGCACTTACGAGCAATACGTCTAGCTCTAGCACGCAACTCAAGACTGCTGAGTGCCCCAGTCTCATCAATCATGATGGTAGTTTCATTGAGGCGAGAAATAGCTTCAGTGATCTTAGGCCATTCATCATCAGTCAACTTACCAGTTCTCATACGAGATTGATCGATGCGACCGACTGAACCCAAGATACGAGATGCTAACTGAGAGGCGCCCATTTCCATAGAAAAAACCAAAACAGGTAAACCTTCTTTGAGCGCCACGTTTTCAGCAATATTGACAGAAAAAGCTGTCTTACCCATTGACGGTCTTCCAGCAACAATAATTAAGTCACCCTTTTGAAGTCCGCTGGTTTGGCGATCAAGATCTATAAATCCTGTGGATACACCTGTCACATCGCTAGAACCTTGACGGTGATACAGCTCATCTATTCGATTCACAACATCGGTCAACAAAGGTGCAATTTCAAAATAGTCTGTTTTACCGCGACTACCCTCTTCACCGATAGCCAAAATACGAGATTCAGCCTCATCCAAAATAGTTTGAACAGAACGGCCATCCGGAGTGAATGCACTACCAGCAATGGTGTCTGAGGTTTGAATAAGGCGACGTAGAACACTGCGGTCACGCACAATTTCAGCGTAACCACGGATATTAGAAGCGCTTGGCGTTGATTGAGCCAATGCATTGAGGTAATCGATACCAATCGTATCGCCACCACCTTGAGTTTTCATTGCCTCAGATACAGTAATCACATCAGCCGGCATGCCCTCACCCACTAATTTACCGATAACACGATAAATCAAGCCATGATCAGGACGATAGAAGTCTTTTTCAGTCAGCACATCCCCAACTCTATCCCACGCGGAGTTGTCCAAAAGCAAACCGCCGAGCACCGATTGCTCGGCCTCGACGGAATGCGGAGGTACTTTTAAAGCTTGAACAGCTGAATCAATCATGAACTGATGATATCAAGTAGATATCGTTCAATCAAATGATTAATTAGGCCTGCTCACCAATCACTTGGACAGTAATTTCAACAACTACGTCTGTGTGAACAGCTACAGATAATTTGTGATCACCAACAATCTTTAATGGACCTGTTGGCATACGTACTGAAGCTTTTTCAACTGTGAAGCCCTTAGCTTTCAAAGCATCAGCAACATCATGGTTAGTTACTGATCCGAACAAACGGCCATCAACACCAGCCTTTTGTTTGATTTCAACTACTAAACCAGTCAACTTAGCGCCAACTGCTTCTGCTGCCGCTAATTTCTCAGCTGCTAGTTTTTCCAACTCAGCACGTTTTGCCTCAAACTCAGCGATTGCTGTAGCTGTAGCACGACGAGCCATACGTTGTGGGATCAAAAAGTTACGAGCAAAACCATCTTTAACGCGAACAACGTCGCCTAAGTTACCAAGGTTAGCTACTTTTTCTAGGAGAATAATTTGCATAGTGACTCCTGATTATTTCTTATGTTGGTCAGTGAAAGGCATCAAAGCTAAAAAGCGCGCGCGTTTGATAGCTGTCTCTAATTGGCGCTGATACAAAGCTTTAGTACCAGTTAAACGTGCAGGAGTGATCTTGCCGTTTTCACCGATGAAGTCACGAAGTGTGTCTACATCTTTGTAATCGATCTGGTCAACGTTAGCAGCGGTAAAGCGGCAGAAACGTTTACGTTTAAATAATGGGTTTTGTGCTGGACGCTTGTTCTTGCGGTCATCACCTTTTTTTACAAATGCCATGATGTTTCCTTTTTACAATTCAATATGCGTGATATGAAAGACGAGTCGCTGGCTGCGCAGGTTCTTAAGAGTTAAAAATCCTTCATATCTAGCTAACCTCCCCAACTCCATCTGATCAAGTTGCTTATGAACTGATCCGATAGCAATCGCTTCGAGACTCATTCTGACTTGCCTTGCACTACCTGCCTCTTGAACCTCGCCACTATGTTCTAGTTGGCATTCAATAACAGGAATTCCTGCAGGGGTATATCGAAGAGCTTCCTTAGCGACCAGGGCGGCTGTTAGGATGAAATGATTCAACCCAAACCCGCTCAGTGCCTATTAGGCAGCAGGCGCCTCCGTTGCTTGAAGAGCTTTACGAGCTTCTTCACGTTCAACTTGCTTCATCATGATTGAAGGCTCTACTTCAGCTTTCTTTGTCTTGATAACCAAGTGACGCAATACAGCATCGTTGAACTTAAAGCCGTGCTCTAGTTCATCAAGAGTAGCTTGACCACACTCAATGTTCATGCAAACGTAGTGAGCTTTAGCAAGTTTGTCGATCATGTAAGCCATTTGACGACGGCCCCAATCTTCAACGCGGTGAACTTTGCCACCTTGAGTTGTAATAGTACTTTTGTACTTTTCAACCATGGCAGGTACTTGCTCGCTTTGGTCCGGATGGACGATAAAAACGATTTCGTAATGACGCATTAATTACTCCTTATGGATAAAAGTCACCTGGGCGTCTCAATGAACTGGATTTAGCCCATTGACCAGTGTGACAAGGTAAAAAAACTAGAGCCTTAGATTGTAGCAAAAATACTCTGCCAATCCTCAGTTTTCCTTGAATTTGCCTCTAAAAGTGCTAATTGGAGGGCTATTCTGGCTTTTGCAGGGGTTAAATCTCTTGCTGAAAGCCAGTTCCAAGCACTATCAGGCTCAGGAATCTCTGAAAATACAGCCCCGGCGCCAGTTCTTGAGGATCTCACCACCGCAATACCAGCTTCAGCCGCCAAAACTAGGTGTTGGGCCAAAGCTTGATGAACACTACCCTGACCTGTACCAGCAATCACGATTCCCTCAACACCTTGACTCGTCAACATATCCACCAAACGGCCACTGGCACCCCCATGGCTCGTCACAATTTCAATCCAAGGCCAAACCATCTGAGTAGGGAGATTTAAGTCTGCCTGGCGCTTATGAATCGGGCCATCTAACTCACGCGCATTAACAACCAAAGCATCTAAGGCGTGAGTGTGTTGTTTAGAAAGGTCTCTTGCCAAACATGGTTTACCGGCCATAACAGCCAAGATGCCGTATTGCTGTGTTTCTCTGGCTTCCTTAGCCATATACAGAGCAGCCCTTAAGTTACTTGGACCATCCGCATGTTCAGCATTAGCAGGCAACATAGCACCCGTTAAAACAACGGCCTTACGGTAATGACTGGCCAGTTTGCCTAGCGTTGCGTGAAGGAACACACCGGTTTCCTCCATGGTGTCAGTTCCATGAGTAATCACAATGCCAGAAATATCATCTCGCTCTAGGCCAGCTTTAACAGCCCATGCCAATTGCATGAGCAGCTCTTCACTCATGTGGCGACTATCGATATTGGCAATCTGATGCACTTCGATCTCACCAAAATCAGGCTCTAGCCCCAACCCCTCGAGTAATGCTTGGGTTGGAATTTGACCTGCCTGATAAGCCATTGGCTTTTTAGGGTCACCGGCCAAACCAGCGATAGTGCCGCCCATACCTAAAAGTAATAAATTTCCAGAATTCATAAAAAACATTATCAATGGGTATTGCATCTTGCGAAATCACTGTATAGAATCACAGCATGGATACAAATACAGCAAAACCGAAGTTAACGGCTCGCCAAGAAGAGATTCTAGGGCTTATTACGGATGCCATATCTCGAAGTGGTTTACCTCCGACTCGAGCAGAAATCGCCACCCGCTTAGGTTTTGCTTCAGCGAATGCCGCAGAAGAACATTTACGTGCTTTAGCTCGAAAAGGTTATGTGGAATTAACGCCTGGCACCTCAAGAGGCATTAAGTTATCAAAACAACTCACCCTACCTATTCCAGCGCTACAACAATTAACTTTGCCTCTGATTGGTCGAGTGGCTGCAGGCTCGCCTATTTTGGCTGTTGAGCATATTCAAAAACAAGTACCTTGTGATCCATCTTTATTCGATAAAGGTGCGGATTATTTATTAAAAGTACGCGGTATGAGTATGCGTGACGCAGGTATCCTAGATGGCGACTATCTTGCGGTTAAGAAAACAACTGAAGCCCGCAACGGTGAAATTGTGGTGGCACGCTTAGACGATGAAGTCACTGTTAAACGTTGGTCTCAACAAAAAGGTCCTCACGGCATCAAGATTGAATTGATTGCAGAAAACCCTGACTTTGAAAATATTATTGTTGACCCACGTCGTGATGAAATCACGATTGAAGGTCTCGCTGTTGGCTTAATTAGACCAGGCGGTCTCTAATAAATTGAAGCCTGACCTTCAGGGCGATTTTTAAATCGTTTGTGGACCCAGTAATACTCAGCTATACGAGGCTTAATCACCTCTTCAAAATATTGATTCATTCGAGTTGTATCAGCCACCGGATCATCACTTGGGAAGTTCAGCCAAGGTTTACCAACATGACAATCGTAGCCTGAACCATCCTCTCTAAGTACTGTATATATTGGGCATACCTCTGCTCCGGCAACTTTAGCCATTTTCGAAACAGATAAAACTGTATTCGTTGAAACACCAAAGAATGGAACAAACTCAGAATCTTTTCTGCCTAAATCCATATCTGGTGAAATACAAACAAAAGTACCTTTACGAGCTTCACGTAAAAGTTCTCGTCCATGATGCTCTCGTAACAACATCTTGGCGCCAAAGCGCTCACGCCATTTCTTGATACGTGGCTCAAAATGTTCGTTCTTCATAAACACATACAAGGTAATACCTGGGGCTGCCTTAATTTTTTTGAGATGCATCGTGATAGCAATCAACCCAGCTTCAATTCCCATGAGATGCATGCTGACATAAATACGAGGCTTACCGTCATTCATATCCACTTCTGGATAAACGGTTACAAATTCATGAATGGACTGAGCGGACCCTAACCACAGACGACCACGTTCAGCAAAGCTTCTTCCCATTAAGCGCCAATTTTCTGTGGCAATCGCATCACGCTCTTGCTGGCTAAGATGTGGAAAGCAAGCCTTGAGATTGGCATTAATAATTTTGACGCGGGATTTAGAGAATCTTGGGGCAATAACTGCAATTCCATAGCCGATCTTAACCACCCATGAATAGGGGACGACGGCCAAGAACCACAAGAAGCCATGCGCTAGCAGATTAATGATTTTCTTCACAAGGTAGATTTTCTCATGAACACAAAACTATTCGGCTTTTAATAACCTCACAATTTACTCACCATCATTTTTGTTGATTTGTCATTTACTTATAAAAAATATAAGCTATTGCTTTAGCAACCAGGGAGACCCGATGATCGACACTCTAAAAATGAAAGAAACTTTTGAGGTGAATGGCTTTAGTAACACGCAGGCAAGTAGTCTCAGTCACGCAATGAATAATGTATCAAAAGAACAAAAAGATCTCGCAACAAAAGATGAGTTGCACCAAGTACGCAATGAGTTAAAAAACGATATCAAAGAAGTGAGAGAAGAAATTAAGGATGTAAGAGGAGAAATTAAGGATGTAAGGGGTGAAATTAAAGATCTAAGAACCCAGATTAACAATCTATGGGACAGCTTTAGAGATCTCAGAAAAGATATCGCTCGAGATATGGAAAATCTTGAAAACCGTATTGTTCATAAATTAACCTATAGATCAATGTTGAGCCAAATATCGATTGGGATGATATTAATAAGTTTGATGATTTATTTTCACCAAAATCCATAAGAGAAAAGCAAAAGGCCTCTTCAATTTGAAGAGGCCTTTTAATTTTGGGGTGGCTGATGGGGCTCGAACCCACGACAACAGGAATCACAATCCTGGACTCTACCAACTGAGCTACAGCCACCGTAGAGAAAAAGGATTATAACTCGTCTGAGCCATCTTGTTCAACATACATACGTAATTCTTTATTGGCATCTTCAAAAAAGGCTCTCACATCCCCTTCCGTCTTAACTGCCCCTAATTGACGGTAATCAGACAACTTTCTTCGCCAATGCTTAGAGCCGCCTTTCCCATGAGCCAACCCAAGAATATGTCGGGTAATGGCAGCTAAATGAAAAGGCTCATTTTGAGACTCACATGTTTTCAGCCATCGATTGCATTGCAGGATCAATTCTTCAGTAATGCGATTCCATTGATCAACACCAAAAAAATGTCCAAATGCTTGGCCATTTGTCTCTAGCATTTCATCCCAATCGAGCATGATACCTGGCGTATGGTAAGCAGCACGACCAATCATAAAACCATCAAAATCATGCCAATATCTTGCAATATCACCATTAGTTTCTAAACCGCCATTGAGGAGAACCTGAAGCTGAGGAAAATGCTTTTTAGCATCTAAACGAAGTTGTTTAGCGACTTCATACTGCAACGGCGGAATGGTTCTATTTTCTTTAGGGGATAGGCCTTTTAAAATAGCATTGCGTGCGTGAATAGTGACCTGACTTGCACCAGCTTCAGCCACCTTGCAAATGAAATCCAAGGTGAATTGATAGTCTTTTTGATTTTCCCGAACATCCATTTCATTGAGGCCAATACGATGTTTGACTGTAATCGGAATATCAACCGAATCGACCATTGCCTTCACGCAATCAGCAACTAAATCAGGTTCAGCCATTAAACAAGCTCCAAAGGAACCCCGCTGAACCCTCTCCGAGGGGCAACCACAATTCAAATCAATTTCATCGTAGCCCCATTGTTTGGCCAACTTGGCAGAACTTGCCAAATCTTGTGCCTCACTTCCACCCAATTGGAGAACAACAGGATGTTGGATCTCATCAAAATCTAGATGACGTGGCACATCACCATGTATCAATGCACCCGTTGTCACCATTTCACTATAGAGAATAGTTTTTTTTGTCAGACTGCGATGAAATGTCCTGCACTGACGATCAGTCCAATCCATCATCGGAGCAACAGCGAGGCGTTTAATATTTTCTGACATGGTGCAATTTTATAGATGAAGTACTTGTTGGCTGGAAAAATAATGTTCAAGACCAGTTATAGGGTCTTTGAATCTCAACTCTTTGGCCAATAATTGCAATGGCTGACTGAAATCATGCCCCGTCTTCAAGTGCGCCTTTAGCTCAGGATAAATGAGGTCGTTTTTAATAGGTATTCCTAACGCGCTCATATGCACCCTTAATTGATGCTTTTTTCCGCTACCCAACTGCAATTGATATTTAGCCCATAAACCTTTGACCTCCATTAAATGAATGATGGTGTCGGAGTTAACTTCCCCAGGAACCTCATGCATTTGAATGAAGACATCAGACTCTTCCAATCTGCTTTGATGGTGAATTGGGAATTGATTATTCAATTCATCTCGATAGGGTGCAATGGCTTCGTACCCCTTTTCAACTGCGCGCTCTCGAAATAAGGCTTGATATAAATTTCGATCAAGAGCTTTCTTGGAAAATGCAACCAAGCCTGCTGTCTCTCTATCGATCCGATGAATCGGGCTCAGATCCAAAATGCCCGTTTTATTTTTCAAACGGACTAAGAGCGTTTCTTGTAAATAATGACCACCCGGAGTAACTGGCAAAAAATGAGGCTTATCAGCAATCAACAAATGATCATCTTGATAAATGATAGTTTCCTCAAAAGGAATAGACTCCTCATGATCAACCTGCCTGTAATAGTAAATATAAGAGTTCGCAGAATAAGCAGTTACAGACGATAAAGGCCTTCCCTCTTGATCTAAAACCAAAGACTGCTCCATACGTGCAAGCCATTCTTCTTTAGAAATACTAGGAAAGCGATCCGCCAGAAAATCAATGACGTAGACATAGGTCTTATCAGTATTTCCTAAAAATACTTTACTGGGACTGATGCCGTTCTTGATATCCATATGCATTAATTTTAAGCAGTATTCAAAGCTCATAAAACTATAAAGCCGCAACGATGAAGTAGCGGCTTTATAGGGTTTGCTTGATTATTTCTAATTAAGCAGCAGTCTCACGACTAGCCTTCTTACGCTCGTGCTCTTTTAAGTAGCGCTTACGAATACGAATGCTCTTTGGAGTTACTTCAACCAATTCATCTTCAGCAATAAATTCAACTGCATATTCCAAAGACATTTGGATTGCTGGAACAAGACGTACAGCTTCATCAGTACCTGAAGCACGAACGTTAGTTAATTGCTTACCTTTGATCGGGTTAACAATAAGGTCATTGTCACGACTATGAATACCAATCACCA
Source organism: Pseudomonadota bacterium (assembly GCA_039804685.1). GTDB lineage: Bacteria > Pseudomonadota > Gammaproteobacteria > Burkholderiales > Burkholderiaceae > Polynucleobacter. The sequence goes on along the minus strand of JBDLVQ010000030.1, from coordinate 8,979 downwards.
TACCTTCATACAAAGCATCACCAGGAACCACGAACATACGGCCGCGATCTTGCAATTTCCACAATGCGTAAGCTACCGCTTCGCCATCATCTTGAGAAATCAATACACCGTTATGACGCTCACCAACCATGCCTTCTTTCATTGGACCATAGGTGTCAAATGTGTGGCTCATCAGTCCAGTACCGCGAGTCATTGTCAAGAAGTCGCCCTGGAAACCAATCAAGCCACGAGCAGGAATTCTGTACTCAAGACGTGTACGACCTTTACCGTCAGAAACCATGTCTTGCAACTCACCCTTACGTTTACCCAACTCTTCCATCACGCCGCCTTGAGTTGTATCTTCAACGTCAACCGTTAAGTTCTCAAATGGCTCCATCTTGACACCATTCTCTTCATGGAAGACAACACGTGGACGAGACACAGCTAATTCATAACCTTCGCGACGCATATTCTCAATCAAGATGGTTAAATGCAATTCACCACGCCCTGACACTTCAAATATAGTGTCATCATCAGTGTCATTAACACGCAAAGCCATATTCGACTTTAATTCACGTTGCAAGCGGTCACGAATTTGACGGCTTGTAATGAACTTACCTTCACGTCCAGCCAATGGGCTAGTGTTCACCATAAAGTTCATTGTCAAAGTTGGCTCATCCACTTTTAACATTGGTAGTGGATCAACCTTATCTGTTGAGCAAACTGTTGTACCAATCGCTAAATCTTCAATACCGTTAATCAATACGATATCGCCTGAAGCAGCTTGGTCAACTTGAACGCGCTCTAAACCTTGGAATTTCAATACTTGGTTAACACGACCATTGAATGGTGTGCCATCAGGACCATTTTGACAAATCACTGATTGACCTGCTTTAACAGTTCCACGGCTAATACGGCCTACACCGATTTTGCCAACATAGCTGTTGTAATCAATTGATGAAATTTGGAACTGTAAAGGACCGTCTGGATCTTCATCACGAATCGGAACATATTTCAATACCGTTTCGAACAATGGCGCCATTGTTCCCTCACGAACCTCTGGAGTTAAACCAGCATAACCACTCAAACCAGATGCATAAACAACTGGGAAGTCTAACTGTTCTTCCGTAGCACCTAACTTGTCAAAAAGTTCAAATGTTGCATTGACAACATAATCAATACGCGCACCTGGACGGTCTACTTTGTTAACCACAACAATTGGCTTCAAACCAAGCGCCAAAGCTTTTTTAGTAACAAAACGTGTTTGAGGCATTGGGCCTTCAACCGCATCAACCAATAACAATACGCCGTCAACCATTGAAAGTACGCGCTCCACTTCACCACCGAAGTCGGCATGTCCTGGGGTGTCAACGATGTTAATGTGTGTGCCTTCGTACTCAACTGCACAGTTTTTAGACAAGATCGTGATACCACGTTCTTTTTCAATATCGTTTGAGTCCATCACGCGCTCAGCAACCTGTTGGTTGTCACGGAATGTGCCTGACTGACGTAATAGTTGGTCAACCAAAGTAGTCTTACCGTGGTCAACGTGGGCAATGATGGCGATATTTCTTAACGCGCGAATATTACTCATAGTTCTGCTTTCACTTTTATCAATTAGTTAAATTCGTTACTGCTACTACTTGAGCCATCAAACGGCGTGGATGCAATACACCCTTACGCCAATCAGCTGTACCCATAAAATTACATGACTCTATCGAGCCACGATAAATCCTCATCAATTCTTCATCACTTCCCTGCTTGCTCACCGGCACTCTTTGACCTAAGCGCAAACGATCCGCATCTTCATTGGAAAGCTCTAATGAATTGAGCTCTTGCACCAAAGCATCCACTGGCAATAAATAAGCAGCCTGCGCTACTTTGTCATTAGCTTCTTCTTTTACTCTATCTAAGGTCACGCCTTTATTTAAAGTTAAATGCCCTACTTTTTCACGACGCAAACCAATTAAGTGTGCGCCGCAAGCTAAATATTCCCCAATATCCTCTGCCAATGTTCTGACATAAGTCCCTTTACTACAAGCCACTTCCAACTTAGCTATCGGCCATTCAACTGATACCCACTTCAGCGAATAAATGGTGACTTGACGAGCTTCGCGCTCCAAAGTTTCACCTGCGCGCGCATACTCATAAAGAGGCTTACCGTCACGCTTTAAAGCTGAATACATCGGTGGGACCTGCTCAATTGCACCTGTAAACTTCTTCAAAACTTCATTTAACTTTGCTGCTAACTGAACTTTGTCAGTAACATCAAAATTAGCATCTCTTGTTTCTATTACTTCACCTTCAGCATCGCCAGTCGTTGTCTTTTCACCAAACTTAATCGTTGCCAAATAAGTCTTATCTGCATCCAACAAATCCTGCGAATACTTTGTTGCCTCTCCTAAACAAACAGGCAATAAACCTGTCGCCATAGGATCTAATGTTCCTGTATGTCCCGCTTTCTCAGCATGGAATACTCTTTTCACAATAGTCACAGCCGTTTGTGAACTGATTCCTTCCGGTTTATCCAGAAGAATCACCCCATGAACACCTTGGGGCATCACTTAAGCCTTGTCACTATCTTGAAGTGCTTGATCAATCAACCTTGACATCTCAACACCACGAGCCACAGACTCATCATGATGAAAATGCAATGTCGGAACTGTGTGGATATGTAATCTCTTAAATAACAAAGAATGCAGATAACCTGCTTTTTCTCTCAGAGCAGCCAAGGCATATTCCGGTTCAGCACCCAAAACCGTGAAGAACACTTTAGCGTGAGCCATATCCGTTGTTAATTCAACCGCCTGCAGAGTAATTAAACCTGCTTTAGGATCACGCACTTCACGAGGAATGAGCTCAGCCAGATCCCTTTGGATCTGGTCAGCCACACGTTGATTGCGATGATTCTTAACTGGCATGTCTTTTAACTTTATTAAAGCAAGTAATTAAAGTGTTCTTGCCACTTCAGTCACTTCAAAGATCTCTAACTGATCGCCTTCAAAAATGTCGTTGTAGTTTTTGAGTGATAAACCACACTCAAAACCACCCTTCACTTCTTTAACGTCATCTTTGTAGCGCTTCAATGAATCTAACTCGCCAGTCCAAACAACCACGTTATTACGCAGCAATCGTGCACGTGATGAACGTTTAACAACCCCCTCAAGAACCATACAACCAGCGATCGAACCAACTTTAGAAACTTGGATCACCTGACGAATCTCAACTAGACCAGTGATTTCTTCTTTCTTCTCTGGCGTCAACATACCACTCATCGCAGCTTTCACTTCATCAACAGCGTCGTAGATGATGTTGTAATAACGAATATCTACGCCGTTGGCTTCAGCTAATTTGCGAGCTAATGCATCAGCACGTGAGTTAAATCCAATCACAACCGCTTTTGAGGCTACAGCCAAGTTAATGTCTGTTTCACTGATACCACCCACTGCAGCATGAACGATTTGAACCTTCACTTCTGGGGTAGATAATTTCAATAGTGATTGAGCTAAAGCTTCTTGTGAGCCCTGTACGTCAGCTTTAATAATGATCGGCAAATATCTTGCCTCAACACTACCCTCACCCATGTTCTCAAACATATTTTCCAGTTTGACAGCTTGTTGCTTAGCTAACTTCACGTCACGGAACTTACCTTGACGGAATAGAGCAATTTCACGTGCTTTACGCTCATCTGCCACGGCAATAACATCTTCACCGGCTGCAGGAACTTCTGATAAACCTTGGATCTCAACTGGAATAGATGGGCCAGCTTCATTACATGGCTTACCGTTCTCATCCAACATCGCACGAACGCGACCGAATGATGAACCAGCCAAAATCATGTCGCCACGACGCAAAGTACCTGATTGAACAAGAATCGTTGCAACAGGACCCTTACCTTTATCCAAACGAGCTTCAATTACTAAGCCCTTAGCAGCAGCTTCTCTTGGAGCCTTTAACTCAAGAACTTCTGCTTGCAATAGAACGTTTTCTAAAAGCTCATCAATACCTGTACCCGCCTTCGCTGATACTGGAATAAATGGGGCATCGCCACCGTATTCTTCTGGCACAACACCTTCCGCTACCAATTCTTGCTTAACGCGCTCTGGGTTCGCTTCTGGTTTGTCAATTTTGTTGATTGCAACAACCAAAGGTACGCCTGCTGCTTTCGCATGAGCAATCGCTTCTTTAGTTTGCGGCATCACACCGTCGTCGGCTGCTACCACCAAAATAACAATGTCAGTTGCCTGAGCACCGCGGGCACGCATCGCTGTAAAAGCTTCGTGACCTGGGGTGTCTAGGAAAGTGATCATGCCACGTGGAGTTTCAACGTGATAAGCACCAATATGCTGAGTGATACCACCCGCTTCACCTGATGCTACTTTTGCACGACGAATTGAATCTAATAATGATGTCTTACCGTGGTCAACGTGACCCATCACAGTAACAACTGGAGGCCGCGCCAACAACTCAGCATCATGATCATCTGTAGTCAAATCAGTATCTGGATCATCTAACTTCGCAGCAAATGCTTTATGACCCATTTCTTCAACAATGATCATTGCTGTGTCTTGATCAAGCACTTGGTTAATGGTAACCATTTGACCCATGCCCATTAATAGCTTGATCACCTCAGCAGCCTTAACTGACATCTTGTGCGCCAACTCAGAAACAGTAATAGTTTCTGGAATATGAACATCACGAATAACAGGTTCAGTAGGCGCCACAAAGTTTGTTGGCACATCACTGGCTTGCTGTTGATGACGTTTTTTACCGCCGCCAGAACGCCAGTTACCAGACCCACCGGTTGTATCTCCACGAGTCTTTAGTCCACCAGGGCGCTTCTTACCATCTTCATTCCATGTTGATGATGATTCTGATGATTTGATTGTTTTTGTACCTGGCTTAACAACACCTGGTTTGTCTTTCTTTTTGTCATCCGCACCTTCAGCCTTAACGGGCTTGTGCAAAGTTCCTTTTTTCTCTTCTTCAGGCGGCTTAGCTGCTTTCATCACTCGTGCTGGCGCACTCATCATTTCACGAATAGCTAAAGCCTCAGCCTCAGCCTTGGCACGACGCTCACGAATATTTTCTAATTCATCATCACGTACTTTGGCAGCTGCAGCACTATCTTCTTTTTCTTTTTTAGCAATATTTTCTTTTTCTTGAACTTCTTCAGCACTTGCTTGAACTTCTTTTTCAACAACCTTTTCAGCTTTAGCTTTTGCAGCAGCTTTATCAGCCTCTTCGCGATTTTTGCGATCCATCTCAGCTTTCATATCAGCTTCTTGACGAGCTAATAACTCAGCTTGACGTTTGGCTTCAGCTTCACGCTTAGCTAACTCTGCATCATCCAAAATATTGGCATTGCTTGTTGATTCAACAGCGGCTGGCTGTTCAACCTTAGCAACAGGAGCTTCCGCTTCATCGGCTGTAGATTCATCACGCTTAACTAATACTCGCTTCTTACGAACTTCCACTTGAACTGTACGAGTCTTGCCCGCAGAATCCGCCTGACGAATTTCTGTTGTCTCACGCTTAGTCAAAGTGATTTTTTTGCGCGCACCTGCATCTGAACCATGTGCCACTTGCAAATGTTCCAATAACTTTGTTTTATCTTTTTCTGTTAGCTTATCTTCTGCTGCTGTTTTATTAATACCTGCAGCCTGAAGCTGCTCCAACAATGCTGCTGGAGTACGCTTCAGTTCTTTTGCTAAATCTTCTACGGTCGTGGTCGCCATGCGAACCCCTTATGAATCAGTTAAACCAGTGAGCGCGAGCTTTCATAATGAGAGCTTTTGCGTCTTCTTCGTTAATGCCAGTCATTTCGACTAACTCATCAACAGCCAATTCCGCTAGGTCATCACGGGTATGGACATTACCTTCTGCTAACTTTGCAACGAGGCTAGTTGTCATACCATCCAAGCTACGCAAGTCTTGCGATACTTCTTCAACAAGCTCTTCTTTTGCTAACTCCATCGTTAGCAAAGAATCACGTGCTCTAGTACGCAATTCATTGACAGTATCTTCATCAAATGCATCGATCTGTAACATCTCTGATAAAGGTACGTACGCAACTTCTTCTAAGCTATTAAAGCCTTCTTCAATCAAAATATCCGCAACCTCTTGGTCAACGTCTAATTTATCCATGAAAACAGCACGAATCTTTTCAGACTCTTCTTCTGTTTTTTGAGCAGACTCTTCTGGGGTCATGATGTTGATATGCCAGCCAGTTAATTCACTAGCTAAGCGAACATTTTGACCACTGCGACCAATCGCAATAGCTAAGTTCTCTTCATCAACAACCACGTCCATGGCATGCTTTTCTTCGTCAACAACAATTGACTGAACTTGGGCGGGGGCCAATGCACCGATCACAAATTGAGCTGGATCTTCTGACCACAACACAATATCAACTGCTTCGCCAGCAACTTCGTTACGAACTGCTGTAACGCGAGTACCACGAACACCAACACAAGTACCGATTGGATCAATACGCTTGTCATGTGCAACAACAGCAATCTTTGCACGGATACCAGGATCACGAGCGGCGCCCTTGATCTCTAATAAGCCCTGCTCCATTTCTGGAACTTCATTCTCAAACAACTTGATTAAAAAATCAGGTGCCGTTCTTGATAATTCGATTTGTGGACCGCGTGCTTCACGATCTACTTTCAAAATAAATCCACGTACACGGTCACCGCTACGAAGATTTTCTTTTGGAATCATTTGATCACGACGTAAAAGTGCTTCAACACGGCCAGATTCAACAATCAAGCCATTCTTATCAGCACGCTTTACGGTACCTGTCATGACGTTTTCGCCACGCTCTAGGTAATCATTCAAAATTTGCTCACGCTCAGCATCACGAATACGCTGCAAGATCACTTGCTTTGCAGTTTGTGCGCCGATACGGCCAAATGCAACAGATTCAACTTGCTCTTCGATGTAGTCACCGATTTCAATATCTGAGATCTGTTCTTTAGCTTCAAAAGAAAGAATTTCTTTATCTGGTTCTTGTAAACCAGCTTCATCCGGCACAACTAACCAACGGCGGAATGTTTCATATTCGCCAGTATCGCGGTCAATCGCAACACGCATATCAACATCTTCTTCATAGCGTTTCTTACTTGCAGAGGCCAAGGCCATCTCAAGAGCTTCAAATACGATATCTCTATCAACGTTCTTTTCACGTGCTAAAGCGTCAGCTAGCATGAGGACTTCACGACTCATGATTTTCTTCCTTTGAAATCAACAACGGGAACCAACCGAGTTTTATCAACCTCGGCTAGAGTAAATTCAAACATGGCTTCGCTACCATCTTGGTTTTTAATCAACAATCCCAATTTGGCATCAACCGAATCAGCGTCACCGCTGATTAAGCCTTGCAAAACACCTATATAGTTCTTTCTGCCTGCATGGGCGACACGCAATTTAACGTTAGCTTCCAATCCTGCAAAACGGATATGGTCAGCTACAGTTTTCACTGGCCGGTCCAAGCCTGGTGAAGAAACCTCTAATCGCTCATAGTTCACGTTATCAACAGGCAAGCTGTAATTCAGATGACGACTTACTTTTTCACAATCAGTAATATCAATGGGGCGCTCAAAATCAACGTTCTCAATTGTGACGCGCAACAGTCCACGACCTTCTCGCTCAATATCTACGAGGAGGTAACCCAAACTTTTCAGCGCATCAGCAATCAGAACCTGTTCGTTTGCCATAAGCTATTACGTTTCATTTCACCAAAAAAAAATGGGCATATAGCCCATATTCCTAAACAAAGAGAACATGCCCGACTTACGTTGAACGCAACTTCAGCCGGAACTACTAAAGATTTGAATTATATAGGAAGTTTCCTTGACTGCCAAGGGATTGCCCTTAGTAATCCGCCTATTTAATTAGCTTTTTGTAAATTTTTTGCCATATTTGGCACCAGGTTTACCGCCAGAACCTCTATTTTGCCCCTGCGCGCCTCTAGGTCCACCTTGACCCGGACCTTTTTTGCCAAATTTTTGACCTGAGCGAGGTTTATCACCACCCATACCCGCACCAAACGCACTACCATGGTGCACGCCAGCTTGGCTATCCTCATCCCGACGATGACCAAAACCACCAGTTCGTCCATTTTGGCCCTGTGTACCCCTAGGTCCACCTTGACCGCCACCACTATGGCCCCCAGGACGACCACCGCCCTTACCTTTGTATTTGCTACCTCGCTCATCGGCATGACCTTGAGTAAATCCACGGGTTGAGTGAGAAGCCTGGCGCAACGCGTCTTTTGACCCCCAATAGGAAACAGAAGTTTGCATTGGATCGGGTTGGCTGCCACTATTGGCACGCTGACCACCGCCTTCGCGAGGATCACGTCTAGGTTTTTCACCCATACCTTGAGGAACTTTTAAGCCAGCCATCTTCATCAATTGAACGATCTGATCTGAAGGCACCTCTTCCCAACGACCGCGACGCAGTCTTGGAGGCAAAACAAATAATCCGTAACGTGTACGAATCAATCGAGAAACAATATGGCCAACAGCCTCAAACATACGACGCACCTCGCGATTACGTCCTTCTGTCAGAGCTACGTGATACCAGTGGTTAGCACCTTCGCCACCACCATTGACTAATCTTAAGAAACGAGCGACGCCATCATCAAGCTGCACGCCTGTTTTTAATAGTTTCTCTTGCTCAGCATCCAAGTCTCCCAAAATGCGGGCAGCGTATTCACGCTCAACACCATAACGGGGATGCATTAAACGATTGGCCAATTCACCAGAAGTTGTAAATAGCAATAAGCCTTCTGTATTGAAATCTAAACGACCTACCGCAATCCAACGACCTTGCTTGGCTTTAGGCAAACGATCAAATACGGTTGGACGACCTTCAGGGTCAGACTGACTAACAATCTCTCCAGCTGGCTTGTGATACATGATGACGCGTGGTGGCTTGGTTTGAATCTTGCGATGAACCATCTTGCCATTGATACGCACTTGATCTGTTGGA
>JBDLVQ010000029.1:0-17876 GCA_039804685.1 Pseudomonadota bacterium | reverse complement strand
ATACATTCCATTGATTATGGCGGTTTTAATTTATTTCACATATTCAAACTTGCTTAAACTCATGCAAGCCTGGGTTAGCACAGGGAAAATTAAATTCTCTATAGCTCTATGGGTGCTTCATGTCATTGCAGCTTTAATTGGTCTGGGATTCATTTTCTACAGACAAAATAGATCAATTACTTTGTACGGCAGATACAAAGGATGGATGAATCAAAGACAAGCTAAAGGTAATCGACATGTGGCATAAGTTATTTCCGCTTGTTTATGAGCGTTATCTTGCCAAGCAGATTTATTTGGCATTTTTATTTATTCTATTTGCCCTAATTTCTTTATTTATCTTCTTTGATTTAATTACTGAAATGGCCGATATCACCCCCAGTTACACTGTGGTTTGGGCATTTTTAACCGTCCTTTTAAGAGTTCCAAGTCGCCTAGTAGAAATTATGCCAATTGCTGGTCTGATTGGTGGCATCTATGTCATGGCGACCATGGCAGCTCAATCCGAATACACAATTTTGCGTATTGCCGGCTTGGATACCAAAAAATCTTTAACTACACTCATGAAAATCGCAATCCCAATTGCGCTGTCAATTCTTATCATGAGCGAAGTGATAGGACCTTTTACGGAAGGGCTATCCAAGAACGTACGACTTGCTGCCATCAATCAAGGTAAAGAGGTTTTAGAGTTCCGCTCAGGGGCATGGATTAAAGATAAATTACGTGACAACGATGGAAGAGGCCAAGTAAAAGATGGCATTCGCTATATCAATGTGGGTTCACTGGAGAAGAATCAAACCATCAAAGGTTTCAGAATGTATGAATTTGATTCCAACCACCGCCTCTTACTCAGCAGAACAGCTGAAACAGTTAAATTCATTGGGGATGGTCAGTGGCAACTTAATAAAGTGACTGAAACAAGATTTACCGAAATAACTGGTGGGGACCGCCTTGATCCGAGCTTCACAACTCAAATCAAAAGGTCTGAACAATTAGAAATTGAAACAGAGGTGAGCCCTCAATTGTTAGGTGCACTTCTTATCAAACCGGATCGCCTATCAATTATTGATTTGTTCAGCTACATCAATCACCTTAAAGATAACAAGCAAGACTACCATCGCTACGCCATCTCTTTCTGGAAGAAAGTCATTTATCCATTCACTATCTTAGTGATGCTCGCATTAGCGCTTCCATTTGCTTATTTACAAACCAGATCAGGTGGTATTGGCTACAAGGTGTTCGGAGGGATCATGCTGGGCATCAGCTTCCAGTTATTTAATAGCCTGTTCTCTCATGCTGGCCTCTTGGGTGAATGGCCCGCCTTGATTAGTGCGGCGACCCCAGCCCTGCTTTATTTCATTCTGGCCATGTTTGGCATACGCTGGATATCAAAGGTTTAAGAATGAGCACCTCAAATACAAAAGCAATAGTTTTATTTGGTCACGGAGCTCGTGATGAGCGCTGGAAAGAGCCATTCATCAAAATTAAAGAAATGATTCAAGCAGAATCACCAGCTCGTCGTGTTGAACTATCTTTCTTAGAATTAATGAGCCCCAGCCTTCCAGAAGTGATTGATCAACTGGTGCTAGAGGCTTACTCTGAAATTGAAGTCATACCTGTCTTCTTAGGACAAGGTGGTCACATTAGAAAAGATTTTCCTGCCATTCTTGACGAATGCCAAAAGAAGCATCTAGGGCTTCGGTTAAGCGCTAAGCCTGCTGTTGGCGAGAACCTCGGAGTTCTGCAAGCGATTGCCAAATACTGCACCGACTAGCAATAAAGCAGGTGCTTGACCATCAAACCAGTCCACTGCTTGACCTGCTGCCATCTCGCGCAAAGTCAAAGCCAAACTTCTCTCACGCTGAGTACTAATCGATTCAATAATACGCACAGGGGTAGATTCTGGACGACCTTGGGCCATTAATTGCTCTGCAATCAAGGATGATTCATCCCGCCCCATATAAATAACAACCGTATCTGCTGTTGGCAATGGCAATTGTGTTGAATCTGTTGCTTTTGCTTGGGTACTAAATGCAACACTTCTTGCCACACCTCTGAGGGTCAAAGACTGTTTTAAGCTTGCCGCCGCAGCTAATGCTGCCGTGATACCAGGAACAACATGGACCTGGACACCTGCAGCCTCTAATTCAGAAATCTCTTCATCAGCACGACCAAAGATCATGGGGTCGCCACCCTTTAAGCGCACAACAATTTGATGTTTATGGGCAGCATCTACCAAACGCTTGTTAATAAACTTTTGCGCAGCAGAATGTTTGCCACAACGCTTCCCTACAGCAATTTTTTCAGCTTGTGGGCAATAGGCCAACATGTCTTCTTCAACCAAAGCATCATGGAAAACAATATCCGCACGCGCTAGTAATTGTGCTCCGCGAACAGTAATTAAATCAGCAGCGCCAGGACCTGCGCCAACCAAATATACTTGACCTAGATCAGATCCTGAAGATGTTATTTTCATGATTAGCTCGCCGCCCGAACCATACCCGCTGCAACTGTATGATTGGTTGCCTCATCAATTAGCACAAAAGCACCAGTACTTGGTGAATCATCAAATAAGTCAGTCACAATCGGCTTTTGCAATACCAAATCAATTCTTCCGATCTCATTCATATTCAAAGCATGTATATCTGTGCCATGTGACAATGTTTGGACATCTAACACTTGTTGAATACCTTTTACTTTTGCAAAAACCGTATTGGTTGTGTGACGCAAAATATATTTACGCGCTAAAGATAAAGGCTCACTATCAAGCCAGCAGATATCTGCTGAAACTTGTTTGCTAAGCGTCGGCGCATCAGCGTCAGCGACTGCCACAATCAGATCACCTCTTGAGATATCAACGTCTTCAGCCAAACGCAATGCAATCACTTGACCTGCTTTAGCCACATCAACGCCAGTGGCATCACCCATTGTTTGATGATCATTGGATACATGAATCTCTGAAACAGTGGCCTCTAAACCACTTGGCAATATATGAACCTTCTGTCCTTTTTTAATGCTCCCAGACTCAATGCGCCCTAGGTAACCACGGAAATCATCTGCCGCACTACCATCTTGCCTTGCTACATATTGAACTGGAAATCTTAAACCTTGAACTTGATGAACCACGCTTGTATCTAAGCCCTCCAGCCATTGCAACAAACTAGGGCCTTGATACCAAGGGGTCTTGTCTGATTTATCAACCACGTTATCACCCTGCAATGCTGAAACAGGGATAAGGTGTGGCGTTGGTAAACCCAGAGTCTTGGCCAGACCCTCAACAGATTCTTTGATGGCATTAAATACTTTTTCATCAAACCCTAAAAGATCCATTTTATTAACAGCAACAACCACATGGCGCAAACCTAATAGACGAACAATTGCTGAGTGTCTTTTGGTTTGAGCCAATAGCCCTGCTGGCTGAGTAGATAGATCCACACGAGTTGCATCAACTAATAAAACAGCTACATCAGCTTGAGATGCACCCGTTACTAAATTACGCGTGTATTGCTCATGACCTGGAGCGTCTGCCACAATGAACTTACGTTTTGCAGTTGCAAAATAACGATAAGCCACATCAATGGTAATACCCTGCTCACGTTCAGCTTCTAGACCATCTGTTAAAAGTGCCAAATCAACCGCAGCGTCAGACGCAGTTACACGCGCATGCTTGGTTTTAGATAGCGCCAATAATTGGTCAGCTAAAACTGCCTTGGTGTCATAGAGCAACCGACCGATTAATGTGCTTTTACCGTCATCCACGCTACCAGCAGTGATGAATCGAATAACTCCTTGGCTCATCAGAAATACCCCTCTTTTTTACGACGCTCCATTGAAGCTTCACTTGTTTGATCATCCATACGCGTAGCACCACGCTCTGTAATTTCAGAGATAGCTGTTTCTTTAATAATGTCTTCCGCATTTGCTGCTGTACTGAGAACTGGGCAAGTACAACTAATATCACCAACCGTTCTAAAGCGCACACTGATGGTTTCACTAACATCACCTGCCGCCTTAGGCGTTATATCGGTAACAGGCACCAACAAGCCATTTTTACGAACCACTTCACGCTGGTGAGCGTAGTAAATACTTGGCAAATCTAGCTGTTCCCGTGCGATGTACTGCCAAACATCCAGTTCTGTCCAATTAGAAATTGGGAAAACACGCATGTTTTCTCCTGGAGCAATACGTGCGTTATATAAATTCCATAACTCTGGGCGTTGGGCTTTAGGGTCCCATTGACCAAACTCGTCACGGAAAGAAAAAATACGTTCTTTAGCGCGAGCTTTTTCTTCGTCACGACGAGCGCCACCCATCAAAGCATCAAACTGATGCTCTGCAATAGCCTCCAACAAAGTAGTAGCTTGAGCAGCATTGCGAGAATCTGTTTCTTTGCGTAAACGGACAGTGCCCTTACGAATAGAATCCTCTACGTGACCTACTATTAATTTAGAGCCAGTTTTAGCAACAATCTCATCCCGAAACTGAATGACCTCAGAGTAGTTGTGACCGGTATCAATATGTAATAAAGGAAATGGTAAATGAATTGGTCTTGCACCAAAACGAAAGGCTTTTCTTGCCAAATGAAACATCACAATCGAGTCCTTGCCACCAGAAAATAACATGGCAGGATTAGCACACTGTGCCGCAACCTCACGAATGATGTAAATAGATTCAGCTTCCAGCCAATCTAAATGTTCGTTTTGTAATTTTTGATCTTGATTCATATTTTTCATTTCACGTGCAAACCGCACTCTTTACTATCTTGTTGCAACCACCACCAACGGCCTGCCCGAATATCTTCACCAGCTTTAACTGCTCTGGTACAAGGTTCACAGCCAATACTTGGATAACCTTGTAAATGCAGCGGGTGAACAGGCACCTTGTAATGCTCGATATAAGCCCAAACATCAGACTCTGACCAATCAAACAGTGGATTATATTTAGCAATCTGTCTGACATCATCTAATTCACGCAAAGGCAAATCCGAACGGGTTACGGCCTGCTCTCTTCGTTGACCAGTTAACCAAGCTTTTGCACCGGCCAAAGCTTCATTAAGAGGTTTAATTTTTCGAGCTGCACAACAAGCTTTTTTAGCTTCTTCTGAATCGTAAAAACCATTCAAACCATATTGATTAATGAAAGACTCAACATCCTTAGGCTCTGGTTGAATACGCTCAATTGAGATTTTGTAATGGTGCTCAACTTGCTCAGTCATCAATATAGTTTCTTGATGCAAGCGACCTGTAGCCAAGGTGAACAAGCTAATTTTTGCTTCAGACTGAACAATCGCATCGGTCACCACCATGTCTTCTGCGGCCAAACTGGAGGCAAAACGCACATCAGCGTGTTCAGTGGAAATCATCTTTAAGCGATCAAACAGTGCCTTTGCTTTTGATTCGATTTCAGCAGCAGTGACTGAATGCTTTGGAATGCTCCACAAAACTGGGCGAGCCAATGAACTTGAGTTGATCACATCACTCATTTCAAGCTCACGTGTTTTTGAGAACGTTGAGCACGCCAATCATCTTGAAATTGGTAGGCTACGGAATTAAATTGCGCAAGAGCAACATCGGGAGATTGGTCATTACGAATAGCAAAGCTATCAAAACCAACTCTAGACAGAGGCAACAATTGATCAATTAATACGTCACCTATGGCACGTAACTCGCCATCCCAACCCAAACGTTCCCGTAATAGTGCTGCCGTGCTGTAACCGCGACCATCTCTGAATACAGGAAAATCAACAGCGAGAATAGGCCATAGCTTCAGACCCGCAAGAATGACATCGCGGTGCGCCAAAATATCATCCTCTGGTGCAAACCACACTGCAATTTCACCTTTGAGTGCACGCCCCTGATATTGTTCTTTAGTACCATGACTTGTCCACCAAGAAAATGGAACAATCACTTTTCCTGGCGTCAATGCAGCTGACTCTTCGCCCTCTGTTGCACGAAATACTTGCCAGTCATTAGGAACTAATTGAGCCTGACCTTGTTTAGGGTAACGAATTAATTTAGGCACGCTTCACCTCTGCATAAACGCGCTCTTTAAATGGCGCAATACCAATGCGGTGAACCGCATCAACAAACTTCTCGTTCGGCTCACGCTTTTCAACATAAACATCAATGACTTTAGAAATCACATCGGGCATATCTTCAGCAAAGAATGATGGACCAATCACTTTGCCGATGGCTGCATTTAAACCTTGCTCACCACCTAGCGTGACCTGATACCATTCTTGACCATCTTTATCCACACCCAAGATGCCAATATTGCCAACGTGATGATGGCCACAAGAATTCATACAACCAGAAATATTTAGGCTGATATCTCCTAAGTCATGGAGGTAATCCAAATCATCAAAACGCTTTTGAATGTCATTGGCAATTGGGATCGATTTAGCATTTGCCAAAGAGCAGAAGTCGCCACCTGGACAAGCAATAATGTCCGTCAGATATCCAATATTCGGCAAAGCTAAAGATTGTTGGCGGGCACTTTGCCATAAGCTGTAGAGGCTAGATTGCTCTACATCAGCTAAAACTAAGTTTTGCTCGTGCGTTGCTCTGATTTCACCAAAACTATATTGGTCAGCCAAATTCGCTATCGCCACCATTTGCTCAGTCGTTACATCACCAGGAGCAACTGTTCCATGGGGCTTTAATGACAACACTACACTCGCATAACCTGCTACTTGATGAGACTTAACGTTACGATCCAACCAACGCGTAAATGCCTTCTGATCGGCAGCCGTGGCTTGCTCAAGAATCTCTGTTGAAGTGATCGCCTTCAAATTTTTATAGGCTGGCTTTGTAAAAAACTGCGCAACTCTTGTCCATTCTGCATCTGTAAAAGTGCTATCACCCTCAACCCAATGCTCATATTCAGACTCAACCTGTCTTGCAAATTCTTCAGGGCCAATTGCTTTAACTAAAATCTTGATGCGCGCTTTATAGATGTTGTCACGACGCCCAAAACGGTTGTAAACGCGCAAAACCGCAGACAAATAATTAGGCAATTCTTGCCATGGAAGATCACGCTTAATGACAACACCCAAAATAGGGGTACGCCCCATACCACCACCAACCAAAACATCAGCACGCAAATCGCCAGCTTCATTTTTGTAAAGGTATAGACCCACATCATGCGCCGCTACGATGGCACGGTCTTCTTTTGATGCGCACACTGCAATTTTGAATTTCCGTGGCAAATAGGCGAATTCAGGATGCAAAGTAGACCACTGACGAAGCAATTCGCAAACAACTCGTGGATCAACAATCTCATCACCTGCAACACCTGCAAATGGATCACTAGTGATGTTTCGGATGCAATTACCTGATGTTTGGATAGCATGCATCTGTACTTTAGCTAAATCTGCCAAAATTTCTGGCGTATTCTCTAAGCTGAGCCAGTTGAACTGAATATTCTGACGCGTTGTGAAATGGCCATACCCACGATCATATTTTTTGGCGATGTGGGCTAAAGTACGCAGTTGCTTTGAATTAAACAAACCGTATGGAATAGCAACGCGGAGCATATAGGCATGACGTTGCAAATACAATCCGTTTTGCAAACGTAATGGACGGAATTCTTCTTCGCTTAAATCATCAGATAAGCGACGCTTTACCTGATCTCTAAACTGAGCTACACGGTCATCAACTAATCGTTGGTCAATTTCATCATACTGATACATCGCTCTGCCTCTTAAGAAACTAATTTGATGCCAACCAAAGTCAGCGTCATTGCTAAAGTGCTACGAACATACTTTTCTGGCAATGCTTTTGATAAGCGCGCCCCCAACCAAATACCTGGCACTGATCCAATCAACAAGCCTGTCAATAAATCAAAGTGCACATTCCCTAACCACCAATGCCCAAGTCCAGCTAGCGCTGTTAAAGGTACTGCATAGGCAATATCTGTTCCTGCCACTTCAGGCGCTCTCAATGATGGGTAGAGCAACAGAATTAATGTGGCTCCAATTGCACCGGCACCAATCGAAGAAATAGTCACAAGCATCCCAATCACCAAACCCACAATGACCGTTGCAGTTCTCTGAGCTCGACCATGTAATTGCGCTTTAGGGTGTTTTTCGATCCATTTTAATAATGACTGACGAAACACCAATGATAATGCCGTCAAAAATACGGAGACCCCAATTGAAACCTTGATAACACTCTGCCAACTTTGATCAATACCACCCAAATATTTAATGAGCAAAATAGTTACCACTGCCGATGGCAGGCTACCTAAAGCGAGATAGCCAACGATATCCCAGCGAACATGACCATGAACACGATGAGCCACGGTACCAACGCCTTTGGTCAAAGCAGCAAAAGCCAAATCAGTTCCAACAGCGATACCCGGAGGAACTCCAAAAAAGAGAGTCAAGATAGGAGTCATGAGAGAGCCCCCACCCACGCCTGTTAGACCAACTAATAAGCCAATAAGAGCGCCAGAGATGGCAAAAGGATATAAATTTGAGAAAAGTTCTTGCATGTGCAGAACTTTATAGATTCAACATCATTTCTACAAATAATATAAAATCGTTTTAATATACGAATAAACATATATAGAAATAACTAAAAAATGAACTTACATCAGTTTAGATTCGTCCGCGAAGCTGTACGCCAGAACTTCAACCTCACTGAAGCAGCTAAAACTCTATTTACATCGCAACCTGGGGTGTCCAAGGCTATTTTGGAATTAGAGGATGAGTTGGGTGTTGATATTTTTAGGCGGCACGGCAAAAGGATTAGAAATCTTACCGAGCCAGGTAAGCGAATACTAACATCCATTGAAAGAATTTTGATGGAAGTGGAAACCTTGAAGCGCGTTGGTAAGGATTTTGCTGCCCAAGACCAAGGAAACTTTGTTATTGCGACAACCCATACCCAAGCACGGTATGCGCTTCCAAGAGTTTTAACTGAATTTACAAAACTATTCCCTAAAGTCAGGGTGAGCATTCAACAGGGTAGCCCTCAGCAAATTGCAGATATGCTCATCCATGATCGAGCAGACATCGCCATTGCAACAGAGGGTATCGCTGGCATTGATGGATTACTTTCCCTACCAGGCTATCAATGGCAGCACGTTATTGCTGTTCAACCAGATCACCCACTTTTGGCTAAAAAGAATATTTCACTAGAAGATTTAGCCGAGTACCCCATCATTACCTATGATCAAGCTTTTGCTGGACGAAGCAAAATTGATAAAGCATTCAATAGCAAAAATCTTCACCCAGACGTCGTTCTCGAAGCGATCGATGCTGATGTGATCAAGACTTATGTTGAAACAGGCATGGGTATTGGAATTGTGGCGGGTGTAGCTTATGACGCAGACCGCGACCGCAATTTGCGCGTCATTCAAGCAGGCCACCTATTTGGCAATAATGTGACAAAAATAGCAGTTAAGCAAAATGCTTATTTACGTTCTTTTGTTTATACATTTATTGAGCTTTTCTCTCCGACACTGACGCGCAAGTTAGTCGACCAAGCGATGTCTGGCGAGAATATTGATTACCAAATTTAAATGATTAATCGATTTGAAAGCTAGCAGCATCAAACTGCCCTAGCTTTTCTGTCAAGTAAGGCATCACTGATTGCATTTTTTCTGCCAAAGTCCATGGCGGGTTAATAATGAACAAACCGCTACCTAACATCCCAAAGCCTTGAAGATCAGGTTCTTGAACAGTCATAGAAATATTGAGTGTTTTTTCAGATAACTCACGCAACTGATCGATCAAATAAACATGATCGCCGCGACTGAGGATGGGATACCAAACAATATAGACGCCCTCAGAAAACTTCTTAATACCCTCACGCAAAGCCTCCACCACTTTAGGGTAATCTGACTTCATCTCATAAGGCGGGTCCATAAAAACAACTGCCCTCCTAGTCGGCGGAGGTAGCAAGGCTTTTAGAGAAGAGAACCCATCACCCTTAAACACTTTAGCTTGGCGATCGCGATCAAAATGCTCTTCTAAAATATCAAAATCGGTTGGATGTAGCTCATATAAACGCATCCGATCATCTGGCCGTATGGAACGACGAATCACCTCAGGAGAGCCCGGATATAAAGTCCAATCACCCTTGGTATTACAGAGTTGAATCAAGTCGACATATGCTTGCAAAATTTCTGGCAAATCATTGCAATCCCATAACCGAGCAATCCCATCTGAATATTCAGCTTTTTTATTGGCATAGTCAGATGCCAATGAATACATACCAGCACCCGCATGAGTATCAATCACCCAATATGGTTTGTCCTTTTGATTCATATACGCCAACACTTGCTGAAGAACGCAATGCTTCAAAACATCAGCATGGTTGCCAGCGTGGAAGGCATGACGGTATGCAAGCATTAATAAGACCTAACTAACAGCACTACTTGGGTAAATTATTTGGTAGATGAAATCATTATTTCTGATAATTCAGAATATCGTTTTAAGCCTAATTTCGTGAGCTCAAGATATTTCATTCGACCCAACTCAGATGGCACCTGCAAAACGAGTTGCTTTGCAATTAAACGTTTCATAGCTGCATGAATAGTTGCAGGCGAGGCAATATCTTTAAATTCCAGAGCCTTTGACACAGTCAATTTATTTCCTGCAATCATCGCCAATGCAATCTCATTTAAGAGCTTCATTTCATTGTGATCTAAATCGTATAAAGCATTCAGCTCTTTACATTGTTTTATGTAAAGCAAATACATCCTGATTTTGGCGTTTATATGGATCACCCAATTATTCTAAACTTTTCCTAGCTATTTTGTTTAACATTTTACGAAGAAGATAAGTGATAATATCTACATTTATAAATTATAGAAATTAAATAATGAATTCGGAAGACTATGAAAAAGCCGAAAGGCTTTTGGGCATCATTAGCGAAGTTGCAGAGCTATTACCTGAGGACGGTGATGAATTACCACTAAGGATTCTTGAAAATGGCCAAGTTGAATTTCATGATCAACTGCATCAAGAGTTATTAAAACCAGAAAATATTGACCTCAAAGATTGGGCACTGAATAACGCCCAGAAATTATTTGAATAAACCATTCAAATAATCTTCAGAAAATTCGTATAAAAATCAGTTATTGAGTATTTGGTGCCGCGGGACGGACTCGAACCGTCACACCTTTTGGGCGGGAGATTTTGAGTCTCCTGTGTCTACCAATTTCACCACCGCGGCGCACTGTGTGCATACCTCAAAGTGAGGCAAGACCGCTATTATGCCTCAAGTACTCTTAGAAGTGAAGAAGTGTCGTCATACCCCCAACCAGACTCCATGAGCTTTTCTAACTGCGAAGCTACTGTTTGCAAGGCTGGCATCTGAATTCCAGCATCAGTTGCAACATCTTTTACCAAAAGGAAGTCTTTGGCATGTAATCGAGCCTCAATACATGCTTTGAAGTCTCTTGCTACCATTTTGGGGCCCATCAAATCCAACATCCGGCTTCCCGCCATTCCCCCAGAAATAGCTTCAAAAACTTTTTGAAGATCTGCACCATTGACTGCTGCAAAACGAAGGGATTCAGCAACGCCTTGAATATTGATTACTTGAGCAATTTGATTACATAACTTGGCGACTTGACCATGACCAACACCGCCAATATGGGTTACTGTCTTAGTGTAATTTTTAACAATCTCTTTAACTTGAGTCACATCATGATCAGCCCCCCCTAACATCATGACCAAAGTTCCTTCTGCAGCAGCCTTAACACCGCCACTCACAGGTGCATCGACAAACTTAATTCCTTTAACAGCTATCGCAACAGCAATGTCTTTTGTACTTTGCGGATCAATCGTGCTGTGATCAATACAAATGGCACCTGACTTAGCAGTCTGAATAACTGAATCAGGGCCCAAGTACAAAATCTGAGCGACATCTTGGGGTCCCATCACATTAGTGATGATGAAATCAGCATCTTTAGCAGCTTCAGATGGTGATGAACAAGCGACAGCACCTCCATCAATCAAAGATTTAGCTTCATTCTGAAAAACTTCAGGGCGCCTTGCATAAACGCGTAACTGATGGCCAGCTTTTAATAAAAACCCCACCATTGGACGACCCATATTGCCAAGGCCAATAAATGCAATTGTGCTCATACAAAATCCTGTTTAGTGACTACTGAATTACCAAGGCAATAAGATTGTTGATCCCGTTGTTTTACGGTCTTCTAAATCACGATGAGCCTGAGCAACATTCTCAAGTTGATATCTTTGATTAACTTCTATCTTAATTTTTCCACTGATGACTTTGTCAAATAAATCAGCAACCATCGGCTCCAACAAACTTCTGTCATGCACATATGTCATCACCGTAGGTCGAGTTAACTTCAAAGAACCCTTGCCACCCAAGATGCTGACATCTACTGGTGGTACAGGACCTGAAGCATTACCGTAAGTCACCATCATGCCTCGAGGGCGAAGACAATCTAAAGACTGCATAAAAGTATCTTTACCAATCGAGTCATAAACAACATGAACACCTTGGCCATTTGTTAACTCTCTGGTGCGCTTAACAAAATCTTCTTTTTTGTACAAAATCGTGTGATCACAGCCATATGATTTAGCTAGAGCTGCTTTTTCTTCTGAACCGACTGTACCAATCACAGTAGCACCCAAAGATTTGAGCCATTGACATGCAATTAAGCCAACGCCACCAGCTGCAGCGTGGAAAAGTACTGTATCTCCTGCTTTAACTGGATAACTATCAGTCACCAAATATTGAACTGTTAAGCCCTGCAACATCATAGCCGCAGCCTGCTCAAAGGAAATGGCATCAGGTAATTTCACCAATGTTTCGGCTGGCATCACTCGAATCTGACTATAAGCGCCAGCTGGTTTGCCTGCATAGGCAACACGATCCCCGACCTTAACGTGCTTCACCTCAGAACCAACTGCCTCAATAACGCCTGCAGCTTCCATACCTAAAGCACCAGGCAAAGGTTGTGGATAGGCACCCTTACGCAAGTAAATATCGAGGTAATTAAGGCCAACAGCATGGTGCTTAATGCGCACTTCCTGTGGTCCAGGCTCTCCCACCTCAACGTCTACCCATTGAAGAACTTCCGGGCCACCAACCTCAACCATCTTGATTGCTTTAGCTTTAATGATGCTCATTTTGTCTCCTACATCTTCAACAAGTAGTTGTTACTCAGGTTTTTATTCAATTTTTTTGTGTTTTTACGTAATTCGGCTTCATTTTGCCTAAAATTACGGACTTAGCTAAATATATAGCAATTCTTCAATAAAAGTTATCTACGGGAGTATTTATGGCTGGTCATTCCAAATGGGCCAACATTCAACATCGCAAAGGTCGTCAAGACGAAAAGCGAGGAAAAATCTGGACCAAATTGATCAGAGAGATTACCGTGGCCGCGAAGATGGGCGGAGGAGATATTGCGACCAATCCACGTTTACGTTTAGCGATTGATAAAGCCAAAGATTCCAACATGCCCAACGATAACGTTCAACGCGCTATCCAACGAGGGACAGGCTCACTAGAAGGTGTGAACTACGAAGAAATTAGATATGAAGGTTATGGCCTCAATGGTGCAGCAGTGATTGTGGATGCTTTAACAGATAACCGCACACGCACAGTTGCAGAAGTTCGACATGCATTTACCAAACATGGTGGCAATTTAGGTACAGACGGTTCCGTGGCTTTTTTATTCAAACACTGCGGTCGCATGTTTTTTGCACCAGGCACATCTGAGGATGCTCTGATGGATGCAGCATTGGAGGTTGGGGCTGATGATGTCGTACCACAAGAAGACGGCTCTATTGAAGTGATTACTCCTGCTTATGAATTCACAGCCATTAAAGATGCTTTGATTGCCAAAGGCTTTACCCCTGAATTAGGTGAAGTTACTATGCGCCCAGACATTGAAACAGAATTAGCTGGCGATGATGCGGAAAAAATGCAAAAACTATTAGATGCACTAGAAGCACTTGATGATGTTCAAGAAGTCTTTACAAATGCATCGATGGAATAAACGTTCATCAACGAAATAATTAGGTACAACTCAGAAGTACAACTCAGCAAATTATTTAAGTAACTCAAAGTTAAAAAGCGAAAGAATTTATGAATATCCTCGTAGTTGGCTCAGGCGGTCGTGAACATGCATTAGCTTGGAAACTTGCTCAATCACCAAAAGTTCAAAAAGTTTTTGTAGCTCCTGGTAATGGCGGCACAGCCACTGCCGCTGCTAAAAATGTGGGGATTGAAAATTTAGGCATTACAGACCTACAAGAACTAGCTAAGTTTGCAGAAGAGCAAAAAATTTATATGACAGTAGTAGGTCCAGAAGCTCCTTTGGCCGGCGGCATCGTTGATATTTTTAGAGCTAAAAATTTACGTGTATTTGGCCCAACACAAAAAGCGGCCCAATTGGAGTCATCTAAAGATTTCGCTAAAGCCTTTATGAAGCGTCACAATATTCCAACGGCGGAATATCAAACCTTCTCTGACATCAAAGAAGCCCATGCTTACATTGATTCTAAAGGCGCACCGATCGTGATTAAGGCTGACGGTCTTGCTGCAGGAAAAGGTGTTGTGGTGGCAATGACTTTAGAAGAAGCTCATGGCGCTATTGACATGATGCTCTCTGATAATAAATTAGGTGATGCAGGCGCCCGCGTAGTGATCGAAGAGTTTTTACGTGGCGAAGAAGCTAGCTTTATTGTGATGGTGGATGGTCATAACGTTTTAGCCCTCGCAACCAGTCAAGATCACAAACGACTATTTGATGCTGATCTTGGGCCCAACACTGGGGGTATGGGAGCTTACTCTCCTGCGCCAGTGGTGACCCCAGAAATCCATGCTCGCGCTTTAAGAGAAATCATCATGCCTACTGTTAAAGGAATGGCTGCAGATGGCATACCTTTTACAGGCTTCTTGTATGCCGGCCTCATGATTGATGAAAACGGCAAAGCCAAAACTTTAGAATTTAATTGCCGTATGGGTGACCCTGAAACACAACCGATCATGTCAAGATTACGCAGTGACTTTTTAATCGCTCTTGATGCTGCGGTTGATGGGAAGCTCAATGAAGTCGAATTAGATTGGGATCCTCGCATTGCTCTAGGCGTTGTAATGGCAGCACATAACTATCCAGAAACCCCTCGGAAAGGCGATGTTATATCTGGCATCCCCGCAGATGGTACCGATCATGTTACTTTCCATGCGGGTACAACCATGAATGGTGACCAATTAATAACTTCTGGTGGTCGCGTTTTGTGCGTTGTGGGTTTAGATCACACCACACGTGGGGCACAACAAAAGGCTTATGCAATTGTTGATCAAATCAAATTTGATGGCGCTCAATTCCGCCGTGATATTGGTTACAGAGCGCTCTAATATGCCCAATAAAATCGATACCCAAGTTCTTAAAGATTACTTTTTAGGCTTGCAAGATCGCATTACAACAGCGATGGGCGAATTAGATGGTCATTCATTTGCCAATGATTCCTGGACTAAACCATCCGATGCCCAACTCAAAGGCGATGGCAGATCGCGCATCCTAGAAAACGGCAACATACTAGAACGTGGTGGGGTGGGCTTTTCTCATGTTCGTGGTGATTCCATGCCCCCATCGGCAACAGCCCACCGACCTGAATTAACTGGACGCTCTTTTGAAGCCATGGGTGTGTCATTAGTTTTCCACCCACGCAATCCTCTTATCCCAACTGTGCATATGAATGTGCGTTGCTTTATTGCTCAAGCCGAAGGTAAGGATCCAGTTTGGTGGTTTGGGGGTGGCATGGATTTAACGCCTTACTATGGTGATGAAGCTGATTGCCGGCACTTCCATCAAATATGTAAAAACTCCTTAGATCCTTTTGACACCGAACTTCATCCGCGCTTTAAAAAATGGTGCGATGATTACTTTTATCTAAAACATCGTGATGAGCCCCGTGGAATTGGTGGTATTTTTTATGATGACTTTAGCGACCTAGGATTTGAAAAAAGTTTTGAGATGACTCGTTCAGTAGGTGATGCTTTACTAGATGCTTATCTACCTATCGTGAAAAGACATCAGAACGATCCTTATACCGAAGCTCAACGAGAGTTTCAGGCTTACCGTCGTGGTCGCTATGTTGAATTTAATTTGGTATTTGATCGTGGTACTTTATTTGGACTTCAATCAGGCGGTCGCACTGAATCCATTTTGATGTCGATGCCTCCAATTGTTCGCTGGGGATATGACTGGAAACCTGAAGCCAATAGTCCTGAAGCGCGCCTTTATAGCGATTTCTTAAAACCCAAAGATTGGATTAATCCTTGAGCGATATGAAAAAACGAAAAGCCATAGGCATCCTGGGCGGGACATTTGATCCACCTCACTGGGGACATTTGCGCTTAGCTGAGCACTTCTCACGAGTTCTGCAACTAGATCACATTATCTGGATGCCAGCTGGTCAACCTTGGCAAAAAGGCTCAGACATCACTTCTGCTCAACATCGTTTAGCGATGAGTGAATATGCGATTGAAACCTTACATGATTTATTTGTAGATCATCACATTTATACAAAAATTGAAATCAGCACACTTGAAATGTCTAGAGAAGGTCCTAGCTATGCCATTGATACAGCCAAAGAGATCAGGGCTCTTTACGGTCCTGAGGCCTCTATCAGTTGGTTAATGGGACAAGATAGCTGGCTCAACCTTAAAACTTGGCATCAATGGCCTGAATTGCCGAATTACCTTCATCTGGCAGTTGCTAGTCGCCCCATGGATGGTCTAGATACCCAAACAGGGGCCCCTGAGGGAGTTTTTGGAGATAAACGTACAGATGACCCTCAATTGTTACAATTGAGCCCATACGGACATGTTTTGTTTGATCAAAGCTTGCAGATTAATCTTGCGTCTAGCGACTTACGCGATGGTTTCTATAACCATGTATCGTGGGATGAACTAGCGGACGCAATACCACCTTTAGTGCTCGAGTACATCGAAGCTAAAGGTCTTTATAGAAATAAATAATGGATCTTCGCCAATTACAACGCACTATTGTGGATGCCCTTGAGGATATTAAAGCTCAAGATATACGGGTTTATGACACCACTAAACTCAGCGAGCTTTTTGATCGCGTGGTGATCGCCACAGGTAGCAGCAACCGCCAAACAAAATCTTTAGCGATGTCAGTCAAAGAGTCTGTTAAAGAAAAAGGTGGCGACGTCATTTCTGTTGAAGGTATGGAGACTGGCGAATGGGTTTTGGTTGATTGTGGCGATATCGTGGTTCACATACTTCAACCGATGCTGCGCTCTTACTATCAGTTAGAAGGTATTTGGGGTAGTAAACCAGTTCGCGTGACACTTAACGGTGGCGCTAAAACTTCAAAACGTTTCGCTAGCGAACCTGAGGATGACGAGGAATAATCATTTTCATTATTCCTTGAATTTATGAAACTTTGGGTTATCGCTGTTGGTCACAAAATGCCTGCTTGGGCTGAGACAGCTACCCAAGACTATCTCAAGCGCATGCCTGCAGACTGCGCTATTCAAATTAAAGAACTCAAGCCGGA
Source organism: Pseudomonadota bacterium (assembly GCA_039804685.1). Classification (GTDB taxonomy): domain Bacteria; phylum Pseudomonadota; class Gammaproteobacteria; order Burkholderiales; family Burkholderiaceae; genus Polynucleobacter. The sequence goes on along the minus strand of JBDLVQ010000029.1, from coordinate 353 downwards.
TCTAAGCCCTGCTAAAGAGGCTATCAAGATCCGCGAAGCCATCCCTAAAGGCACTCACATCATTGCTTTAGATGAACGGGGTAAGGATGTATCCACTCAAGATTTAGCTAAACAAATGAGTGCTTGGCGCCAAGATGGCAAAGATATTGTTTTGCTCATTGGTGGTGCTGATGGTCTAGATCCAGAACTCAAAAAAGAAGCCCAATCAATGATGCGCTTATCGAGCATGACATTGCCTCACGCCATGGCTCGGGTTATTTTGGTAGAGCAACTTTATCGTGCTTGGACTATTTTGCAAGGCCACCCATACCATCGCGTTTAGGCTCTTGCATGTACCCATTTATTTATCTAGC
>JBDLVQ010000028.1:0-56535 GCA_039804685.1 Pseudomonadota bacterium | reverse complement strand
TTCACATCTTTCGCAAGTACGGGGCTACCGTCATTGAATTGAGCGGTGGACCGTAGTCTAAATGTTACTGAAAGCTGATCATTGGCGACTGTGACATCTTCAGCCAATAACCCATAGGCAGAAGCCACCTCATCAGCACTTCCTATTAATAAGCTCTCAAACATCAATTGAGCTATACCAGGAGCTGTGACACCTTTTAAGGTAAATGGGTTGAATTTATCAAAGCTGGTGCGGCGATCAGGGTTTGGCAACTGAAGAGTTCCACCTTGTGGAGCGTGTGGATTGACGTATTCAAAATGCTTAAACCCTGCTGGGTAACGTAAATCACCATATTGGGCAAAACCGTGTGCAGCTTTCACTTCGGAGTCAATACTCAGCCCCGCCCATAGCAATAGGCTTAAAATAATGGGTGAAAGTAAGGGTCTAATCATTTGCATGTGTGACAATTGTAATTAGACATTAACAAATTCATGAAAAAGAATAAAGGAAGCAAAAATGGGTTTCTTAGCCGGTAAAAAAATCGTCCTCACTGGTCTACTTTCTAACCGCTCTATTGCTTATGGCATTGCCAAGGCTTGCCACCGCGAAGGGGCTGAATTAGCCTTTACTTATGTGGGTGATCGCTTTAAAGACCGTATTACTGAATTTGCTGAAGAATTCAATAGCAAATTGATTTTTGACTGCGACGTGGGTGATGACGCTCAAATTGAGAAGCTTTTCTCTGATTTATCAGCAACTTGGCCAAAGTTTGATGGTTTGATTCACTCGATCGGCTTTGCCCCACGTGAAGCTATCGCTGGTGATTTCTTGGAAGGCTTATCAAGAGAATCATTCAAGATTGCTCATGACATTTCAGCGTACAGCTTCCCAGCGATGGCTAAAGCTGCACTACCGATGCTCAATGATAAATCTGCACTATTGACATTAACTTATCTTGGCTCACAAATGGTGGTGCCTAACTACAACACCATGGGCCTAGCAAAAGCTTCATTGGAAGCTAGCGTTCGTTATTTAGCTAACTCTGTAGGACCTAAAGGTATTCGCTGTAACGGCATCTCAGCTGGCCCAATTAAGACATTGGCGGCATCAGGCATTAAAGGCTTTGGCAAGATTTTAGATTTTGTTGAAGCAAACGCACCGTTGCGCCGTAATGTGACAGTTGAAGATGTTGGGAATGCTGCTGCATTTTTAATGTCTGATCTTGCTGGCGGCATTACCGGTGAGATCACTTACGTTGACGGTGGCTTTAGCCACGTTGTTGGCGGCATGGCCGACGCTGAATAAGTCATCAGTTAATCCAAGAGCGGGCGTATATAATCTCGCTCTTGCACGGAGAGATGGATGAGTGGTTTAAGTCACACGCCTGGAAAGCGTGCGTAGGTTTATAGCCTACCGCGGGTTCGAATCCCGCTTTCTCCGCCAGGTTTAACAAAAAAGCCCTAAGTTTTCTTAGGGCTTTTTTCTAAATAATTAATTGTTTTCATTATTTGTATCACAACAATTACCTCAAAAGCTCCTCAAGACGCTTCATAAATAAGGGGTTATCAGCAGATATTTCTCCAACCCAAAAAAATTCTGCCTGCCCCTTTTTATTAACCAAGTAAGTAATGGGAATCCATCTAGCTTTCCAAGTTTTGTAATAAATGCTGTTGTTATCCAGCAGTACTTCAACGCCTTTATCATCTAGCAGATTATTTTTAAAGAAATTGATCACTTTAGGTTTCGACTCAGCAAGATTAACCGCGAGGACTGTCAATCCTTTTGATTTGTATTTCTCCTGCAAATGAATCAACTCGCCAAATTCATCTTTACAAGGCTCACACCAAGTCGCCCAAAAATTGACTAAAACAACACGGCCTTTGTAATCAGCTATGCTTATTTGCTTATCGAATATATTATTTAAATTAAGTGGTGGGGTCTCTTTAAGACCGCTTTGCGAAACTGGTCGCCACTGAGCTTGAGCGCCATGTGATAAAAAAAGAAGTGCCGCCAATACGGCAACACTTCTAAAAAAAATCAATAGCTTATTAGACAACGTCAATTAAGCAACAAATTTGCTAGTAATTTTGTATTTGAAATTATCAGGGTCTAAAGAATCGGAACGATTACCCTTAACCTCACCTTGCGGGTACATCAAATACCCAATCTTTCCAGCAGCGCCCAACTGAGAACCCGGCAAAACCAGATCATGATCGTAGTTGTAAGCCATCCAATTCATTTCCCAATTACCAAATAGATAATCACGAATAGCAACTACCTTTGGATCATTAATTGGTAAACCGCCTGCCTCTTCAAGAATTACTTTACGAACATCCGCTGGGTCAACAGCTACCCATCCAAAACCATTCGCGTAGAACTCAGCACGGCAATGTTGAGCCTTAGAAATATCGCCCCCCTTACCTAAGCTCTTATAACCACGGCTAGAATCAGCTACTCGAATACCATAGACGTCACGCGCAGGAATCCCTGCAGCACGGCTTAATGCAACATAAACTGCATTCAAATCAGCGCATTTACCACCTAAATTATTGGTCTCTAACATCATTTTGACGTCACCCACACCACATCCACGTGTTTTAGGATTTCTAAAGGTGTTTTCAACTACCCAGTTATAAATTGCTTTTGATTTATCTATATCACTGGCATTTTTGGGCAATACATTTGTTATCTCTAATGCGCGTTGACGCACGATACCGTCGATAGGTAAAAGCTCAGTACCTTTTGTCCAAAAAACTTTTTCTTCTTTAGATAAGCGTAATTTAGCATCCGGCTTACTGAATTTGCTTACTCTTTCACGAGTGCTAATTGTTGTAATGACTTTCACTGTTCTATCTATTGAACCCTCTGCCCATTCGGCCCAGAGCATTTGCGCTTGACCACTTTGTGATTTAACAATACTTGTCTTTGCACTTGTCTCTGTCTTAATGGAGAGAGTTTTAAAGTAGTTAGTGTCCGCAATAAGGGGCAATGGCAACCAAGCCTGGGCTGCATTCCCGGCCGCATCAACTGCAACATCCATAACAACCTCATAAGTCTTCCAATCTGAACCCGATTGTGCAAATACGGAAGCGATAGGGGAAAGTGTTGGCAAAGCCATAGCACCTGCAGCTGTTTTAATAAACGATCTACGTGAAATACTCATTTTCATCTCCAAAGTGTTCGGACTCCAATGGAGTGCCGCAAAAATATTCAACTAGGGCATCGCATGGCAAACACCTCTGACATAGAATCGACTCATTTCTTAACGAGTTGCTAGAAGTATACCCATGTTTATAGGCTTATCCTGTTAAGCAGCCACTATAAGAAATAGATCACTACAAGGTTATTTATTCGCTAAATTCTTTTATTAGATATACAAAGCAGTTTTTCTTCGTTCACATATAGCGATAACAGCCATACAGTGTTTCCATCAACAACAAGGAAACACTATGAACATCACAAAAATTTTTACAGCGCTTGCACTTGGCTTAGGCATATCAGCCACAAGCTTTGCCGGCCCTACTCTTCTGAACGTATCCTATGACCCGACGCGCGAGCTTTATCAGGATTACAACAAAGCATTTGCCGCGCACTGGAAAAAGACCACAGGCGAAGAGGTTAGCTTCAAACAATCTCATGGCGGTTCAGGCAAGCAAGCAAGAGCTGTTATAGATGGATTAGATGCTGATGTAGTGACATTGGCTCTAGGTTATGACGTCGACATTCTTCAGGAAAAAGGTTTAATTCCATCAAATTGGCAAAAACGCCTTAAAAATAACTCTGCACCATACACATCAACCATCGTTTTCTTAGTTCGCAAGGGTAATCCTAAGGGAATCAAAGATTGGAATGATCTTGTGAAACCAGGCGTTGAAGTAATCACACCAAATCCTAAAACATCTGGTGGTGCGCGCTGGAACTATTTGGCAGCATGGGCTTACGCTCTAAAGCAACCCGGCGGCACTGAAGTAAAAGCCCAAGATTTTGTTAAGAAATTATTTGCGAACGTTAAAGTCCTTGATTCTGGTGCACGAGGATCAACAACAACCTTTACTGAACGTGGCATTGGCGATGTACTGATTTCTTGGGAAAATGAAGCATTCTTAGCAGTTAAAGAATTAGGCCCAGAAAAGTATGAAATCGTTACCCCGTCTCTATCCATTCTTGCCGAACCTCCAGTGACAATAGTGGATAAGAACGTAGATAAAAAAGGTACTCGTAAAGTAGCAACAGCTTATTTGGAGTACTTATATTCAGCTGAAGGTCAAGATATCGCAGGCAAACACTACTATCGCCCGCGTGACCCGAAAGCAGCCGCTAAATATTCCCAACAGTTTTCTAAAGTGAAGCTAATTACGATTGATGAGGTTTTTGGCGGATGGCAAAAGGCACAAAAAACTCACTTCAACGACGATGGCACATTTGACAAGATCATTGTGAAATAAGACTTTTCACAGTAAATTCAACCGCCCAATCATGGGCGGTTTTTTATTTTCTTGATATATCAAGAAACTGCATAAGCTAATCACCTTTTATTGGTTCACAAGCATCAACTAAGTTTTTAGACTAGTAAGCATGTCTAAACTTCATAAAAATCAGATATTTCCAGGATTCAACCTTTCACTCGGTTACACCTTGGTTTACCTATCTTTAATTGTCTTAATCCCACTCTCAGCAGTTGCTTTCAAAGCCAGTGAGTTAGGGTTTTTAGGCTTTTGGGATGTGGTAACAGCTCCTAGAGTCCTTGCCTCATACAAACTCAGCTTCGGCCTAGCTTTGTTGGCGGGTGCCATCAATGCACTATTTGGATTAATGCTTGCCTGGGTATTGGTACGTTATACATTCCCAGGTAAGAGTTTGGTTGATGCATTAGTTGATTTACCCTTCGCTTTACCAACCGCAGTGACTGGCATTGCTTTAACTGCTCTATATGCAAAAAATGGCTGGATCGGACAACACTTAGAAGCCATTGGAATCAAAGTTGCATTTACCCCATTAGGCATTTTGATTGCCTTAATTTTTATTGGCCTACCTTTTGTTGTTCGTACAGTGCAACCTATTTTGGAAGATTTGGAAACCGAATTGGAAGAAGCCTCAGCAAGTCTTGGCGCCAATCGCTGGCAAACCTTTTATATCGTTATATTGCCGATCTTATTACCAGCACTACTGACAGGTTTTGCCTTGGCATTTGCTAGAGCTGTCGGAGAGTATGGTTCAGTTATTTTTATTGCTGGAAACATTCCGCTCGTATCAGAAATAACACCTCTGATGATTATCACGAAACTCGAACAATATGACTATGCAGGCGCAACAGCTATTGCCGTTGTTATGTTGCTTATTTCTCTTTTATTGCTGCTGGTGATTAACGGCTTACAGGCTTGGACAGCCAAACGAACTGGAAGGAACCGCGCATGAGTCAGGATATTTCGCGCTTTGAAAGAAGTGCAGCAACGCGCGAACCTCGTTGGGTTAAATGGACTTTGCTAAGTCTATCTTTAAGCTTCTTTGGTTTCTTTTTACTTCTACCCTTGTTCTCTGTTTTTGTGGAGGCTATGCGCAAAGGCTTTGATGTTTATATTGCAGCAATTATTGAGCCTGATGCACTCTCATCAATCAAACTAACATTGATCGCCGCAGTGATTGCTGTACCCCTAAACCTTGTTTTTGGTATTGCAGCTGCATGGGCCATCACTAAATTTGATTTTCGCGGCAAACATATTTTAATTACCTGGATTGACTTGCCTTTTTCAGTATCACCAGTGGTGGCGGGTTTGATTTATGTTCTGGTTTTTGGTGCACAGGGATGGTTGGGTCCATGGCTAGAAAGTGAAAACATCAAAATCATCTTTGCAATTCCTGGAATAGTTCTAGCCACCATATTTGTCACCTTCCCTTTTGTAGCTAGAGAATTAATCCCCCTCATGGAAGCCCAAGGCCGAGAGGAGGAGGAAGCTGCTACTGTGCTGGGCGCTAATGGCTGGCAAACTTTCTTCATGGTCACCCTGCCCAACATTAAATGGGGCTTATTGTATGGAGTCATCCTCTGTAACGCTCGCGCCATGGGCGAATTTGGGGCTGTCTCGGTTGTATCGGGGCATATCCGAGGCTACACCAATACCATTCCATTACATGTAGAAATTTTGTACAACGAATATAACTTCGCCGCATCATTTGCTGTGGCATCAATCTTAGCTTTGCTTGCACTATTAACTCTTGCTATTAAAACTTATGTGGAATGGCGATTACGCGCTGAAACACATGCAGAACCGCTAATTGAAGGACAAAAATGAGTATTCAGGTAAAAAATATTAATAAAGCATTTGGCAAATTTATTGCTTTAGATAATGTTTCATTAGATTTTCCGACTGGTGAATTAGTAGCTCTCCTTGGCCCATCTGGCTGCGGTAAAACAACTTTATTAAGAATCATTGCCGGACTAGAAACCTCAGATAGCGGTCAAGTTTTATTGGATGGTGATGACGCATCAAGTCGCCATGTTCGTGAACGTCAAGTAGGTTTCGTATTTCAGCACTACGCCCTTTTTAGACACATGACCGTTTTCGATAATGTGGCTTTTGGCTTACGAGTTAAAAACAAAAAAGAGCGCCTCAGTGAATCAGCGATAGCTAGCAAAGTTCATGAGTTGCTTAACTTAGTCCAATTAGATTGGCTACATGATCGCTTCCCTGCCCAATTATCAGGTGGTCAGCGCCAACGTATTGCGCTAGCTCGCGCCCTTGCTGTAGAACCTAAAGTACTATTGCTTGATGAACCATTTGGTGCGCTAGATGCCAAAGTTAGAAAAGAGTTACGTCGCTGGTTAAGAAAATTGCACGATGAACTCCACATCACTTCGATTTTTGTCACGCATGATCAGGAGGAAGCTCTGGAAGTTGCTGACCGCGTTGTGTTAATGAATAAAGGTAAAGTCGAGCAAATTGGTAGCCCCGACGAGGTTTATGAGAGACCTGCCACACCATTTGTTTATGGCTTCCTAGGTAACGTTAATTTATTCCATGGTCGCGTTGATGGCGATGGTATTCAGGTTGGTGAACATAATCTTCAGCACAGTGATGCAACAACACTTGCAAGCGGGACACCGGTGGTTGCTTTCGCCAGACCACATGAATTAAGCATTGCTGACTACGGCAGCAGAAATGATGGTGTTGCTGCGCGAATCGATCGAATCTTGTCTTTTGGCATAAATTCTAGAATTGAACTTTCCGCACTATCTGGAACAGATAATGAAGGCCTACCTCAACACTTTGAAGTCGAGCTGAGTAAGCTTGAAGTGATCTCAAGAAATTTAAGAGAAGGCCTGGAGGTGCGTATCGTGCCGTCACAACTAAAAATATTTGATAACTCCAAATAAGCGAGTCAAACATGAATTTCCAACAATTAAGAATTATCAGAGAAACAGTTAAACGAAATTACAACTTAACTGAAGTCGGCAATGCACTGTATACATCTCAATCTGGCGTTAGTAAGCACATTAAAGATCTTGAAGATGAGCTAGGGATTGAGCTGTTTATTCGAAAAGGTAAACGCTTATTAGGCCTCACAGACCCAGGCAAAGAGCTTTTAGGGATCGTTGAAAGAATGCTGTTAGATGCTAAAAACATCAAACAACTAGCAGAGCAATTTAGTCAGAGTGACAAGGGTCAACTTACCATTGCCACTACTCATACACAAGCACGATACGCACTACCTATAGTTGTTAGCCAATTTAAGCAGGCTTTTCCAAAAGTTCACTTAGCCCTGCACCAGGCAAGCCCAAATGAAATTGCAGAAATGCTAGCTGATGGTCGCGCCGATATCGGTATTGCCACAGAAGCCATAAGCCAACTACCCGAGTTAGTCACATTTCCCTATTACTCATGGCACCATGCAGTAATCGTCCCTAAGGGGCATCCACTAGAGGGTAACAAAAAAATAACCCTAGAAGACTTGGCTGAATACCCCATCGTGACCTATCACGAGGGATTCACTGGCCGACAAAATATTGATGAAGCGTTCTTAAAAGCGAGCATTACTCCTGACATAGTGATGTCAGCGCTTGATGCAGACGTGATCAAAACATATGTTGAACTTGGCTTAGGAATTGGCATCATCGCTTCAATGGCTTATCAAAAAGACCGTGACACGCAATTGAGTCTTTTAGAAAGTTCGCATTTGTTTACAAACAACATAACCAGAATAGCTATACGAAAAGGGCATTACCTGCGTGGTTATGCCTACAAGTTTATTGAATTGTGTTCTAAGGAGTTAACTGAGGCGGAAGTAAAAGCTGCACTAAGTCCTAATGCCGAATCAGATATTGATTAATACCCTATCAATGTAAGATTTGAATGTCATCCCAAAGATTCAATAAAAAAAGCCCTAAGTTTTCTTAGGGCTTTTTTATTCTGATCCATTAATCATTTAATCAGTTCAATTATTTCTCTACGAAAGCTCTTTCGTAAACGTAATCGCCAAGTTGGCCAAGGCTTGGTGAAACTTTGAAACCTCTAGCATCCAACATCTCGCAAATCTCTTTCAACATTGAAGGACTTCCGCAAATCATACCGCGGTCAGTAGCTGGATCAAGAGGGGGTAAACCGATGTCTTTAGACAACTGTCCATTTTCAATCGCTGTTGTTAGACGACCCGTGTGTTTGAAAGCTTCACGAGTAACAGTTGGGTAGTAGATTAATTTCTCACGAACCATTTCACCTAAGAACTCATCATTAGGCAATACGTTACGAATGTAATCTTCATAAGCCAACTCGCTCACCAAACGAACGCCATGAATCAATACTACCTTTTCAAATCGCTCATAGGTTTCTGGATCACGAATAATGCTCATGAATGGCGCTAAACCAGTACCAGTGCTAAACAAGTAAAGGTTTTTTCCTGGGTTTAAGTCATCAATGACTAAAGTACCCACAGATTTTTCGCTCACCAAAATAGGATCACCGACTTGGATTTTTTGAAGTCTTGATGTGAGAGGACCATTTTCAACCTTGATACTAAAGAACTCTAAATGCTCTTCATAGTTGGCGCTTGCCACACTGTACGCACGCACTAAAGGCTTACCTTCAACCTCTAAACCAATCATTAAGAAGTGGCCATTACGAAAGCGTAAGCTTTTGTTTCTGGTAGTTGTGAAACTAAATAGTGTGTCGTTCCAGTGCTTAACGGTGAGTACGGTTTCTGTTTGATAACTTGCCATGATTCCTGCTTTTTATTCTGATTGAACTCCGAAAGATACCTAATAACTAGATGTTTGGGAAATATGCATTACTTATATCTTTATATGAATAAGTCATTTACCCAATTTCAGCGCTATTGCTTCTCTAATCTTGAGATTTTAAACCCTTAACTTGGCTAACTCTAGAGACTTGAGACCTCAATTGATGAACTTGGTTTGAGTCACATCAATAATTGCTCAAGAGCCAACCATAAATTAATTTAAACCATTGATAATTAATGATTTTTATTAAGTGTTTTGCAAATAGATATACCGCGTAGGCACATCTTCAGTATTTTTATATAATCTGCCGGTACAGTATTTTTTTAATGATTTAACCGGAGAAACTCATGAAATTAATCAGCGCATTAGTCGCATCAGCATTGATGGTATCAGCACCTGCATTTGCTTCAAAAGAAATCGCAACTAAGAACGCCTGTATGGGTTGCCACGCAATCGATAAAAAAGTAGTTGGTCCTGCTTATAAAGATATCGCGGCCAAGTACAAAGGTCAGGCTGATGCCGCTGATAAATTAGCAAAAAAAGTTAAAGCCGGTGGCGGTGGTGTTTGGGGCCCAGTTCCAATGCCTGCAAACACTGGCATCAGCGAAGCAGATGCTAAGACTGTAGTGAAATGGATTTTGGACGGCGCTAAGTAATTGAAGTAATTAGCGACTGCTCTAATTAAAAAAGCCGGCTTAGATCCTTAGCCGGCTTTTTTAATTTGCACTTAAACAATCTAAAGCAAGTGCTTCAGCGACCTTGATACCATCAACACCCGCTGAAAGAATTCCGCCCGCATAACCAGCACCCTCACCCGCTGGATATAAACCTTTGACATTAAGGCTCTGGAAATTATTACCCCTCGTAATGCGCAAGGGGGAGGACGTTCTTGTTTCAACGCCTGTCAAGACAGCGTCATGCATTGAAAAGCCTTTGATTTGTTTTTCAAACGCGGGTAAAGCTTCACGCATAGCTTCAATTGCAAAATCAGGTATGGCAGTAGCTAAATCAGTGAGATGAACCCCAGGCTTATAGGATGGGATCACACTCCCAAATTCTGTAGAGGCCTTTCCTGCAATAAAGTCACCCACTAACTGTCCAGGTGCCTCATAGTTTCTTCCACCCAACTCAAATGCCCTGGATTCCAACTCGCGTTGAAAATCAATACCAGCAAGAGGCCTATCAGGGCCCCCACCATAATCTTTAGGATCAATATTAACGACGATGCCCGCATTAGCATTACGCTCGTTACGAGAATATTGACTCATGCCATTGGTAACAACGCGGTTTTCTTCAGATGTGGCAGCAACCACTGTGCCACCAGGGCACATACAGAAACTATAAACAGCTCTGCCATTTTTGGCGTGATGAACTAATTTGTAATCTGCTGCGCCAATTAATGGATGTCCTGCGTGAGGGCCTAAACGCGCTTTATCAATGAGAGATTGAGGATGCTCAATCCTAAATCCAACTGAAAATGGTTTGGCTTCTAGGTGAACCCCTGCGTCATGCAGTGCTTGAAATGTATCTCGCGCACTATGACCTAGCGCGAGAATCACATGATCAGCAGCTAGTTTTTCACCACTCTCTAATTGAACACCTTTAATGTGCCCATTTTGAATATCAAAGCTGATGACTTTTTGTTGAAAACGAATCTCGCCGCCGAGATCGATAATCTCTTGGCGCATTTTTTCAACCACCCCCACCAATCTAAAAGTTCCGATGTGGGGTTTAGCGACATAAGCAATTTCGTCTGGAGCGCCAGCTTTAATAAACTCTTGAATGACCTTACGGCCATAGAACTTAGGATCTTTGATCTGGCTATATAACTTCCCATCTGAGAAAGTTCCTGCGCCACCCTCACCAAACTGAACATTCGACTCTGGGTTTAAAACATTTTTACGCCACAAACCCCAGGTATCCTGAGTTCGCTCTCTCACCTGCTTGCCACGTTCTAAAACAATAGGCTTAAAACCCATTTGAGCTAAGAGTAAAGCTGCAAAAATTCCACAAGGCCCAAAACCGATAACGACAGGTCTGAGAGATAAATTTTGTGGGGCTTTGGCCACAAAGTGATAACTTGTATCTGGCGCAGGACGAATATGCTGATCATGCCCATTTTTTTGAAGAAGCTCTTCTTCGTTTTTGGCAGATAGATCAATCGTATAAATTAAAGATAAAGCTGTATTTTTACGTGCATCATGACTACGCTTGAATACCGTGAACTCCACCAAATCCTTTGCAGCGATATTTAAACGCTTTAAGATGGCAGCTTCTAGCTCCTCCGGAGCATGATTAATGGGTAAGCGTAGCTCTGTAATACGAATCATGGGCTATACGATACACAATGCTGTAGAAAAGGTAAAAAAATCATGGCAAACCAAGCACCGCAATACATCCAAGACACCCAAAATTGGCTTTTAAAAGCTGTTATAGGCCTTAATCTGTGCCCATTTGCAAAAGCGGTTCACGTGAAAGAACAAATTCGTTATTTTGTGAGTGAGGCAACATCAGTCGAATCGCTTTTACAAGATCTTGCCAATGAACTAGAGCATCTAGCAGAGACATCCCCCGAAAAAACTGATACCACCCTACTGATACATCCTCATGTATTACAAGATTTTTTAGATTACAACGAGTTTCTTGATTTAGCTGACGGTCTATTAGAAGAGTTGAATCTTGATGGAGAACTTCAAATAGCCAGCTTTCATCCACAATATCAATTTGCTAATACAGCAATTGATGACATCACCAACTTCACCAATCGCTCCCCTTATCCAACACTTCACATCATTCGAGAAGATAGTATTGATAAAGCAGTTGAGGCTTTTCCAGATGCTGAGGCCATTTTCGAAACCAATATAGCCACAATAGAAAAATTGGGCTTAGATGGTTGGAAAAAATTATTTAAACGCTAGAACGGGATTCCCTGAGGTAATCCACTAAACGACCAATGACGGGCGGGTTTGGTTGAGTGAGAAAAGAGACTAAAAACGCAGCAATAAAACTCGCAGGTATACCAAAAGCGCCTGAGGCAATGGGGTCGATACCAAACCACCGCTCCCCAAACACACCTGTAATTTTGGAAACAAATGGATAATTCAAGGTGATATAGGTTCCACTCACTGCGAGCCCTGTGATCATCCCCGCAATGGCTCCCCACTGGTTAATCCGCTTAGAAAATACAGCCAAAATTAAAACCGCAAAAAAGCTAGATGCAGCAAGCGAGAATGCGGCGCCCACCAAGAAAAGAATATCTCCTGGCCGTAAGGATGTCACATAAGCAGCAAACAATGCCACACCCAATAGAGCGATCTTTGCGGTTGTTACACGTTTCTGATGAGAGGCTTTTTTATCAATCATGTGATAGTAAACATCATGAGAGATGGCATTAGCAATCGTAAGCAATAAACCATCAGCCGTTGATAATGCTGCAGCTAAAGCACCAGCGGCCACCAATCCTGAAATAACATAAGGCAAACCAGCAATTTCTGGCGCTGCCAAAATAATCATGTCTGGCGAAATAACTAATTCAGCCCATTGAACAAATCCGTCACCATTAATATCAGTGATAGACAAAACAGGTGGTTCTAATTTTCGCCACTGTAAAACCCAGTTCGGCAAATCAGCAAAAGAAATACCAACTAAGTTTTTAAAGAGTTCTAACTTCACCATCGCAGCCAATGCAGGTACGCTGATATAAAAAATAGCTACAAAAAATAGAGTCCAGAACACCGAGTATCTGGCCGCAGAGACACTAGTTGTTGTGTAGTAACGAGTCAAAATATGCGGCAAACTAGCTGTGCCGAACATGAGACAAAAAATTAATAAGATAAAGTTCAGCTGATCTATGCCTGAGGCGTCGACTGCTTTCCCGGAGATGGGGTCCATTGAAGGAGTAGCTGCTTGACTTCGCTGATAGGCTTCTAATTTTTCTTTTTGCCAAACCTCATAAGCATCAGAAGGACTGACCGGATAAGTTTGTAACTTTCTTTCTAAAGCTTTAATCTCCTTTAGAGATGCCTGAGAAACTCTCGCGTCACGTAACTCTTTTTCAACCTTTTTCTTTCCATCAAAATAAGACTGGGGAAGGCTAGCAATTTTCTGCTCTAAAGAAACGACTTTCTTTTGATAAAAATCTCTAACCTTAACCTCTTCAGCAGTGACCTCAAAGTCTCTTTCATGATATTCAATTTCTTGAAGTACTTGTCCATAGATGGCTTGAGGAAAGAATGAACCATGCTTGTTATGAGAAATCATTCCTAAAGGAAGCAATAAGGCAATGATCAGAATGATGTACTGAGCTACTTGGGTCCATGTAACGGCCCGCATACCCCCCAAGAAGGAACAAACCAAAATACCAGCCAAACCAAAGAAAACACCAATACCAAATTCAACACCAATGAAGCGATTAATAATTAATCCGACCCCTTGGATTTGAGCCACCAAATAAACAAAAGAGCATAAGATCGTGGTACCAACTGCCACCATACGAACAACTCGACTACCACCCTCACGGCCCTGGCTATATCGAATCGCCAAGAAATCAGGAATGGTGTAAGAGCCAAACTTTCGAATATAGGGAGCAATCAACATGGCAACTAAACAAAATCCACCAGTCCAGCCCACAATGAAAGCCAGCCCTTTATAGCCAGAACTAAATAAGATCCCAACCAACCCAATAAAAGTAGCAGCGCTCATCCAGTCTGCTGCCGTAGCCATACCGTTAAAGATCGCCGGCACCTTGCGTCCGGCAACGTAATAATCAGTGATATCTGAAGTTCGTGAGATCAATCCAATACTGGCATAAATGGCAATAGTGACAAATAAAAAGACATAGCCAAGCCATATGCCTGAGCCATTCTTTTCCTCAACGGAACCCAGCAAATAAACAAACAATAGAAATCCCGCTGTAAACAGCAAATAGTACAAACCTAATTTTTTGGTGCGGGAAAGATGTGCCATATTCGGATTATCACGCAGCTTGCAGAAAAAAGGCCGGTAACTCGAAGAGTCGCCGGCCTAAATAACTACAAAAACTAACCAACAAGGAAACTTAGATCGCTTCTTTCAACTGATCCAAGATAGCTGGATTTTCAAGTGTTGAAGTATCTTGAGTGATTTCCTCACCTTTTGCTAATACACGCAGCAAGCGACGCATGATCTTGCCTGAGCGTGTTTTAGGTAAGTTATCACCAAAACGAATTTCTTTTGGCTTAGCAATTGGGCCAATCTCTTTACCAACCCAATTACGCAAATCAGTAGCAATCTTCTTAGCTTCATCTCCAGTAGGTCGCTTACCTTTAAGAACGACGAAAGCAACAATTGCCTCACCAGTCATATCATCAGGACGGCCCACCACAGCAGCTTCAGCGACTAATGGATTAGCTACCAAACATGATTCGATTTCCATCGTACCCATACGGTGACCAGATACGTTTAATACGTCATCAATACGGCCTGTAATTGTGAAATATGCTGTGTCTTTATTACGGATTGCGCCGTCGCCCGCCAAGTAAAGCGTGCCGCCCAACTCTTCTGGAAAGTAGCTTTTCTTGAAACGCTCTGGGTCACCCCAAATCGTGCGAATCATTGAAGGCCATGGGCGCTTCACAACCAATATACCGCCTTGGCCATTGGGCATATCGCCACCAGCTTCGTCAACAATCGCAGCCATAATACCTGGCAACGGCAATGTACAAGAACCTGGAACCAATGGTGTCGCACCTGGTAATGGCGTAATCATGTGACCACCCGTTTCAGTCTGCCAGAATGTGTCAACAATTGGACACTTCTCGCCACCAATATTCTTGTGGTACCACATCCAAGCTTCAGGATTGATTGGCTCACCTACAGAACCCAATAAACGTAAGCTCTTCAAGTTGTACTTCTTAGGATGAACGGTTGAATCAGTATCAGATGCCTTAATCAAAGAACGAATCGCTGTTGGTGCTGTGTAGAAAATAGAAACTTTGTGACGCTGAATCATTTCCCAGAAACGACCTGCGTTCGGATATGTTGGCACACCCTCAAAAACGATTTGTGTGCCGCCGCAAGCTAAGGGACCGTAAGCGATATAACTATGGCCAGTGACCCAACCAATGTCAGCTGTACACCAGAACACATCGCTATCACGAAGATCAAATGTCCATTTCATTGTCAGCATCGCCCACAACAAGTAACCACCTGTTGAATGTTGAACACCCTTAGGCTTGCCTGTCGAACCAGATGTGTAAAGTACAAATAATGGGTGCTCTGCACTAACCCACTCTGGCTCACATACTTTAGATTGACCAGCAGCTACGTCATGCATCCACTTATCACGCCCAGCCTTCATTGGAATGTCGCCACCCGTACGCTTGTATACGATCACGTGTTTTAACTTTTCGCAGTCGCCTAGAGCAAGTGCTTCATCAGCAATTACTTTTAATGGCAATGCTTTACCACCGCGCATTTGTTGGTCAGCTGTAATCAAAGCAACAGCACCTACGTCAACAATACGCTCTTGCAATGATTTTGCAGAGAAGCCACCGAATACCACTGAGTGAGTTGCGCCAATACGAGCACAGGCTTGCATCGCTACAACGCCTTCGATAGACATAGACATGTAAATAACGACACGGTCACCCTTTTTGATACCAAGCTTTTTAAGACCATTCGCAAAAGTAGCCACGCGATCGTGCAACTCTTGATAAGTAACTTTTGTAACATCCCCACCATCGGCTTCAAAAATGATCGCGGTTTTTTTACCTAGACCATTTTGAATATTGCGGTCGATACAGTTGTATGAAGCGTTAGTTAAACCATCTTCAAACCATTTATAAAATGGTGCTTTAGATTCATCAAGAACCTTTGTAAAAGGCTTCTTCCAGAATAGATTTTCTTTGGCAAGTCTTGCCCAAGTACCGTCAAAGTCTTTTTCGAAAGACTGGCACATCGCGTTGTATTGCTCCATGCTGCTAATAGCAGCTTGCTTTGCAAACGCTTTAGGCGGATTGAAAACTCTAGTTTCAACTAACATCTGTTCCATTGCGGCCATACTTATCTCCAACTTTCTAGGCTGTTTTATACAAAATATGAGATTAGGGGGATGGACTGACAATTGACTGACAATCCCCATAAACTTAAGCTTACTAAGGGTTACCCCTAGGACTTAGAGCTATTCACCCTCACTAGGTGAATGCTTTTTTCTTAAAACAAGATTACTCGAATGGCCAATTCCCCTCCATGGCCAGTTTCCCTAGGTAAAATAGGATTCTTCAGATCAACAATTTATCAAAATAACTAACTATGAGCACAATTCGTCAAGACGACTTTATCCAAAGCATCGCCGATGGTTTCCAATATATCTCTTACTACCACCCGCTGGATTACATCACAGCCCTAGGTAAGGCTTACGAGCGCGAGGAAAGCCCTGCCGCTAAGGATGCCATCGCCCAAATTTTGACGAATAGCCGTATGTGTGCGGAAGGCAAGAGACCCATCTGTCAGGACACAGGTATTGCAGTTGTGTTTTTAAAAGTTGGCATGCATGTGAAATGGGACGCCAAAATGAGCGTTCAAGAAATGGTCAATGAAGGCGTGCGTCGTGCTTATAACAATCCCGATAACAAGCTACGTGCTTCTGTATTACTAGATCCAGCAGGGAAACGCACAAACTCTAAAGACAACACACCTGCAGTTGTTCACTTTGAAATCGTTGAAGGCGATGGCGTTGAAGTGATTTGCGCTGCTAAAGGTGGTGGTTCAGAGAACAAGAGCAAAATGTATATGTTGAACCCTTCGGACTCAATCGTTGATTGGGTCATTAAGACTGTGCCAACGATGGGCGCGGGCTGGTGCCCTCCTGGTATTTTGGGTATTGGTATTGGTGGCACACCTGAAAAAGCCATGTTATTGGCAAAAGAATCATTAATGGCACCTGTTGATATTCATGAATTAATTGCACGGGGTCCTAAGACACGCGTAGAAGAACTTCGTTTAGAAATCATGGAAAAGGTCAATGCTTTGGGCATTGGCGCACAAGGTCTTGGGGGCTTAACAACCGTATTGGATGTCAAAATTCTTGACTACCCCACACACGCGGCTTCATTGCCAGTAGCTATGATTCCAAATTGCGCAGCGACTCGTCACGTTCACTTCCACTTGCATGGTGATGGTCCAGCGATTTTGACACCGCCATCACTTTCAGATTGGCCACAAGTGGCCTGGGCGCCAGATACAGAAAAGTCAACTCGGGTGAATTTAGATACATTGACACCGGAAGAAGTAGCTAGCTGGAAACCAGGGCAAACACTTTTACTGAACGGCAAAATGTTAACTGGTCGCGACGCTGCCCATAAGCGCATCGCCGATATGTTGGCAAAGGGCGAGAAGTTACCTGTAGACTTTAAGAACCGCGTAATTTATTACGTTGGCCCAGTTGATCCAGTTCGTAATGAGGTTGTTGGCCCTGCAGGTCCAACAACAGCAACTCGTATGGATAAGTTTACCGAGATGATGTTAGCTCAAACTGGATTAATCTCAATGGTTGGTAAAGCTGAGCGTGGCCCTGTTGCTATTGAAGCGATTAAAAAGCATAAATCCGCTTACTTAATGGCCGTTGGTGGGGCGGCTTACTTAGTATCTAAAGCAATTAAAGAGTCTAAAGTTGTTGGATTTGCTGATTTAGGCATGGAAGCCATTTACGAATTTACGATTGAGGATATGCCGGTTACTGTCGCTGTTGATTCAAGCGGTACATCAGTGCACAACACAGGACCTCAAGAGTGGCAAGCCAAGATTGGAAAAATTCCAGTCATCAAAGCTTAATTGCATTTCCTTCTCTTAAAGGTATAGGAAATAGCTTGGCAACAATTGGAGTTTTTGATTCGGGGATTGGTGGGCTCACCGTCCTCAATGAGGCTCTTCGCCAAGCGCCCTCACATCACTATATTTATTTGGCTGATTCAGCGAATGCCCCCTACGGTGAAAAATCAAGTTCCTGGGTGGCGCAAAGAAGCTTAGATCTCTGCCATTGGCTAGTACGTGAAGGTTGCCAAGCATTGGTTGTGGCATGCAACACTGCTACAGCTGAAGCTATTGCTCATATTCGTCATGAAATGCCAGCCATTCCGATTATTGGTGTTGAGCCTGGCATCAAACCAGCCGCTCACCAAAGTACCAATCACAAGATAGGCGTCCTCGCTACTCAGAACACTCTCAAGAGTGATAAATTCAACGCACTCCTAGCCAGCTTAAATGGTAATTGCGAATTCATCCATCAGGCTGGCCTAGGCTTAGTGCCTTTGATTGAATCAGGGAAAATTGATTCTGCAGAAATCGAAGAATTACTTCGCCAACATCTCAAACCTTTTGAAGATGCAGGCATTGATACACTGGTCTTGGGTTGCACTCACTACCCTTTTCTGACGCAATTAATACGGAAGATCCTAGGAAATGACATTCAACTAATTGACACTAGTGAGGCTGTGGTTAAACAACTATCACGCAAGCTAGATGAGTTCCAACTATTACAATCAGCCCCACCTAGAAGTATTCGCTTTTACTCAACCCTGGATGCAAACGCCTTGGTTCAGTTAGCAAAACAACTGATACCCTCAGCATTTGAACAACATAGTATTGAAACTTCAACAGTTTTCATTTCTTAAAATAATTGATACCGCAAGGATGCAACTGCCTCATTTTCAACAGCTCAAGAATATGAGCTCACAAAACAAAATAACCATCTTGGTGGTGCTTTTGCATGTGTTGTTAATTGGAGGATTTCAGTTTCGGTCGGAGCATCATCGCTCTGGCAATTCGATTGGCGAATCTGTGACAGCTAATTTATTAGACCCCAACCCACAATTAGAAAAAAATAAGAAGCCACAGACAAATCCACAAACAAGCGTTACAGAAAAAATAAAATCAACAGCCTCGCCAATAACCAATAAAAATATCAACACAAGCACCTCAAGCGCTCCTCAAGAAGCTCAAAATCTAACTCCTCCAAGTAGCCTTGGTGGTAGCAGTTCAGGTGAACCTAAAGGCGTTTCAATGAGCCAAGCACAGTGCAGTGTCCCTGAACCCTTCTACCCAGGTCTATCGCGCAGAGTGGGCGAAGAAGGCAAAGCCATGGTACGGTTATACATTAGCGAAACTGGCAGCGTCGAGAAAGCGAACCTAGCGCAAAGCAGTGGTATACAGCGTCTTGATCAATCAGCTTTGGATGCAGCCCTAAAAGTAAAGTGCCGCCCTTTTATAGAATTTGGTAAACCGATTAAAGTAACAGCTATACAACCTTACATTTTTAGACTGGAATAAAGCAATGAATCAAGCATTTGGTTTAGGCAATATGTGGGCACAAGGTGATGCGGTCACTAGAACTGTCGCATTGATCCTACTAGTGATGTCCATCACATCATGGGTCATTATTTTGACAAAAGCGCTTAGTCTTTATAAAACAAAAAAGATTGCTAGAGAGGTGGAGTGTTTTTGGCATGCCCCTGCTTTTGATGTGGCTCTTAGTCAGATGACAGCTGAAGAGAATCCTTATTGCGAACTCGCCAAGAGCGCTCAGGAAGCCATGAAACACCACAACCAGCAATCAGGTAACCGTGGAGAACTTCATCAAACCATTAATCCATCTGATTGGTTAACGCGTTGCTTAAAAGTCAGCATCGATAAATCCGTAGGCCAACTTCAGCAAGGTCTTACATTTTTAGCATCAACAGGTGCAACCGCTCCTTTTATTGGCTTATTTGGTACGGTATGGGGCATCTACCATGCCCTTATTGGCATTGGTAGCACAGGCACAGCTACGATTGATCAGGTCGCCGGCCCGATTGGTGAGGCACTCATCATGACTGCCTTAGGTCTTGCTGTGGCTATTCCAGCCGTTTTAGGTTACAACGCTATCAGCCGCACGAATAAAATGCTAATTGCTGAGCTTAATCGCTTTGGTAATGATTTATATGCTTTCTTTATTACAGGTGCCAGAGTCGGTCAATCAGATCAAACTGGTCATAAACAGGGCTCTAACTAAGGTCAACCATGTCATTTAGTAACGAACCTCTTGGAGACGACGACAGCCAACCAATGGCTGAAATCAACATGACACCTTTGGTGGATGTCATGTTGGTTTTATTAATTGTGTTTATGATCACCATTCCAGTGATGCAACATGCTGTCAAGGTAGAGTTACCTCAAGCCAATAGTCAAAAGAATGATGTAAAACCTGACTCGATCAACGTGAATGTGTCTGCTAAGGGTCAAATCTTTTGGAATAACTCCCCCATTGATTTAGATACCTTAAGCATTTATTCACAAACTGCAGCGAAAAAAACTCCGCAACCTGAATTGCAATTGCGTGCAGATAAAAATGCTAGGTATGAATCTGTGGCTCAAGTTCTATCCACTGCAAAAAGATCAGGCTTGACTAAGATTGGATTTGTAACCGAACCTCAATAATATTTGAGGATCAGCATTTAGAGCTATTTGATTAATTTATCGAGCAGCTTTTAATTGAGAATTTGGCACTAAGCCACCTATGAGCATGCCAGTGATACTTGCGCAAAGACCTGCCAACTGGGGAGGCATCACGGCATCAGGCCAGAGTAACTCACACAAAATCCAGATAGCCAGACCAAACAAGACAGCTAACAGACCACCCAAAGTATTTGCTCTAGACCAGTAGACACCAAACGCTAAGGGTACAAAAGCAGCTACTAATGTGACCTTGTAAGCGCTCTCAACCATCTTAAAAATAGATAACTCAGAATTCATAGCAAACAAAGTCACAAATACCGTAAAACATAAAACCGTGACTCGCATGATTTTTAATAAATGTTGATCTGTAAGGTGTCTAAAAAAACCTTTGACAATATTTTCAGCAAAAGTCACTGATGGCGCTAATAAAGTCGCACTCGCACAACTCTTAATCGCAGATAAGAGCGCGCCAAAGAACATCACCTGGGCGAACAAAGGTGCGTGATTCAAAATCAGATTAGGCAAAATTAATTGAGAATCGGTATGCAAGTATTGATCAACCAACTGGGGGTTAATTAAGCTCGCTGAATAGGCTAAGAAAATTGGAATGAAAGCAAATAAGAAATATAAGATGCCTCCAAGAATAGATGCTCTAACTGCAATGTCCACGTTCTTAGATGAAGTAATACGCTGGAATACGTCTTGCTGAGGAATAGAGCCCAACATCATAGTCACTAAGGCGGCGATAAAACCAAGCACTGCAGCTAAGTTCCACTCCGGCAAGATACTAAGCTTATCTGCTGCAGCTGCATGAGCTATCACCACATCAACACCACCAGTTAATCCACTTACTTCATATCCGATGTAGAGCATCCCCAATACGATGATGATCATTTGAATAAAATCAGTGATAGCTACTGACCACATACCGCCAAACAAGGTATAAATCAGAACACTTGCGGCGCCAATGACCATACCCCAATGTTGGCTAATACCATCGTTAGAAACAACGTTAAACACTAATCCAAGGGCTTTAATTTGGGCGGCCACCCAACCTAGATAAGAAACAACAATACACAAAGTGATTAAAACCTCTACTGTGCGACCGTATCTCTCACGAAAGAAGTCGCCAATGGTGAGGTATTTTTTACTGTAGAGGTGACGGGCAAAAAATAAACCCACCAAAATAAGACACATAGAGGATCCAAATGGATCCGAAACTATTCCCTGCATACCTTCTTTTAAGAAAGTGGCTGGGACTCCTAAAACTGTTTCTGAGCCAAACCAGGTCGCAAAAACGGTAGCTGTCACGATATGCATGGGTAGGCTATGGCCAGCTGCTGCAAAGTCAGCGGTATTCTTCACGCGCAAAGCAGCCCAAAGGCCAATGCCTATTGAAATAACCCAGTAAATAATGACAAACCAGAGAAGCATCTCAACCTCTTTTGATCAAACTTGCGAGATTATATGTGTTGCCAGCAAATCTATCAAAAGTACTAATTTTGAGTTAATTAATTATTTTGGCTTGTATTGGGTCGGGCAATAGGCCCTCTTAACATCGTCGCTCCGACGAGAAGCGTGCTTAGTGGATCTTCCGGTGACTCGCTTGCGCCACATCCTAAATGAGCTAGGTTTCATTTCCGAGCGCATCAGATCAATTACCTGTGACTCATTAAGGCCATAACTCAATTCAATCGCATCAAAGGGGGTACGATCCTCCCAAGCCATTTCAATGATGCGAGACACATCTGCTGGATGCATAAATGATTTCTTCATAAATATTATTTTGACTGGGTTAATCGTTGACTTCTACAACGGTCAGAGCAATATTTAACTTCTAACCATACCTTTTCCCACTTCTTACGCCAAGTAAAAGGTCTGGAGCAAGCCTCACAAACTTTTGTGGGCAAATCTGATTTTTTACGCATTCCCATAAGAACTAAAGTTCCCTCAAAAAAATTGAAAGGCCACAATGGCAATCAATGTTGGGGGTAGCGCAGCCAAAAATAAGTACAAAGCAGAAATACTTCCTTCTGGAAAGTACTCTTTCAAGATTGCCATGCCAGCAGGATTAGGCGCATTAGCAATCACTGTTAGACCACCACCAGTTAGTGCGCCAGCCACAAGGGCATATTTAAACTCATCAGTCGTTCCTTGCACCAAAGATCCTAGATAGGTCAAAGCAGCATTATCGGTTAGTGCGGTTAACCCAATAGTTCCAAAAAAAATCCAAGTGGCGCTCATACCTTCAAGCACTGGCTGCAACCACCATTGCTGCAAACCACCCAATACAACTAAGCCAGCCAAGAAAAAAGCCACCATTAATGATTCTTTTAACATGAGAGGATTTTGGTACTGAGAGTAAGCCTGGGTATAACCCATAAAAAATAATAACAAGCCGATGAAGACAACTGGATGGTGAGCAAAGATCACAACGCCACTTAAGAAAAGCAAATGAATGACTTGAACAGAAATCGGCATTACCTCTTCCGATTTTTTAATTTCAAAAGCAGGGATGTCTCTATGCAATAAGAAGGTCACTAATGCCGCGTTAATGAACACAGCCACAATAGCTTTAGTTCCGAGTAATTTAAAAACAGTCAAACTATCCCAAGTCCAGGCGCTAGCGACCATCAAAATAGGAGGCGCGGCAAAACTAGTTAAAGAGCCACCAATCGAAATATTGACAAATAAAATACCAATCGTCCAATACATTAATTTGACATCACTGGTCCTAGAAAAAACCTTATCTTTCAGTAATAAAGCAGCCAGGGTCATGGCAGCTGGCTCAGTAATGAAAGAACCCAACAGAGGCACAACACTTAGAGTGACAAAATAATTAACGACATGATGTGGCAACCTAAATGACTTATTAATTGCGACAGTCATAAAGTGCACCAACCATTGAGCAAAAACTAACGCTGGCTTGCTCGCAGCTACGACCATGATGGCAAATACAAATAAAGGTTCTGTGTAATTACAGGACTCCAGATACTTAACTGACTCATCACCCCCCACCAGTAAAGCAATGGATACAACAAGAACCAGCGCCCAAAAACCAAATACAGCCTCTATTTCTCCTAATAGGTGAAATAGACCGGCATGACTAGGATGTCGATGGGCTAGATTCTGAAAAACAGAAGTTGAGAATGTATGTAATACAGCTATAGCAAATAGGCAGGTTGCAATGATTTGAATCGTTGTTGGGTTCACTCTTTTTGTCTCTTGTTTTTATTCCCAGCTTAACCAGGATCTGAACGCCCATTATTTTGTGCGCTCAGCATTGTTATTGGTTTGATATTTTACTGGGAGATACCTGAAAAATAACTACCGATTGGATTTTTTTGAGGCTTCTTCAGTAGTCTTCTCAGCATGAGCCCAATGAGCAGCCCAGTTCTCAGTGTAACGCTTAGCAGCGTAATCAGATTTGAGAATAATAATGTTTTCAGCATTTCTTTTTTCAGCTGAATTAGTAAAGTTATAACTACCTGTAATGACGATATCGTCATCAATAACCATTACCTTATTGTGCTGAATGGCATGCTTGCCATCACTACGCACATCGACCCCAACAGCGATGAGTTGATTAATGGCATCTCGATTATTTTGCGAACTTTTTTCATCCTGGATCAACTCAACCTTAACGCCCCTGCGATGAGCCCTTGTTAGAGCATCACTTAAAGGTAAAGCGGTAAAACCATAAGCCATGACCTTGATAGACTTTTTAGATGCATCAATATGCTTAATCAGACCACTTGCCCCACCGGCTGGCGGGGTGAAATAAATCCCCAAAATTTCTGCTGGCTGAGACTCAGCTCTTGAAAAGGTACTTATGCCAGCCAAAACCAATATAAATATCGCCAAATAGCTGAATTTATTAAGTAATTTCATAGATTTATGGGTTTCCAATTTTGGATACATATTAGGGAATCACCTAGGTGTTTCCAAAACTCATCACCCTATACTAACCGAGTAATTCAATCAACAAAAATCATGTAATGAATACATTTAAGGAGACATTATGAATTTACGCCGTCGTCTATTTACTATTGCAGCGGCAGCAGCACTATTAACCAATGGTGTTAGCTATGCAGAAGAAACTATCAAAATTGGCGTATCAGGCCCCTACACAGGCGGCTCATCCTCTATGGGTGTCAGCATGCGTGATGGTGTACGTCTAGCCGTCAAAGAAATTAATGCTGCAGGTGGCGTTAATGGCAAAAAAATTGAAGTGATTGAACGTGATGATGAAGCAAAAAATGAACGTGGCGTGCAAATCGCTCAAGAATTAATCAATAAAGAAAAAGTGGTTGCAACTGTTGGCTTTATTAATACAGGTGTAGCTTTAGCATCACAACGCTTTTATCAAGAAGCCAAAATCCCTGTGATGAATAACGTAGCAACAGGTACTATCATCACGAAACAATTTACTGGCGACAATTACATCTTCCGTAATTCTGCACGTGATGAAATACAAGCCCCAATGATTGTTAAAGAAGCTATTGAAAAACAAGGCTTCAAAAAGGTGGCGATTTTGGCTGACTCTACCAACTACGGTCAATTAGGTCGCGAAGACTTAGAAAAAGCTCTTAAAGCTAAAGGCATGACACCAGTTGCCGTAGAAAAATTCAATATTAAAGATGTCGACATGACACCTCAACTATTGAAAGCTAAAGAAGCTGGGGCTGAAGTCATTTTAACTTACGCTATAGGACCTGAACTTGCTCAGATTGCTAACAGCATGGCTAAGTTAGGCTGGAAAAAACCAATGATTGGTAGCTGGACATTATCAATGGCTAACTTCATTGATACAGCTGGCAAAAATGGCGAAACAGCTCGTATGCCACAAACATTCATTCAAGAGGCCAATACGAAGAAGCGTAAAGCCTTTATTGACTCTTATTTAAAAGAATTTAAACCGAAAAATAGCCGCATTGACTCCCCTGTTTCTGCAGCTCAAGGTTATGACTCCATCTATTTACTAGCAGCTGCCATTAAACAAGCTGGCTCAACAGATGGCGTTAAGATCCGTGAGGCATTAGAAAGCTTGAATGAAAAAGTTGAAGGGGTTGTAACAACCTATGACAAACCATTCAGCAAGGGTGACCATGAGGCTATTACAGACAACATTCCAGTGATGGGTGAAGTTCAAAAAGGCCGTGTGGTTTATGCGTACCAAGAAGATGCTGACCGAGGCTCAGACATCCGCGTCAAAAAGAAAAAATAATTTTTGTTTGCTTACTTTGGTAAGGAGCGCCGCCAAAATTAGGCGGCGCTTTTAGCTTAAAGAGTTAACACCTATTTCCGTTACCCCCAAGGAAAACATCATGGAAATCTTACTTCAATTAGTTTTTAGCGGTATAGCTATCGGCATGATTTATGCCGTAATTGCATTTGGCTACCAACTTACCTTTGCCACCTCTGGCACCCTAAACTTTGGTCAAGGTGAAGCCTTAATGTTAGGCGCCTTAGTGGGCCTAACCTGTGTCGACACATTTGGCATGAATTATTGGCTCATGATTCCAGTCGTTTGTGTATTTGGCTTATTACAAGGTAGCCTTGTTGAGGTTATTGGCGTAAGACCCGCTATTAAAATCAAATCAGAATTTGGCTGGATCATGTCTACCATCGCTCTTGGCATCATTTTCAAGAACGTTGCGGAAAACATCTGGGGTCGTGATGACTTGAGATTTCCATCTCCTTTAGATGAAGATCCAATGCATTTTTTTGGCGCCAACATTCTTCCGATGGAAGTTGTGGTGGTGTGCGGCGCCTTGGGCATGATGTTATTAGTTGAATTTTTTAACCGTAAAACCATTTATGGCAAAGCCGTTGTTGCTACATCTAACGATCGTGATGCAGCAAGTTTGATGGGTATCAATACGCGCTTGGTCATCATGTTCTCTTACGCCCTCTCTTCACTGACAGCAGCTTTCGCTGGCGTATTAGTTGCTCCGTTAACGCTGACTGGGGCCACGATGGGGGCCTCCTTGGGCCTTAAGGCTTTTGCTGTGGCGATCATTGGTGGATTAACCAGCGGTCTTGGGATTGTTGTTGGTGGCGTGATTTTAGGTATTACCGAAACAATGACTGGCTTTTACATCTCAACTGGCTATAAAGATGTTCCGGGGCTACTGCTACTTTTATTAGTTCTAGCACTTAAACCATCTGGCTTATTCGGCAAATCTGCGATTAAGAAGGTCTAACTATGAATTCAACAAAAATTACTCTATTAATAGCAGCTATCGCGGCGCTATTGGCTTTCCCTATAGTGATTGATAACCCTTACTATATTCACTTGATTGAAACTATCCTTATCTATGCTATTTTATTATTTGGCTTAGATATCGTTGTGGGCTATACGGGTCAAGTCTCATTGGGGCACGCCGGCTTATTTGGCGTGGGTTCCTACACAGCTGGCGTTCTATTTCTAAAGCTAGGTATGCCATTTTGGGTAACAGTACCTGCCTCTATTGCTGTAACTGCTGCTTTTGGCGGACTTTTAGCTTTGCCAGCATTAAAAGTGGTGGGCCCTTATCTTGCGATGGTGACTTTAGCGTTTGGCACTATTTTGCAAATTTTGATCAATGAAATGACATTCTTAACTGAAGGTCCTTTAGGTATCAAAATTCACAAACCAACCGTGATGGATCTTGAGCTAACTGAAGTTCAATATTATTGGGTGGTCTGCGTTCTGCTATTGGCCAGCGTGGTGGTGGTCCACCGTATTTTGAAATCGCACTTAGGTCGCGCTTTTGAAGCTTTGCGCGACAGCCCGATCGCTTGTGACTGTATGGGAGTTTCCGTATATCGTTACAAGGTATACGCTTTTGTGATCAGCGCAGGCTTTGCTGGTTTAGCGGGCTGTTTGTACTCTTACTCTGAACAGTACATTTCACCAAACACCTATAACAATGAATTAACTATTCTATTTTTGTTAGCTATTATTATGGGCGGTCGCAAATCTCGTATTGGGGCACTCTTGGGCTCAACCATCATTGTGCTGTTGCCTAAATTACTAGATGATATTAACTTATTTAGAATCGTGGCGATTACCTTAGCAGCTTTGGTGTTGCTAGGTGCAGTAGTGAGTATTGCTAAGCAATTATCAACTCCTAAAAAATTGGCTATTCCTGTGGCTGGTACTTTAGGCTTAGCTATTTTTTCTATGTGGCTTCAAAATATTACTGATTGGCGTTTAAGCATCTTCGGTTTTATGATTTTATTGGTGGTGTATTACTTACAGAACGGTATCGTTGGTTTTGTTAAGTCTTTCTATGCATCACTCAGAGGCAAATCTGGTCAAACGAACCGTCAAGCTTTGAGCACGACAGTGACAGCTAGCTCAGACAACATCATCAAAGCAGTAGGGAGTCAGAATAAAACTGGCGACCTATTAAATGTTCAATCAGTTCTTATGCAGTTTGGTGGTTTAAAGGCACTCAATCATGTGAATCTTGAAATCAAACGCGGTACGATTCATGGGTTGATTGGACCCAACGGCTCTGGTAAAAGCACGATGATGAACGTTCTAACTGGTATTTATAAACCTACTGCCGGTAATGTTCTATATGCGGGCAACAGTGTTGTAGGCAAGACATCTTCAGAGATTGCTTTATCAGGTATCGCCAGAACATTTCAAAACGTTCAGCTGTTTGGTGAAATGACAGCCTTAGAAAATATTCTAGTTGGCTTACATCACACGTTTAAGTCAAGCCTGTTAGACGTTTCCCTTCACTTACCACGCTACACCAATGAAGAGAATGAAGCACGCTCACGTGCCATGGGACTTTTAAAGTTTGTTGGCCTAGAAGAGTGGGCTGATGAAGAGGCTCGCAACTTGCCATATGGTAAGCAACGTTTACTTGAAATCGCTCGTGCTCTAGCACTTGATCCTGAACTTTTATTACTTGATGAACCAGCAGCCGGACTAACCGCTCCTGATATCAAAGAGTTGTTAGGAATTATTCGTAAGATTCGTGATCATGGCGTGACGTTTATTTTGATTGAACACCATATGGATGTTGTGATGTCTGTTTGCGATACGGTTTCAGTACTTGATTTTGGTCAGAAAATTGCAGAAGGCAAACCTGCCGACATTCAATCGAATGAACAAGTGATCCACGCGTATCTGGGCACTGCGTAAACAGCCCTTATTTAAGGAATGGAATAAATATGCTATCAATTAAAAATCTTGAAGCCGGATACGGAAAAATTAAAGTACTCCACGGGATCAGTATTGAAGTACCCAAGGGCCAAGTCATCAGCTTGATTGGCTCTAATGGTGCAGGTAAAACCACCACCATGCGTGCTATAACTGGCATGATAAAGCCAGAGGCTGGGGAGGTCATGCTTGGGGGAGTGAAAGTCGACGGTTTTGATTCTCACAAAATTGCTCGCCTAGGATTAGCTCACTCACCTGAAGGTCGCAGAGTATTTTCTACTATGTCAGTAACAGATAACCTCTTATTAGGAGCCTTCCCTCGCCTAACCTATAGCCGACCTAAAGGTGATGTAAAAGGTGACCTAGAGCGTGCCATGGATCTTTTCCCAAGACTGAAAGAACGTCGCAATCAGTTAGCCGGCACTTTATCAGGTGGGGAGCAACAAATGTTAGCTATGGCACGTGCCGTGATGCTCAACCCAGATGTTTATCTATTGGATGAACCATCTATGGGTTTAGCTCCGATTTTGGTCGAAGAAGTATTTAAGATTGTGGCTGATCTTAAATCTCAAGGTGTCACCATGCTTCTCGTTGAACAGTTTGCCGCGGCAGCTCTCAATGTTTCTGATTACGGCTACGTTTTAGAAAATGGCAGAATCACCGCTCATGGCCCTGCTCAACAATTAAAAAATGACCCTGCAGTGAAAGCCGCATACTTAGGAGGCAGTCACTAAACCACATCGCCTCAGGAAAGAAAAAAGACCAAGGAAACTTGGTCTTTTTTTTATTTGGTGCCCGAGGCCGGAATCGAACCGGCACGGCTGTTTAAGCCGAGGGATTTTAAATCCCTTACGTCTACCTATTTCGTCACTCGGGCAGATTTTTTATTGAGTTTTAAAGTGTATTAAATCGCAATAAGGGGCATAGTTTATCAGTTTGTTGAAGACCAGTCCCAAAATTGCTTTTTTAAGCTCTTTTGCAAGTTTAAAAATCGAAAGTATGAAAAAATAGGTACTTACAAAAGCAATGGCAATTCAACAGGAACCCCAAGCGCATGGGTAATATATTTCTCAATAAAACTCACACTAGAATAAAAGCTTTGAAATGGGTTGTTTTAGCGCTGGTAACCGTCTTAATTTTAGGACTTTTAGGGCTTGCTTTTTACTTTCTTTCAACAAAAAACAAGTTAGATGGCGAATTGCTAGCCCCAGGGCTGGGCTCTCCGGTGACTATCAAATTTGATGAACATGACATACCTCATATATTTGCAACTAATAACGAGGATGCTTGGTATAGCCTAGGTTATTTGCATGCCACAGAGCGCCCCTGGCAAATGGAATTCAACCGACGTCTGGCTGCTGGCAAGCTCTCCGAAATCTTGGGTGAAGAGACATTTGGAGTTGATAAATTTATTCGAACACTGGGCATCAGAAGAGCAGCGGAAAAGCAGTATGAGAATTACCCCATTGAGTACAAAAGATACTTACAAGCCTATTCTGATGGCGTTAATGAGGGCTTTAAAAGATTAGGTTGGGCCCTACCCCCTGAGTTCTTAATCCTGGGCACTCAGCCAGGCCTATGGAGCCCTGCAGATTCAGTGTCTTGGTCATTAATGATGGCTTTGGACTTGGGCGGCAATTGGCATAAAGAATTTCTACGTTTGGAACTGTCTGAAAAGTTAGATACTCAGCGCATTTGGGAGGTCCTACCACCCTACCCAGGCGAAGCTGCTCCAACAAATGTGAACTTTGCCAAGATTTACAAAGATATTGATTTATTCAAAAAGCGTACATCAAATACTCAAATAAGCAGTTCTATAGATAGCCATAACTTAAAGCAGTTATCCAAAGATTTACCAGGGGGATTCGAAGGGGTAGGATCAAATAACTGGGTAGTATCTGGCGATAAAACTTTAAGCGGCAAGCCCTTATTGGCGAACGACCCTCACTTGAGTCTCACTGCCCCAGCAGTTTGGTACATGGCTCATATTGAAACACCTACCTTCAAAGTGATGGGAGCTACCACCCCAGGCATCCCGAGTGTAATCATCGGTCGCACCAATCAAATAGCATGGGGATTTACTAATACAGATCCTGATGTTCAAGATTTATACATCGAGGGATTGGATGAGAAAAATCCTGGCCGCTATCAAACCCCAGAAGGGTATGCCAACTTTGTTCTTCGTGAAGAAACGATTGCAGTTAAAGGTAAACCTCCCGTTCGTTTCATTGCGAGAGAAACTAGACATGGTCCTGTTATTTCGGACGCTTATGAGCGCGCCCAAAATTTAATAGATACATCTCGTTTTGCGATTTCTATGCGTTGGACTGCATTAGATCCTGCGAATCAAACAATCGTTGCTGGCTTTCAGATGAACCAGGCGCAAAGCATGGATCAATTTAAAGATGCCATCAAACATTATTACGCGCCCATGCAAAATATTGTCATGGCCGATACGGAAGGTCAAATCGCGTACAGAGCTATTGGAGCAGTTCCAAAACGAATTAGAGGTCAAGGTCTATTTGGCTCAGCACCAGGGCTGGGCTGGGATAAACAGTATGACTGGAATTCCTACCTAAGCTTAGATGCTTTACCCAAAGAAAATAATCCTTCAAGAGGCTGGATTGCCACAGCCAATCAACGGGTTCATGCAGCGAATGATCCCAATCCACTGACAGCCGACTGGCATATGCCCTACCGTCAGAATAGAATTGAATCCCTTCTGGAGGCTCAAGAAAAGCACGACCTCAGTAGCATGAAGGCAATCCAAACAGATACAGTTTCTTTATCGGCGAAAGACTTACTACCTTTTTTACTCAACGCCAACTCCACTCACTCTTTAGCAGGCGATGCAAAAGCTATTCTTAATAACTTTGATGGCAATATGGCATTAGACAGTTCTGGTGCGACTATCTATAACGAATGGGCCCATCAATTAACCCTTTTATTATTTGAAGAAAAATTAGGTCAAAGTTTTGCCATTGAGTATGGCAAAAGAGATTTCCGCCCTGGTCTTCATCACATTCTGAATCTTTATGCCAATGGAAAGTCAGAGGCCACATTCTGGTGCGATAAAACAAGCACCAAGGATCTTGAATCTTGTGAAGATATCATCAATGAGGCATTTAGTAATGCGCTCACTCAACTATCAAAACGTTTAGGCGGTCAACCTGAATCTTGGCGTTGGGGTAAGTCTCACATTGCAACTTCAGAACATCGGCCATTCAGCAAAGTTGGTCTTCTGAAGAAACGCTTTGAAGTGAGCAGACCAACACCTGGTGACGGATATACGATTAACGTTGGATTTATGGATTTAAGCAATTCTTCTAATCCATTTACCGTGACGAAAGCTGCAAGCTTGCGCGCCATTTATGATTTATCGAACTTAGATCAATCTCAGTTTATTTATCAAACAGGCCAATCCGGTTGGGTCAACAGCAGAAACTACGATAACTATGCTGATACATGGGCGAAGCAGGCTTACCTTCCACTCTCAATGAATCCAAACAGCGTGACGCATACAGCTACACTCAAACCAAATCCAGAGACAAAATCTAAGGAAACTAAAAAGCCTGAAAATAGAGCTCCCGATCGAAAAAAGTAGCTTAGGCAAGGAGAATCCTGATGATGCTTCGCACTATCTTTATTAGCTCTTTAATGAGCATTAGTTCATTCTGTCTAGCTGCCCCAGAAAAAGAACTTCCTGAAACTTTAGCAAGTTCCTATCATCTCTTAATGATGCGTCATGCAGATGCCCCCGGCTACAGTGACCCAACTGGATTTGATTTGAATAATTGCGCAAGCCAGAGAAATCTTGGGATTAATGGCAAGAACCAAGCTACCGAGATTGGCGCATGGTTAAAAAATCAAGGGATTCCACAAGCAAAGGTTCTGAGTAGCCCATGGTGCCGCTGTATGGACACAGCCAAACTACTGAATGTAGGCGATGTTCTCTCAGAAAATACTTTGGGCTCATTCTTTGAAAATCGTGCAGATGGCAAAGGACAAACTCTATTACTTGAGAAAAAAATTAAGCAAGAGATTTCCAATCCAAACAGACCACCATTAATTTTGGTGACGCATCAGGTGAATATTCAAGCCTACACAGGGGAAAGTGTCAGCTCAGGACAAATAGTGCTTGTTAAGGTGAATGCCAACGGTCAATACATTTCTCACCGCTTAATTAAGCATCCTTAGTTAATAAAGAACTATCTTGGAAACCGCCTTGGCGGAATGTCACAACCAAAGAATCACGCCAAGCTTTTGCTGCGCTATCAAGAAACAGCGGTTGTATAGGCGTTGTCTCATGAATCACTCGAGCATCATCTAAAACAAGCAAACTACAAGGTTCGACAAGAGTAAACCTTTGGCCTTGAGGGCCAGCGGCCTCAAACACTCTTGTTTCCCCGCCTTTAATACCTTGACGTTCAAGCATCAAAACAGCAACAAAATCAACGCCATCACGGTGAGCACCCTCTGGAGTTGGTCGACCAATACCATCAGTTGTATCAATTCGGAATTGATGAACTTCGACATACCATGGAGATATTTGCTGGTTTGATTTGAGTTGTACTTGGTCCAATTGATCAGTCATTTGAATCAAGAAGTCATGCAACACTTGCGATTTAGCAAAGCCAACTTCGCAAGGCTCAAACCAACGATCTATGCCACCATGTAATGCGTTATAGGAAACAGGTTGCCAGTGGGCCCTGTGAGGTACCGAACTAAGTTCGCCTTGCTTCACAATAAAACTAGCATGACGCCTTTGTCGATATCGACCACCATCCTTTAGATAGGCATCGGGTGGCAAATTACTCCAATAAGCGCTCACGCTTTGCCACTCATTCACCCCATGCTTTGACAAAGCATAAAAATCATTGGGAGCCAATACTGAATACCCTTGTGCTTCAATTTGATGGCTTAGCTGATTTAAAGGAGAATAAGGTGGTTGAAGTAGCATGGATTGAGTATAAATTTATTCTATTCAAAAACCAAAAAAATTGGCGCGATCCAAGGCGTGATACTCGCAACCTACCCAACCTTCATAAGCAAGGTCATCGATTAATCTAAAAAATTCTTGATAAGGGATCTCCCCAGTACCAGGCTCATGTCTTCCTGGGTGATCTGCTACTTGAATGTGATCAATAAAGGGTAATAGATCTTCAATACCTAATATATCTTCACCCATGCGATGCATGTGATAAACATCATATTGGAGATAAAGATTAGTTGATTTAACAGCCATGATAGTTTCAATTGCTTGCTGAGAGCTTGATAAGAAGAATCCCGGCATATCAAAAGTATTAATGGGTTCAATCAGTAATTTAATGTTTTCTTTTTTAAACGCTTCAGCTGCAAAAGTTAAATTTGAAACAAAAGTACTTTGTGCCAACTCTCTACTGACACCTTCCGGTAATTTTCCTGAAAGGCAATTTAAATGCGGAACGTGCAAAATTTTGGCGTACTGAATAGCCTCCAATAAGCCAATCTTGAATTCTTCAACTCGAGCTGGATCACAGGCGATGCCACGATCACCTTGTGACCACTCCCCAGCAGGCAAGTTGTGAAGATTCATAGGTATATCAAGCTCTTGAAGCACCTGAACAATTTGATGCAGCTTAACGCCTGATGATGACTCATAGGGGAACTGGCACTCTACTGCCTGAAATCCATCAGCTTTGGCTGCAAAAAAGCGCTCCCAAAAAGGCAGATCTGCATAAAGCAGTGAAAGATTGGCGGAAAAACGCGGCATCAATAAATACTCAAAAATCAATAAAGTGATTTAATTATGTCATGCGCATCCTATCCACATCAATTGGCACCATTTCCCCTCTATTTGGGATTGATC
The DNA here is from genome assembly GCA_039804685.1 of Pseudomonadota bacterium. Taxonomy (GTDB): domain Bacteria; phylum Pseudomonadota; class Gammaproteobacteria; order Burkholderiales; family Burkholderiaceae; genus Polynucleobacter. The sequence continues at coordinate 21,843 of JBDLVQ010000028.1, read as the reverse complement.
ATCCTGACTACAAGGCTGTGAATTCGGCCATTAAAAAGCAGGTGGTGAGCTCGTTGGAGAAACCTCAAACAATTGAAATCAAGAAAATCGGGATTGTGGGTGATGAGCAAGCTGACTTTAGCGTTCATGGTGGGATGGAGAAAGCGGTATACGCCTACCCCTCTGAACATTATTCTTTTTGGAATGACTTACTTAAACGTGAAGTTCATCGTACCAACCCGATTGGGCATGGGTATCTTGGCGAAAATTTAACAGTGGAAGGCTTCAATGAAGCTGAAGTTTGGGTAGGAGATATCTGGTTAATTGGAGAGGTTGAACTTCAAGTTGTTAAATTAAGAGAACCTTGCTTTAAATTCAACGCCAGAATGGCCTATAAGGGGTCTGCAAAAGCTATGATTCAATCCGCAAAGTCGGGTTGGTATCTTCAGGTCAATATACCGGGGACAATTAAGGCCGGCGACTTAATTGAAGTAAAACCGGGTAGACGCGAAGTTTCGATAGAAAATCAAAATGCTTTTTTACTTCGCAAAGAACAACAAAAAGAATTATTTTAATTAGCGACAAGTTAAATGAAATCAACTCAACTTACATCCCCATTTAAGGTTATTTTTGTATGTATGGGCAATATTTGTAGAAGCCCGACAGCTCATGGTGTTTTTAGGGACTACGTTAAAGAAGCAGGCTTAAGTCATATGGTAGAAGTTGATTCAGCTGGAACTCATGCTTACCACGTAGGTGATCAACCTGATCAACGCTCACAAAAACATGCCTATAAAAGAGGATACGACCTATCTGATCTAACGGCGAGACAACTAAATGAAACGGATTTTGAAAAATTTGATCTCGTATTAGTAATGGATTGGGACAACCATGCCATAGCAGAGCAAATATCACCCCGCCATCATCAACATAAACTTAGGCGATTAACGGAGTTCTGTAAAACCATGGAAGCAAGTGTCGTTCCAGATCCATACTACAAAGGTGACGAGGGATTTGAAGAGGTTCTTGATTTAGTCGAGGATGCCTGCGATGGTTTATTGGAACATGTTCAAGCTAGACTAAAGTAAAACTGTATCAACTGTCAGAAAAATCCTACATAAAAATAAGTATCTTCTGATTTTCAAAGATTGTTATCTAAGTCAATCTTCATCCTATAACAAAAGGATGAATTTTGATGATAGACAAACAAGATACCACGCCCTCAAGATGCACTCTACAAGGGCAACAACCAGAACTAGCGATTGACCATCAACCAACAGATCATATATTTACTCTTACTTGCCACAAAAAAGTAGAGGATAGACAAATCGTCAAAGATAGGCCATATTTGGGCTCAGTGGGTGTAGGCAGCAATCAGTACAAAGCTAAACCTCTTCCACCTATTGATATGAATGAATTGGCTATTAATAAAAAGGAGTTGACATTCAAAGCTCATATCTTTGATGAGTTACATCGCAAAATGGCTATCGATCGAATGACAGACCCCATACTCTTATCTCAGAAAGTTAAACTTCCAATTAAAGAAATACAGGCTCTTTGTAAGGCTGACTTGAAACGAATAAGTTCTTTTATGCTGATGCAGGCCATCACGCAATTTGGATATGACATCCATGTTTGCATGAGACCTAAGATTGGTTACCAGCCAGGAGAAGTTATTTTTGAAAATTGATAGTAATTAAGCTATTAATTTTTTCTGAATTTATGCGCTAACCATCGACGCAGATAGGTGGCCATGGCACTACCAAAGAACATACCCAAGATCATAGGGTTGTCGATCAATAAATGCCACGCAGTGAATCCAGACTCAATTCCTCTATTTATTATTTCAACCATAGTAGTTAAACGATCTCAATCAGGCAACCTATTAAGCACTTGATGGCAAAAATCCTCATTTTTAGTCATTGATCACCTTAGAGGCGCCCAACCAAAACAAGAGTCATGAGCTTGCTAAAATTAAGTGTGGTTTTAGCGGCTAACTTCAGAGATTGGCCTAACAGGCTTGATGATTTTCTGCGAGCGGAGCTCTTCACTTTTCTTTTAACTACTGTAATAACTGGTTTGATTCTGATCCTCATTCATCCTCCTAAAACAATCATGATGAACTGAGATGGAGGAGAAGTAAGCTGATTAGCTTGTGGGAAAATTCAGATTAAGTGTTACGACGACGAGCCTGAATAGGCTTAAGAAGGTCTCTGAGGTTGTTGTGATCAATTTCGTGCATTAACTGAAGGAGTTGCCCAATTTCGCTATTAGGAAAGCCCTCTCTTGCAAACCAGGATAAGTAGTTTGCTGGCAAATCACAAAGAACAGTCCCAGCATGCTTACCAAATGGCATCTTCATGGTAACTAGTTTTTCTAGAGATTCTGGGGTCATTTGAGGACAGGATAACTCCTGCATAGAAGGCATTCTGCCTTTCTATGCAGGGGCTAAATCAAACACAAGAACTTCTGCATCTTCGCCATTAACAAAGCTGAGCTTACTTTCTCCGTCTAAAAGTAAAGCATCGCCGCCGCCCAAAGATTGCCCATTAATTTGAAGATTACCCTTCACAAGGTGGACATAAGCCTTACGTTGAGGATTCAGATCAAACTCAAAAATTGACGCACCTTGAAAAATACCCGCATAAATTTTTGCATCTGCATGAATGACAACAGAGTTACTTTCACCAGTAGGTGATGCAATCAAACGTAATCGCTGCATCTTCTCTTCTTGAGGAATAGTTTTCTGCTCATAACTAGGGGCAATTTCTTGAACATTTGGCTCAATCCAAATTTGAAGAAGATGAGTCTCTTGGTCTTTTGCATGATTAAATTCACTATGCATAACGCCTGTGCCAGCGCTCATTCTTTGAACATCACCAGGAGGAATTCCAACAACATTGCCCAAGCTATCTTGATGAGCTAACTCTCCAGATAGAACGTAAGTGACGATCTCCATATTTTTGTGGCCGTGCTTACCAAAACCCATACCAGCAGCAATGCGGTCATCATTAATCACTCTTAAATTACCCCAGCCCATGTGAGCTGGATCATAGTAACTTGCAAATGAAAAAGAGTGATGCGCCTTTAACCAACCATGATTAGCATAACCACGTTCTTCAGATTTTCTGAGTTTAAACATTCAGGATCCTTGGTATTGAGTTTTATGACTTGGTTTGACAAAGTTTGTTATCTAATGTCCAGGCTCCACCACCTAAGGCTGTTAAAAGCAAAAGACCGCCTGCAATACTCAAATTTTTCATAAACAATAAATTTTGAACATATGCCTGATCAGCTGGCACCGCCCAAAAAGCGTGAAAAATAAAAGCTGCTAACAAAGTAAACCCTGCCAACAAGGATGCAAATAACCTTGTTCTATAACCGATGATAAGAGCAATGCCACCAACAATTTCTAAAACAATGGTTAATCCAGCTAAAAGGCCAGGCATAGGCAAACCAACCGAAGCAATAAAAGCAATCGTTCCACTCAAGCCACCGAGTTTTGCTACTCCAGCCAAAATAAACATAGCTGCTAGTAACACTCTAGCTAGTAACGCAATTGGATTGGCCCATTTAGAACATGACTTATATTCTGTTTGATTCATACTAATTTCCTTTTGAGTAAATGATATTTAAAAAACTTTTTTTAATTTTTCAAGAGATTTAGATAACTCATCTAATTCTCTTTTATTTAACTGGCCGAAAGCTTTTTGAAGATGAGCCATGTGTTCAGGGAAGGATTTATCAAAAATTTGCTGCCCCTTTTTTGTGAGACTAATTAACTGACTTCGACCATCTTCTTGATTGATCTCGCGAAAAATCACACCTTTTTCTTCAAGCCGCTCTAAAACGCCTGTTAAGGTTCCCTTAGTAGTTAGAGTTTTCTCACCTAAAACTTTACAAGTCATAGGTGGTTGATTCCCCAGTGTTGCAATCAAATCAAACTGGGTCAAGGTTAATCCAAGGGATTTCATATGCGCCGAGGAATACTGCTCAAAGGCTTGGTATGTCACAACTAGTTTTCGTAGAACGGGTAAAAAATCCATGATTAACTTATTTAGTTCGCATAAGTACCATTCTAGTACTAATGCGAACTAAATGCAAGTGCGTCAAAAAAGCTAAACTAATGAACAGGAAATTTATGACCAAACAATTAACTGCTAAAGACTTAAAAACAACAACCCAATCAATTGCTTTGGGTGCGAAGTGCAATAATTGCGCCCCCTTGAGATGTGGAGGCTGGGAGACCGTACCGAGCTCGTTCAATCAGACAGAACTTGAACTTGTGGGAACACTCAAATCAGGCAATGAAGAGCTTTGGGATGAATACCACCCTAAAGGAACTCAAATTTGGTCTGTAGATGCGCCCATAGCACCTCACTTTCACCCCTACAACAAGTGTGATGTTTATATTTGCAAAACTTGTAGCACAAGTTACTTAAAATATACAGAATTTGGCGGCTATTACGTGGATCAACGCATCAGAGAGGTTAATCCAGATCTCATTACTGATCAAACCTAAATCCCAAAATAATCTAACTACCAACCACCCCTGATACCAAATCCAAATCGCAACTGGGTATCTAGATGACGTCTCTCTTGATCACGCAGTGAATTAACTAAAAATCCAATGATTTCTTCACGCTTTGTAGAGCAATCTAACTTATTGTGGGAGATTTGCCCCTTAGCGGCAGCAACAATGGCAGGATCAAGTGCAAATGTTTGTTTATCCATGCCAGCATCAGCCGCTAAACATAACTCAAACTCATTCATAGAGCTAATTCGTAGGTTAATTTTTTCGGGAGTCAAACTGGCGCACCCCAAAAGAGTAGATCCAAACAAAGTCAGAGCCATTCTTTTAATCAATTCATTAGATTTCATGTGACTTCTTCAATGACTGTTTTGCCCAAAAAATAATAAGTGGCATCGATAAAGCCCAAATGATGGACAAGGTCACCAGAGAAGAAATCTCATGAGGCATGCTACCTGCATCTAAACGAACGCCAGCCAAATAAGATAAGGGACCGGTGATGGAGCCCAAGATAGCAGACAACCAATATTTATTCTTAAGCCAGGCAAGTGAGTGATTTAAGGTCATTGCTAAAGCAACCCAAAGCAAAGACATCCAAAGTGGGCTTAAAAAACCAATAGGATTAGGTGATGCATACACCATGATTCCAGCATGCATTAAAACAGTATCAATTAAGGTTCCCAAACAGAAACACTGCAACATTAATCTATATTCTGCTCGCCTACTGACTTTGGGCAAAGACCATAAATGAACGATTAAGCAAAGTATCATCGCCAAAATACCAATAAGCACCTGTTGATGAGCAGCACCTAAAATTCCGGCAAACCACGCTAATTGAAATAAGACAAAGTTAATCAAATAAGCCATACGATCTAAGGAAGATTAGCGCTTATAAAAGCTTAGAGTCACTTCGCCAAGATAAAAACCAAATTTAGTCATTTGTGCTTTGTTGAGTAATACCTTTTGGTCCATCAAATACATCCAATCATCAAACTGCACGTGATAGATAGTGCCATCTACCGGAAGAGCCAAAGTGTAGGCCCAATTTAGCGCATTACCAGCAACAGATCCTTGAGCAGTTCCAATCACATCATCAGCCGTACCGGAGTATTTGCCCGGCGAAGTTTCTGTAATGGTCCAAATACGTCTTTGTTTAGTGCCATCTGAGTAAGTAAAGTCTTCATCTAAGACCCCCACCTTTTTTCCATTCTTGATCTCCCATTTGGCATCGATAACCACTTTAAAACGCTTGACCACCTGTCCTTTTCGGTCAGTAAAAATACCAAAGGCATCAATAGTTCCATTGAAGTATTCAGAAAGATCTAATTTAGGAGTTTCAGAAGCATAGCTTTGCACTTGAGGACTACTGCACCCCAGGGTGGCAACTGCAGAAACAATGGCTACAAAAGGATATAAAAGATAACGTAAAGGTGATTTCATTATGTTTTTCATTTTTAAGTTAATTAGCATTTGGAGCTAATAAATTTGGGGGTGCAATCTTGCGAGAGTAATTGGCTACGCAATTCGGGGGCACTAGTGCGAGGGTCTAACCAAATAGCGAAAAAAGCCCTAGAAAAATCATCTCCAGCCATTTGACCAATATATTTTTCATTATGTAGAAATATCGTACCTACTTTAGGTTGGTAAATAGCAGTCAAAGAGTTGCCGATAGCAATGTTAGGGAAAATACCCTTCAAATCTTTAGACCACTTACTCCTACTCTCTTCTGGCACTCCGAGTTGGGTCATTTCTTTGATGGTTTGTTCACGCAGATCATCAGATTTGAAATTCTTGAGGTAATCAATTCTCAACGCATAACCTGAAGAGTTATTTAATTGAAGCAATTTGGCATCGTATAAATCAAACCCCCAGTAGGTCATTCGCCCCTGTCCCTGAACCTTAGCACCACTCATGTACATTTCAGGATACTGAACGCTTGGGTTGGCCTTAACACCTTGAGTAATACTCAAGATCAGAGCAGTAAAGCAGAAGCTTTTTAATAGACCATTCATATTGAATAGCATAACCAACTTTAACAAAGCTTGCTGAGCAGGCAACTATTCAAACAGCGTTAGGATGAATGGCAAAGATCTATAGTTTCAATTCACCAATCCATAAAAAAAAAGTTTAAAAGCGAGTCTATTCAGGCTCACTTTTAAACTTTAGTTAATTCAAAATATATTAATTAGGTAATAACGCTCAAAAATGCCTCATTTAATTTTCGGTCATGATAGAAAATTCCTCTTCCAACCTCATCCCAAGTCCAGGTAATAGGATTCATATCTGGATACCATTGATAACCACCACAGAATGTTTCAAGTCTATTGCCAGATGGATCAAAGAAATAGATTGTTGTTCCCCTGGTTACCCCATGTCTCGTTGGTCCAATATCAATAGATACTCGATTCATTGTCATGATATCGGCAGCTCTTAATACCTGCTCCCAACTTTCAAGTAAAAATGACACATGATGAAGTTTGTCATCTTCACCGTGACGAACCAAAGCAACATCGTGAGCCTTATTCGAGCATGTTAACCAAGTAGCCAAATCAGTTTTTCCATCTTCCATTTTGACTCTTTCAACCAAGACAAAACCGAATACTTCTTCAAATAATTTTCGCGCCCCATCAATATCACCACCGTAAAGGAGTGCATGATCCATTCTAAGAGGAGAAATACCTTTCAAGTCAGGCACCCACGCTTCAGGATTAAGATCGCCCAACCCATTTCCAACAGATGTTTTCTGAGCATACAATTCAATCGTATGCCCTGTTGGTAACTTAAATCTAACTCGCTCACCAGTCTCAAGCATCTCACCAGCAGGAATTCTTTCAGTGATCACACCGTAGTTCTTCAGATCTGATTCGTAACGATTCAAAATATCTGTGTTTTGAACCTTAAAGGCCAAACAATCTAAACCTGCTTTATCAGATTTTCTAATAACAAAACTGTTGTGATCTCGCTCATCCCAACATTTAAAGTAAACACGCCCTGATTTATCACGACCAGTTTCCTTTAAGCCCATCACATTGGTATAAAAATGAACTGACTCATCTAAGTCTAAAACACGCAATTGAGCATGCCCAGGTCTTAAAACTCCTGTAATTGCCATAATTCTCTCCCCATAAATTGCCTCAATTAAACTAATTGAGTACTTACGAGTCTATTAATGAATTTAGAACTTTAAAATGGGGTGTTAGTACTTTCCCTAATGCCATTATTTGAGCTTAATCAAATAAATATTATTTAAATGCCTACAATAGGTTATCTGCCCAATCAATCATGCATTTAAATAAATTAGCCAGTCATGGCAACATCAAAAAACACAATTGCATTTCTAACCGACCAACTGAGTGGTTTAAAAGGCATTTCAACCAAAAGAATGTTTGGTGAATATTGCCTCTATTACAAAACTGTACCGATTGCCTTTATATGCAGTGACCAACTTTTCTTAAAACCCACCACATCAAATAAAGAAATGTTAATCAAAGAGTTGATTGGCTTTCCTTACCCAGGGGCCAAACCTTATTTCTTAATTCCTGCTGATCACTGGGAGGATGCCGAGTGGTTAAAAGAAATAATCATTAAAACAGCAATGGAATTACCTCTTGTAAAAAAAGTGAATTTTTCTTGATTACTATCCTGATCAATGCCAATTACACTTAATAGACTTTGACATCCAATCTGAAGCCTTTTCCATTATTTTTTTAATCACTTTTTCTCGGCTCAATTGATCCAGATTTAAAAATTCTTGCCCCTCTAAAGCATCATCAAGAACTATCGAAAAGCCTTGGGTTGTTCTGGTCCACATTAAATCAATGACACCTAACTCCGAAAAATATTTAAGTACTTCAACTTCTTGCTGAGTAAATCTAGCTTCGGACAATTTAGACTGATGAGCTTGAACAACCAACTCCCAATAATCGTTCAAAATCTCAGCAATATTTAGTTTATTTAAAACAATCATTCTCTTTTCTATTTTTTATTTTGATGAATCGAGCTTTGTAAAAATTGCTTTAGCAAATCTCGATGCTGAACCAACAGCGATTGGCAAAAATAATTCTGGCTCTATTGCCTCTAACTCCATTAATAACCAACTATTTTGGTCTTTAACCAAATCAACTCTTGCGTATAAAGGGACTTTAGATAAATTACCCAAGACCTGTTCACCAATCAGTTTAGATTTTTCATCAGCGTCACATATGGAATTTGTTCCACCATATGAATCTTGAACCCTGTAATCGCCTTGTTGAGGCTTTTTACAGACGGCATGTGAATAAACACCATCAAAATAAACTAATGACAACTCACCTTCTTGAGAAATACTTTCTAAATAAGGTTGAATCATCACATCTCCATTCATCACTAAATGGTCCAAGTGAATTTGCATTTGAGGGTCCTGAGAGTCACCCTTTAAGGCACCAATAGCTCCTATAGAAACTGCTGGCTTAACAACCACGACTGGCCAAACAATCTGCTTCATCAACCCTACACAGTCTTGTTTTTCGATAACCCAACGAGTTGGTACTGTAGGAACCCCCGCTTGAGACAATTCATATAGATATTTTTTATGACTATTCCAAGTCAAAATATCGCTGGCATTTAGTACTTTAGTTAATTTCTCTACTGACTTGACCCATCCCAAAAACTCATTCAAATATAAGAAATAATCCCATGGCGTTCGAATGACAACCAAATCAAATTGAGTCCAATCACAATTGGCCCGCCACGAAATTAACTCTGATTTAACATTTAATGCATTTAATTCCTGAATCAATAAATGAGACTCAGGATCAGGTTTAGCCATTTCCGCCCCAGTAATTAAAGCGACATGCATAAAAACCCTTTTTTAAATAAAGTGGCAAGACCATAGCAACACACAAACGATAGCCACCTACAATTAGTTTTAGCACCGTTAGTTACTAATTGAGCAGGCGTTCCACTATAACGTCTATTTATAGTCGACACCCAAGCTAATCTAGCTAGATAACTTAGTCTCACTGAGGTCATTAAAGGTCCAGTAGAATTGAAAAAGTATTTGTTGGACAAATCAATGAGGCCGACTAATAGTCGGCCTCATTACACAAAGTAGCATGATCAGCTCAACCATCAACTAACCAAATATTTTAAATATCCTATTGGGATGCCTTGCGGAAAGGCCAAAATCCAAAGTAACTAGCAACTGTGACCATCAAAGGGAAAGTGATGCTCAGCATGCTAGCTGCAATCCATAGTTCAAGGTCATAAGCAGGACTACTAGGCACAAACTTAAATATCTCAATAGCTACCCCAGCATAGATCTCATACATAAGGACTGACAGAGCTAATGCAATGGAAATTAAAATCAGGCCGCGCCACGGTTGAGGAATGTTCAGAGTAGGCAACCCCTCAAGCATTACTAAGATGATAAATATTCCGAATATTGCAGGTATACAAAATCTAGACATAAAAACAACAAGATTCATTCCATTCACATTCATGAATAAATGATAAATAACTATTGTTATAGGAATGATTAAACAGGCGCTCAAGAAACCAAATAAGGGCTGCTGAATTGGTTTTGATAAAAATTTTATTAGAGCAATCACTGGCCAAAAATCTAATAACACCATCATCAAAATAAGAACTAATGTGATCAGAATAGTGACGAGAGGAACCCAAGCATCAAATAACCCAGAAGGATCTAGAGAAGCCAAATAAAAAGGCGCCTGTACAGCAAAACTGAAATTAAATAAATATTTAAATATGCCATAAGCGACTAAGTGGCTCATCAAAATAACCGCTATACCAAGCAAACCTTCATTTTTTATAAATAACTTCAGTGGCCAACACTCAAGTGGAATAATCAACCAAAGCGTAATTGGTACAACAACAATTAAATACATAACAACAAACGGCGTTGGCGGCGTTACACCTCCCCCAACGCTCATTAAGGATAGATAACCAATAAAGAAACCAACTGCCACTGTCAAACCAATGAAACCAAAACCCTTAAGGGGTTGAGGCAATGAGGCCAAAGTCTTAGGATATTCAGATCGCCACAACAAACTAATCACAATTTGCATAGGAACCATTGCGTTTAAGAAAAGAGACCCCCAACTTCCCAACCATTCAGGTGAAACTGAAATAGAAATCAGTATGGCCAATATGATGACCCAAAAACTGATGGAAATGCCTTTATTCACTTGGTGAAATTTCTCCATTTACCACCCCAAAAAATAATTAATTAACTCTAATTTAACTTAAATATTAAATTAAAGGATTATTAATCTGCGCACATTAAAATAGAATCATGAAACCAATCATTAAAATCGATTTTGTATCTGACATTGCCTGCCCTTGGTGTGCCGTTGGTCTAGGGAACTTAAATCAGGCAATGGCAGAATTAATTGATATTGTTGATTTTGAAGTTCATTTCAGGGCCTTCGAACTGAATCCTCATATGCCATTGGGTGGTCAAGATGCTATGGAGCATCTGACCGGAAAATACGGCTTAAGCTTAGATGAAGTAAAGGCCAATCAAGCTCAAATTAGATCAAGAGCTGCTGAAGTTGGCTTTAATTTTGTTCCAGAGGGCAGAACAAGGGTTTACAACACTTTCAACGCACATCGTTTGCTCTTTTGGGCTGCACATGAACTAAATCTTTTGAATCAAGCTGCACTTAAAAAAGAACTACTCAATACTTATTTTTGCCTTGGTGTGAGCCTTGATGAGGAAAAGAATATTTTGGCTGCAGTTACTAGAGCGGGTCTTGATGAAACAAGAGCTCATGCAATTTTATCGAGTGATGAGTTCAGCAAAGAAGTCGTCGCTGAAGAAGCGTTTTATAAAAACTTAGGTATTCATTCTGTACCCTCTCTCATTGTTGATCAGAAATACTTACTTCAAGGTGCGCAACCTTCAAATTCTTTAATTAATGCTTTTAAGCAGATGATTCATTCCGAAGAAAAATATTCCAATTAAATCAGTAAGTTAGTCAATCAAAACGGACTAAATTAAAGTTAGGTGATATTTCAATATGTGTAACTGTCTACGACAGTAGATTTTTATATTAAAAAGGGTTAAATTTCATAACAAGTTTTTTAAATACCATAATTAACTTAAATATCTTCAACCTAATAACAAATGAATGGATCTTTTATGTCATCAACAAAATTTTTGGCGATCTACCTTGCTGCAATGGTGCCAACATACATTTATAGATGGATTTTTGTAGCTGGAGCTATTGCTGATGCTTCTACTGGCGGTAACAATGCAAGCGCTATGGGATCAACAGCAACAATTCTGCTAGCCATTTCTTATGCCGCAATGATTTACGTTTCACATAAACGTGGCGCAACGAATGATCGCAAATTCCTAGTGGCTTTCCCAGTTGCTGGTGCAGTTTTTGATATTTTCTTGGGCTTCATTCCTTTCATCCCAACACTATTCAATATTCTTGCAATTATTTTTGGTGTAATGAAGGGCAACAACGAAGCTAAATAATTTCAATTTATTTAGTTTTCAATGCAGGTGTGAGGGCTTGAACTTTCTTAGCTCTTCACCTGCAAAACCCAGTATCCAATACTGGTGAAGTAGCTGGATAAACCACTAAAAGCACATCAATTATTTTTTAATTGAGACCAGTAACAGTTGTTCAAGCGTAACAAATTGAAGCGCTCTTTCATTGGTGCTCTCCAACACGACAGGTGGAGCCACTCCCGCCTCCAATGCTTCTTTCCATCTCAGGGCACATAAGCACCATTGATCGCCTGGCTGCAGGCCCAGGAATCCATAACTTGGTCTTGGAGTAACAAGATCGTTCCCAAGTGAACGACTAAATTCTAAAAACTCTTTAGTAACACGAGCACAGATCACATGACTACCAGTATCTACAGACGATGTTTTGCAACAACCATCCCTAAAGTAGCCTGTTAGAGGATCAAAACTGCAATTTTGGAGTTTCGTGCCCAGCACATTGAGCGATTCAGCCATTGCTTCCCTTTTGGATTCTTACCGATAGATGTATCGGAATAGCAATTCTGACTATCAATGTGCTGCTCCAGACCCACCACCCAAATACTTTGGATATTCCCAATGAAATTTATAGATGGCAAGGCGCAAGGAAACAATTAATACTAATGAAAAGATGATTGTTAAATAAACTGGTGTGGAGCTATGCTCATAACTGTTTGCTAAAACAAGACCTAGAACCATAAACAGACCACCCATCACAGCAGCCTCCTCATAAATAACACCCTTAAAAGTTGCTGGCTCCTGATTAATCACAATATCTCGCAACATACCGCCACCAGCACAAGTTAATGCAGCTAATGCAGGAACCCAGTACCAGGGCATATTAGCCGTAACTGCATAAATTGCCCCAGCAACAGCGAGAGCTGAAAACCCGAAGACATCTGAATACTTCTTTACCTTCTTAAACATCTCACCTTTGTATGCATTTGGGTAAATGCCCGCAACAATCGAAGCGATAAGAACCACAATAAATATACCCAAAGGGTAGGAATAATCTTTTACGTAATAGAAAGGCAAACGGTCTCCGCCAATAATTAAATCTCTAATAGTTCCACCACCGATCCCTGAAAGGAATGCCAGAATTAACCTACCCCACAAATCATAATTACGGTTAATAGCCTCTAGCACCCCAGATAATGCATAAGTAAATACACCAAAATACACAAAGATCTTAAAAAGAAGTAAAAGCTGAAGAAGAGTTTTATAAGAACTTAGGTATTCATTCTGTACCATCACTGATTGTGGATCAGAAATACTTACTTCAAGGGGCTCAACCATCAAATGCTCTGATTAATGCTTTTCAGCAAATGATTAAATAATCGATTTGTAAAATTTTAAATTAAAAGACAAGTTAAAGTAATATATTAAAGGTGACTTATAACATTTGTTAAGATCAAAGCCATTAACATGATCAAACAAATTGTCTTCCAAAAAATAACTGGATCACGTTCAATAAGTGGGATTATTTTTTCCTCAGTTAATGCCAAGTTTGGTTTATTTATATCATAAATAAATTCAGATACCTCTTGATATCTTTCAATGGGATTAATGTGCAGCGCCTTTCGAATTGCTGCGTCAACCCAAACTGGAACCCTTGGATTAATTGATGTTATGGGCGTGTAAACTAGATTCTTTTGAGACTTTATCGTAGTTGCTTTTGGAACATTGCTTCCATAAGGTAGCCTCCCGGAAAGCATTTGGTACGCAATAACACCTAATGAAAATATATCCGAAGAACTCGTACCAACTTCACCTAGAAAATACTCTGGAGCAGCGTACTGAGCAGAACCCAAAAAATTAACCCCTTCACTAACAAGATTCATTTCAACAATACCTGCCACTCTACTTGCACCAAAATCAATAATCTTAACCAAGCCATCATTGTCTATCATAATATTATCTGGCTTCAAATCTTGATGAATAGCCTCAATTCTGTGAAATGCTTGTAAGCCTTTACCTACCTGACCAATTATTTCTCTAAATTTGATCAAGTCTAGCTGAGGGTAATCTAGCAACCATTGTGTAAGACTTTGTCCTTGGATAAATTCAGATACGACATATAAATAACTCTTCTTTCTTGTCTTTGGACAAAGCTTTAAAACATGGGGGTTATCAATTCTTCTAGCAATCCACTCCTCGACTAAAAATCGCTCGAGGTAAGCCAAGTCATCACGCATACCAACAGAAGGCACTTTTATAACAACTTGAACACCAGTCTCTTCATCTACAGCAAGGTAGGTATAACTGCGACTACCCACCTTAATGTCTCTTAATATTTTATAACCATCTATAACCACTTTATCACTCAAAGCTGGGGGGAAAGGTAAAGCAATGAGTTGATTGTTTATTTCATTATTACTAAGTTCTTGTATCTTATCAATACGAACAATTTGCACAGTAATATTATCGGAACTGCCCTTCTTATATGACTCTTCAACAAGCTCTTTTGCAGCAATATTTAAATCCGCTGGGTATTTCATCACCATATCATTTATTAGGTTGAAATCAGTATGTTCATAAAAACCATCCGTTGCCAAAATAAAAATATCATCAACGCTAATATCAGTTGATATGTAATCAACATCTAAGTGTCGATTAATGCCTAGAGCTCTTGCTAAATAACTCTTTTCCTGAGAAACATACATCCGATGATCTTCAGTTAACTGCTCCAAAGACTTGCTAAGCAGCCTATAAACTCTGGTGTCTCCAACATGGAATATATGTGCCTTATTTGACTTTATTATTAACGCTGAAAAAGTACATACGTAGCCTTTATCCAAATCATATTTATATTGACTCTTTTGTGTCTGGGAATGCAGCCAAGAATTAACTGAACCTAAAACTCGCTCAGCAGAATTTTTAATTGACCAAGCTTCGGATGTTGAGTAATAGTCTGTAATAAATGTTGATATTGCAGATTCACTAGCGACATGGCTTACCCCACTACTACTTATACCATCTGCAATGGCGGCAACAAAGCCTTTACTTGCGAGCAAATGGTCTTCAGGAAAAAGCGCGCCATAAAAATCTTGGTTAACTTCTTTACGTCCCTTTGTTGAATATTGTCCTAGTGTAATTTCTAATTTTTGAGTCATATTGAAAGCACAATACTACATATGTTTGCAGTATTGTGCCCTATGGTTTAGTTAAGCAACTTTACGTTTTGCCCCAGTTTTAATATGTGTTGCATAAAGTGTTAATCCAGTAAACGCAAGCCCTCCCACTAAATTCCCAAGAACAACTGGGATTTCATTCCAAATAAAATAATCTAGTATTGAGAAATTACCACCCATCATTAAACCTGATGGAAATAGAAACATATTTACAACAGAATGCTCAAATGTCATAGCGAAGAACAGCATGATTGGCATCCACATTGCAATAACTTTTCCGCTCACATTGGTTGAAATCATCGCACCAACGACACCTGTAGATACCATCCAATTACAGAGCATTCCTCTGATGAAAATTGTGAACCAGCCCATAAGACCATACTGTGCATAACCAAGAGTTCTTGCCTCGCCAATATGACCAATCTTAGTGCCAATTTCATTAGGACTTACACTAAATCCATAGGTAAATATAAACGAGATCATGAATGCTACTGTTAAGGCGCCTAGGAAATTTCCAAAAAATACAATTGCCCAGTTTTTAAGAACGCCTGCTAAGGTAACGCCTGGTCGCTTATCAATTAACGCTAATGGTGTTAAAACAAATACGCCAGTTAATAAATCAAATCCAAGCAAATACAACATACAAAATCCAACCGGAAATAACATCGCTCCAACCAATGGAGATCCTGTTTGAACAGTAGCCGTAACTGCAAAAACCGCTGCTAAGGCCAATATGGCCCCAGCCATGTAAGCCCGAATTAAAGCATCCCGCGTAGCCATAAATATTTTTGACTCTCCAGCATCAACCATCTTTGTAACAAACTCGGAGGGCATTAAATATGACATATTATTTTCCTTTATCAATGAATAAAAAATTAAATTTCTAAAAAAATTAAACCACCCTCAAGCTTGACACTTAAGGAACTACAAGAACCAATATCAGGTGAGATTGCTTTTCCATCCTTTAATTGAATATTCCAGGAGTGCAAAGGACAAGTCACCGTTAAACCATGAATAATTCCTTGAGATAGTGGACCACCCTTGTGAGGGCACTTGTCATGAAGTGCGTATATCTCGTCATTTGAAGTTCTAAAAATAGCAATATCGCTGCCCTTTTCACGCTTAACGACTCTTGTACCAAGCTGCGGTATGTCATCCAACTGACACACAAATTTCCATTTAGACATGATTAAAAATCCTTTCAATTAATTTATGCTTCGACAACAATCGGGATAAATTGTTTAATTGGTTGTTTTGTTTGCATGATTTCCCAAGGGTCTTTTGCATTTTTTAGAGAGTCTATTAACCTTGAAAAATAATCTCTCCTGCCCTGATGATCTTCAATAACTTTTGATTTCACATACCCAAGTCCCACTCGCTCAATAAAGTGAGAAGTTCTCTCCAAATACCAACCCTCTTCTCTGTATAGCTGCAGAAATGCACCGGTGTATTCCATAACCTCTTCATTAGTGGTTACCTTGCATAAAAATTGAGCTACCTCTGTTTTAATTCCACCGTTACCTCCAACGTAGATCTCAAAACCTGATTCAACGCCTATAATCCCGACGTCTTTAATTCCTGACTCAGCACAATTGCGAGGACACCCAGATACTGCTAATTTAACTTTATGGGGTGCGTACATATCAAAAAGCATTTTTTCGATACGGACTCCCGTATCCATTGAATGCTGTGTACCAAAGCGACAGTGCTCAGCCCCAACGCAAGTCTTTACAGTTCGAATTGATTTACCATATGCATGCCCAGAAACCATTCCCGCTGCATTTAACTCCCCCCATACAGCTGGCAAATCTTCTTTACGTATTCCCAATAAATCTATTCGCTGGCCTCCGGTAACCTTAACCGTTGGAACCTTATATTTTTCAGCAACATCTGCTATTACTCTCAGCTCCTTTGGATTGGTTAACCCGCCCCACATCCTAGGTACAACAGAATAAGTCCCGTCTTTTTGAATGTTGGCATGCATTCTCTCGTTGACAAAACGAGATTGAGGATCATCTTTAGCTTCATGCGGGAAACTAGAGATCAAATAATAGTTAATGGCTGGCCTGCATTTATCACACCCATTATCATTTCTCCATCCTAACTCCTTAAACACAGACTCCTTTGTGATGAGGTGTTTTGAATAAATCGTCTCTCTAACTACTTTATGGTTATGTTCAGTACAGCCACATATTGGTTTAGATTCTTTTGTCTTGGGGGTATAAGCACCACCAACAGTTGACGACAAAATTTGTTCCACTAATCCAGTACATGAACCGCAAGATGAAGATGCTTTTGTATGCTTGCGTACATCTTCAATTGAAAACAATCCATTTTCTTTAATTGCTTTGACAATATCCCCTTTGCACACACCATTGCACCCACAGATTTCTGCTGTATCGCTCATAGTTGCGGCAAGATTCTGCCCTTTGTGACCCGCATCGCCAAGCTGAGATGCTGAGAAGGAATTTCCAAAAAGCAATTGACTTCTTATTTCATGAACGTTTTGTTCATCTTTCATTAACTTGAAATACCAAGCAGCATCAGATGTATCGCCATACAGAACAGAACCAATGATGCGGTCATTCTTTACCAAAATTCTTTTATATATTCCCGCCTGCTTATCATGTAGATAAATATCTTCAGTATCGTCTCCACCACTAAAGTCTCCTGCACTAAATACATCTATACCGGTCACCTTCAATTTTGTAGAGGTTATGGATCCTTTGTATTGTGAAATTCCTAAATTAGCTAAATGATTTGCGCACACTTTAGCTTGTTCGAATAATGGGGAAACCAAACCATAAGTGACTCCCCGATGAACAACACATTCACCTACGGCATAAATTGATGGATCTGTAATAGTTTGCATTGTGTCTGACACATGAATACCACGTACTCGCCCTAACCCACAGAATAGACCTGATGACTCAGCTAATGAAAAATTTGGTCTAATTCCAGCAGCTACAACTACCAAATCTGCTGGAATTTGCATTCCATCTTTAAACCTAATAGCCTCAACACGACTGGAAGCACCAGAAATAAGTGCCTCCGTGTTATGCCCTAAAAGAAACTTCATACCTTTTTCTTCTAATGATGACTGCAACATATCTGCTGCAACTTTATCTAACTGCCTCTCCATAATCCACTCAGCCAAATGGACGACAGTCACATTCATTCCTCTTTGTAAAAGTCCATTAGCAGCCTCAAGACCAAGAAGTCCCGCACCGATCACTACTGCATTTTTATATTGACTTGAGGCAGCAATCATTGCTTCTGTATCTACAATATCTCTATAAGCAAGAACGCCACTCAGATTAATTCCAGGAACTGGGGGCATAAATGGGTTAGATCCTGTAGCTATCACAAGCCTGTCGTATACGACCTCAACACCATCATCTGAAATAACTTTTTTATTCGCCCGGTCAATAAACGTGACTCTTTTACCAGCGTTTAATGTAATTTGGTTTGATTTATACCAATCCATATCATTAAGCATGATGTCATCTAAACTCATCTCTCCGGCCAAAACCGGGGACAATAAAATTCTGTTGTAATTTCCATAGGGCTCTGAGCCAAAGATAGTTATGTCATACATATCAGAATTTAACTTTATTAATTCTTCAATAGTCTTAACACCCGCCATACCATTACCAATCAAAACTAATTTTTTCTTTGTCATAATTTAATCCTATCTCTAAATGGTTTACTTTTTTAAGCCGCTAATTCAGATATTGAATTTTTAAATTCTTTATCGTGATTTATTCCTTTGATAGCTGATAAAACATCACCGATAACAATAATTGATGGACTTTCTATTTCAGCTTGAATAACAGTTGCAAATAGATTCCCCAAAGAACAACTTTTTATTTTTTGACTTGGCAAAGTTACCCTATGCAAAATGGCTGCTGGAGTATCACTAGGCATGGATTGCATTAATCCATTTTGGATATCCTCAACGTTCGATAACCCCATGTAAATAACTAATGTAAGCTTGGCCTTTTTTGAGATAAAACCAATTTCTCTCCAGTCTGTCTCACACCTTCCTGGCTTACTGTGTCCGGTGATCATCAAAACACCAGCCGCATGATCTCGATGAGTTAGTGGTGCAGCAAGTGCTGTTGATGCTGCTAACCCTGAAGTTATTCCATTTATTACATTCACCGGTATTCCTAGTGACAAAAGATGATCAACTTCCTCACCACCTCTACCAAAAATAAACGGGTCACCTCCTTTTAATCGGACCACCTTCTCACCTTCTGCAACAGCAGCAATCATTAATTTTTCAATGTAGCTTTGCGGTGTTGATACGCATCCACCACGCTTTCCAACGTGAATAATTCTTGCGGTAGAAGAGGCATATTTAAGAATTTCTGGATTAACAAGATCATCGACAAGAATAAATGTAGCAGCCATGATTGCTTTCATTCCTTTGATAGTTAGTAACTCAGGATCTCCTGGACCAGCTCCAACTAAAGTTACCGTTCCCGTAAAAATCCCGCCCTGAAATAACACTTGATTACCTCTATGGATACTCATCATCACCTTTTTTAAAAAAATAAAAAAACGCCCAATTACTCTCAGCTCATGAAGCTAAAAATAATTGGACGTCTTTATCCTTTGAGCAATTAGTTTAAAAAAACTATTGCCACAGAATTAACCGCCTTTGGTTAAATCTGTTTCAGATAATAATTTGGTGTGAAGAGGCTCTATTGAGTAATGTGCACCATTTTTATTGCTGGCGCACAATCTCAGTGCATTAATTCTTCAATTTGAGGAATTCTGATAATGAAAGTACTGATTGAGCGATATCAATTAACTTTTTATTTTGTGACATAGCTTTTTCACGCATAGTTACATAGGCTTGCTCCTCATTAATTCCCTGATGAGCCATTAGCACACCTTTTGCCCTCTCAATAACTTTTCTTTCGTCTAATGTTGCCCTAACTGAGAGTAACTCTTGGCCCATTTCAGCAAGTTCTTTAGATTGCAATTGAATAGTATCGATGATTGCCATAGATAAACTTGGGCCAATAAAATTATTCAAATCACTTTCATTTCCAAATGACTGGTTCGGTAAATTAGAGACCAATAGTGAAACAGGTGATATCGGGTAGTCATTAAAAATACTTTTCAGTAGCAACTTATGGTCATTCAATTGCACTTTAGATTTAAGAATTAATTCATCACACTGATTTGCCAAGTCAATAGTAAGATATTTTTCAGCAAGATGCATATCATTCATACGTGCAGTAGTTTTATGAAACCAAACATCTGCAGATATTGCTTGACCTTGAGTGCTAGGAGACAGCAACTTTCTTCGCATTTTCTCTATGTCAAAAATAGGCATTGATTGAATCAAAAGACTCCATTGCAAAAGGGTTTCTTTATTTGAAAATGACTCGAACTTACTTATACAATTTTCTTGTAATTCAATTAAATTTCCCATCGTTTGAATTAAATCTGGCAACTTACCTACGGAACAAATACGTGCACCTGTAGCCCTCTCCAAACCAGCAAACTCTTTACCTTGCATCAGATGAAATAGAGCTACCAATTGCTTACTTAACAATGGATCAACAGAAATATCTGCAGCCTCAAAGACTAAACTTAACAATGCATTAATCATTGAGCTATAAATTTTCGTGGCCTCAGCAGGAGACACATCCAAACGAGCAATATTTTCCCTAAGATTGGGTAATTGGTTTATTTTGTGTATAGCCAAAGCTAATTGAGTTAGCAGTCGAGATCCCCCTACCAACCCTTTTGATATTTTATTTACAACAAACCAATTGTGAAAGCTTTCTCGAGAAAAGTTTGTAACGTCTACAAATTCCTCCCACTCCTTTTTGAAAGTACCCCCCCTTGAAGCCAAGTAAATGTTTGATGAGCCCCTTTCACTTTGTAAAGAATGTACAAGATCTGACACAACATTCATAAGCTGACTTATGGAACGAAGCTGTTGGATTTCAAAAATTCTATGCGTCTGGGCAGCAGTCAAATAGGTAAGAACTTTTTGCATAGACTCTCTTTTTTGATTTTTAAATAGTTATTTCAGTTTAATTTAAAAATAATTAGGCACAAGAAATATAAAGGTATTTAATTTGCAGTTCTTTCAAATAATTTTGAAGAATAAAAAACTGAGGTCTGTACCAAGCAAGTTATCAACTCAAGACACAATCAGTTAGTACAGTAATTAGAGATTAATCTAATTTTTGGCACCAAGAATGTGTTTTTTGATCATCCTAAAGCTCTGCACAATTCTGTCATGCCACCATATCTAGTCATAAAAACTTTTTTCATCTCATAAACAACAGGCTTGTTATTTGGCACCTTTAGATGCCGACTGCGTGAAATAAAGATTGGTATATTTTATGAAACATAGACCACAGTCAATCCATTAAGGGTTGACATAAACAATGATCGAGATATCTCTCCATAAGGGGTGGGATCCCCTCAGAAATAAAAATCGTTGGAGGCGGAACCCAGAATCGAACTGGGGTACACGGCTTTGCAGGCCGCTGCATAACCACTCTGCCATCCCGCCAGGGACGTGTTGTGTGAAATTAAAAAGGGAAGCTGGTTAAGCTTCCCTCGTAATTTGGAGCGGGATAAGAGGCTCGAACTCTCGACCTATACCTTGGCAAGGTATCGCTCTACCAACTGAGCTAATCCCGCATAACAACAAGACCGATACTTTAACA
>JBDLVQ010000027.1:0-51804 GCA_039804685.1 Pseudomonadota bacterium | reverse complement strand
TAAAAAGAATTAGGAGATAGAAATGCCAGATAAACACTTATCCTCACAATTTGACGCTGATTTAAATTCAGTATGTGGCAAGCTTTTGGAAATGGGCGGCTTAGTCGAATCCCAGGTTTCTGTTGCTATGCGTGCTTTTTCACAGCTAGATGCTGAGCTTGCGGATCAAGTGATGGATCGCGAGCGTGAAGTCAATGATTTTGAAAT
Source organism: Pseudomonadota bacterium (assembly GCA_039804685.1). GTDB lineage: Bacteria > Pseudomonadota > Gammaproteobacteria > Burkholderiales > Burkholderiaceae > Polynucleobacter. The sequence goes on along the minus strand of JBDLVQ010000027.1, from coordinate 51,597 downwards.
CATGATCGACTCAGCATGTACGGAATTAATTGCACGTCGTCAACCAACAGCACGAGATTTGCGCTTAGTGATGGCAGTATCAAAAGCCATTACTAATCTAGAGAGAGCTGGTGATGAAGCTGATCGTATTGCCAGAAGAACTAAACACATCATGGAAGATAGCGCATCTCACAGCATTAATACCGCTGAGATCAGACTTTCTGGTCAGATGGCTGTCTCATTGCTACGCCGTAGTTTGGATTGCTTTGCTCGACTTGACACTAAAGCCGCTGCTGAAGTGGTTAATGAAGATAAGCAAATTGACGAAGAATTCAGAGCCTTTGTGCGTAAGCTAACCAGTTATATGGCTGAAGATCCAAGAACAATTTCTGTGGGTTTAGATATGTTATCAATCGCAAAAGCAGTGGAGCGTATTGGTGATCACGCTAAAAACATTGCTGAATTTGTTATTTATATCGTTAAAGGTACAGACGTGAGACATTTGCCTCATGAGCAACTCACGCAAGAGGCGAATAGCTAATATATGGCAAGTAGTATCTTGATCGTTGAAGATGAACCCTCTATTGCAGAGTTAATTGCCGTTAATTTGACTCATGCTGGATTTGTGCCTGTAAGGGCATTTCAAACTGAGCAAGCCTCTCAATTGATGAAAGAGGTTCTTCCAGATCTAGTTGTATTGGATTGGATGCTTCCCGGAAAGTCTGGAGTTCAGTTTGCTAAAGAATTGAGATCCAATGAGCGCACCAAAGATATTCCAATTATTTTATTGACAGCTCGCAGTGAAGAGATGGATAAGATAGCTGGACTTGAGGCTGGTGCTGATGACTATGTCACAAAGCCATTTTCTCCTAAGGAATTGGTTGCTAGGATTAGAGCTGTTCTAAGAAGACGCTCACCTCAATTAGCCGACGAGGTTGTCCAGATTAACAGTTTGCGTCTAGATCCTGTTGCTCATCGTGTTATGGCTGTTGACGGTGTTAATGAGTTATTGATTGATTTAGGCCCCACTGAATTTAGATTACTACATTTTTTAATGACGCATCCGGAGCGGGTCCATTCTCGTGGACAGCTATTAGATAAAGTTTGGGGTGATCATGTTTTTGTTGAGGAACGTACTGTCGACGTTCACATCAAGCGCTTGAGAGCTTCCCTAGCGCCAACTAACTGTCAAAATCTTATTGAAACTGTCCGTGGCAGCGGTTACCGTTTGACCAAAACACCTATTGTTTAGTAATTCAGATACTTAGGTGGTTCTGAAGAATGAACCACCAAGTTACACAGCAAATAATGATGGCCACCATCACGGCAGCACTTCCAAAATCCTTAGCTCTCTTAGATAAATCGTGAAACTCGTAAGAAACTCTATCAATAGCTGCTTCAATGCCTGAATTAATGAGCTCAAAAGCCAAAACCAATAAAACAGAGTTAATTAACAATAACTTTTCTATGAAACTGATATCTAGATAGTAGGCGAGAGGTATCAGAATCACTGCTAAGGCTAGCTCCTGCCTAAAAGCACTTTCCTCTTTAATGGCATAGATGATCCCTTGGTAAGAATTGATTGCAGCCTTGAATGCTTTATAGATGCCTTTATTGGACTTATGAGGGTTATGAGAGATTTTGTAGGATTCTGGTTGTCTAGGATTCATTTTTTCTAAGAATTGGGTGGTGTTATCACTCAATTCAAGCTCCAAATAAGATGCGCTAGTTTTTAGAAAGTTATAGATCCGTGAGCTCTTGATATATGTTGAGCTTGCCGAGAGAGTAATGTTAGGGACGGTGTGCATATTTCTGGACATGGAGACGGTTGATTTCTAGTAGTAGAGTAACCATCAAATTTGACAAAATAATGAATATTTTTTGACATATTAAATAATTAAATAATCGATCAATCAAAAGGCTTGGTAAGATTCGACCTATGTTGTCATTGCGAACTAGATTACTTGTTATATTTCTCGTCACCCTCATTATTTCTTGGGTTATGGCCCTTGCTTTTTCAGACATTGGAGGATGGATAAGCGCAGTTGCTTGCTTAACAATACTATTGGTTCACCAGCTATGGCATGCATCCAAATTAACCCAATTATTGCTTTCTCCAAGTTATGGTGAGGTTCCGGGTGCTTTGGGTATTTGGGGTGAAATTTATTACCGCTTGCACAAGTTAGTAAAAGGGTGGAGAGATCAAGTTGTAGAAGTGGAGCAACAACATCAGCGCTTTATTCAGGCGATACAGGCCTCACCAAATGGTGTGGTGATGCTGAATGAAGATGATCAAATTGAATGGTGCAATGCCATTGCTGGAAAGCATTTCGGCATCAATCCTAGACGTGATGCGATGCAACGTATTACCCATATTTTAAGAAAGCCCGCTTTTGTTCAATATATCATTCGCCAAAACTATCGTGAGCCAGTAAAACTGACTGGAATGGGTGATTTTGAACAATTTTCTTTAGAGGTTCAGATTTTCCCTTATGGAGATAAACAAAAATTAGTTTTATCTCAAGATATTTCTCAAATTGAAAAATCAGATGCCATGCGAAGAGATTTTGTGGCGAACGTATCACATGAATTAAAAACACCCCTAACAGTATTAGCAGGATTTTTGGAAACAGTTCGGGAGTTGGAGCTTAATCAAGACGATCGAGATAGGTATCTAGAAATGATGTCTGTGCAAACCGGGAGAATGAAAACTCTGGTTGAAGATTTATTAACCTTGGCTAAGTTAGAAGGTAACCCTGAGCCACCTGTATCTCAAGTTGTGAATATGCCTAATATGTTGGCTCGTTTAAAACTTGATGCGGAAGGTTTATCTCATGGGAAACATCAGATTAACTTTCAATCTCAGTCTGAGAGAAATGTCTTGGGCGATGATATGGAGTTGTATTCCGCCTTTGGTAATTTGGTGTCCAACGCTATTCGATATACGCCTACTGGTGGGAAGATTGAAGTTGTTTGGCAAGAAACTCACGATGGTATCCAGTTGTGTGTTGCAGATACTGGCCCAGGTATTGCGGCCGAGCACATCCCTCGTTTGACAGAGCGTTTCTATCGTGTCGATCGGAGTCGTTCTAGGGAAACTGGCGGCACCGGATTAGGTATGGCGATTGTTAAACATGTTATCAATCGCCATCACGGTGAGCTAAAAATTGAATCAACTGTTGGGCTAGGTAGCCGTTTTTACCTATGCTTTCCCAAGCAAAGAATTGCTTAAGGGCAAAGTAGTTCCACCAACTCTTTCTGGCCCACGTAAGGCGTTGCCCCGGCTCTTGTTTTGACTTGCTGGTACTTCCCATGACCATTCATGAGCCATGCCGTGGCGTTATCTTTCAATAACATCTGAAAGCCTTCCTTTATAACCCGGGCCTTGAGTTTTTTATCAAGGACTGGGAAAGCAACTTCAACACGCCTGAATAAGTTTCTATCCATCCAATCTGCTGATGAAAGATAAAGAGTCTCTTCGCCATCAGCGTAAAAATAATAAATTCTATGATGTTCTAAGAATCTGCCAATAATTGAACGAACTTTAATATTTTCTGAGAGGCCAGGAACCCCTGGTTGAAGTGCGCACACGCCACGAATGATTAAATCAATTTTTACACCTGCTTGAGAGGCTTTATAAAGCTCTTGAATGATTGTTGGCTCAAGTAAGGCATTCATCTTGGCCATAATTCTGGATTTGCGCCCAGCTTTTGCGGCCCTTGCTTCAGCTCTAATATGTTTAATTAATTCCTCATGCATCGTAAAAGGTGATTGCCAGAGGTGTTTTAGCGGCACTCGTCCACCCGTGCCAGTCAGTTGCATAAATACATGGTGCATATCTTCGCAAATTTCTGGATTAGATGTCATTAATCCGAAGTCGCTATATAACCGAGCAGTTCTTGGGTGGTAGTTACCTGTTCCAAGGTGAGCATATCGTTTAAGAATAGTTTTAGATTTGCGCCTACCTTCTGCTGGAATGGTCTCTTTGCGAACCACTAAAAGCATCTTAGCGTGACACTTGTGACCCACCACGCCGTAAACCACATGAGCCCCGACAGCTTCAAGTTTGGCTGCCCAACCAATATTGGTTTGCTCATCAAATCGTGCTAAAAGTTCTACAACAACCGTTACTTCCTTGCCATTTCTGGCCGCCTCCATGAGAGCGTCCATTACTAGGGATTGCTCTCCAGTGCGGTATACCGTTTGCTTGATGGCTAGAACATTGGGGTCTCTAGCTGCTTCCTTGAGCATTTTTAGAACAGGGTCGAAGCTTTGGTAGGGGTGGTGCAATAAGATATCTTCTTGACTGATCTTATCTAGCAAACTTTCGCCGTTACCTAATTCAACAGATTGAGTTGCACGGTGATCATTAAATTTAAACTTTGGAATATCTACTAAATCTGGGATTTGGACTAACCTCACCAAATTAACAGGACCATTGACTTGATAGCAATCAGCACGATCAAGTTTTTCAGCTTTTAGTAGGTATTTTCTTAGCTTTTCCGGCATATCAGCCGTAATTTCAAGTCGTACAGCATCACCTAGATGTCTAGTAGGTAATTCTCCCTGAAGGGCCGCTCTCAGGTCTGTGATGTCGTCTTCAGATACAAATAAATCTGAGTTTCTTGTGACTCTAAATTGGTGGCAACCAGTAACTGTCATTCCTTGAAATAATTCTGGAACAAAAGCTTGCATAAAGGAAGATAGCAATACAAATCCATAAGGCTGATCGCATAAATGCTTTGGCATTGGAACAACCCTTGGCAGTGAGCGGGGTGCTTGTACAACAGCCAAACTAGGCTTTCTACCAAAAGAATCTTCCCCTTCTAAAGTTACAAAAAAGTTCAAACTTTTATTGATCACCTTTGGGAATGGATGTGCTGGATCTAGCGCAATTGGTGTTAAGAGTGGCACTAGTTCATTATGAAAAAACTCTTTAGCCCATGCCTTTTGTCGAATAGTCCATGCATCAGCCAAGTGGAAAGTGACACCCTCTTTATCGAGCTTAGGAATAATTTCCTCTTGCAGCAGTCGATATTTTCTTGCCACCAAGTCATGCGCTTGTTGCGTAATAATGTTGTAGGCATCGGTGATCAACAAACCGTCAGGAGTTGTGTTTTTTGGGTTACTTTTTAATTGTTCTTTGATGCCAGACATTCTGATTTCAAAAAACTCATCCATATTTGATGAAACAATACAAACAAATCTCAAGCGCTCTAAAAGAGGCGTTTTAGGATTTTCTGCTTGAGCTAATACTCTTGAATTAAACTCAAGTGCCCCTAATTCTCTGTTGAGTAATGGTGTTTTTGTTTGCATGCTGCAAGTGTGGCAAACCTCTGTGACATTAATATGACAAATATATGAATCTATTTTGTAATGACTTTGTCACAATAAAGACATAATCTATCCATAATCATCAACTCTTAAAAGTCATCAATTAACGTGTCATCACCTTTATCCTCCACGTCACAGATTTCCGAAAACTTGGTTGCCGCTGTTGATCTCGGTTCCAATAGCTTTCGTATGGTCATCGCAAAGGTTGTGCAATCTCCTTCAGGGACTCAAGTTCAAGCCATTGATACCTTACGAGATTCTGTGAGATTGGCTGAAGGTTTAACTAAAGATAAAAACTTAGATGAAAAGTCGATTGCTCGAGGATTGAACGCCATTCATCGTTTTGGTGATCGTTTGAAAAACTTTGATGCTAAACAAGTTCGAGCTGTTGCAACTAATACATTAAGAGTTGCTAGAAATGCTGATGTTTTCATTAAAGAAGCGGAAAAATTATTAGGTTTTCCGATTGAAGTTGTTGCTGGTCGAGAGGAGGCCCGTTTGATTTATATTGGCGCCTCACATGATGCGCCAACTTGCGAAGGTAAGAGATTTGTTCTTGATATTGGTGGCGGTTCCACTGAATTTATTATTGGCGACGGGTACGAGCCTAAATTATTGGAGTCTTTATATATTGGCTGCGTATCCTATAGTCAGCAATACTTTCCTGATGGTTTGGTGGATGCCTACAATTTCAAACAAGCGCAGACTGCCGCACGGCGAGAAATTCAAGCCATATCGTCTCAATTTAGGAAGTTAGGCTGGAAGCAGTCGATTGGATCTTCTGGTACCGCTCGCGCTATCGCTGAGTTAATAGCTCAAAATGGTTTTGATGGTACGCCTCATGATTTACCAATCAATGGCGGCGGGGGTGTCATTACTCGTGAGGGTCTTCATCAGCTTAAAAAGGCTCTTATTGCTGATGAGTATGTTGATAAATCGCACCTGGTTGGTCTAAAGTCTGATCGAAAGCCAGTATTGCCGGGTGGCTTAGCCATCATGTTGGCTGCATTCGATGAGTTAGAAATAGAGCGCATGGATGTTACTGAGGCTGCCTTACGCTTAGGTGTTCTCTATGACCTCATGGGTAGAGCCCAACACCATGACATGCGTTTTGTAACAGTCGAACAATTCATGCAACGTTATGGTGTGGATCGATCTCAATCCACACGTGTCAGTAATGCGGCTGTCTACTTTTTAAATCAATTACCTAAGCCCAAAAATGAGAATAGAAAAGACAATATTCATATTCTCTCCTGGGCTGCAAAGTTGCATGAAATTGGTTTAAGTATTTCTCATAACGGTTACCATAAACATTCTGCTTATATTGCTTCACATGCAGACATGCCAGGTTTTTCAAGGTTAGATCAGGCCAGATTGGCTGCTTTGCTATTGGGGCATACGGGTAAATTAGGAAAAATTGCCGTTACTTCCACTTACATTGATTGGCGCATGCTTTTCTGTCTAAGGCTGGCTCATGTTATTTGTAGAAGACGTGATGATGAGGTTTTAACTGATATTTCTATTAAAGAATCTGATCATGGATTTGTTCTTTCAATTCCTAAGAGTTGGGCAGAGAAGAATCCACTCACTCAGTTTGGTCTAGAAAAAGAAGCTGCTGATTGGTCTAAGATTGGGCGAAAGTATCAAATTGATTTGGTTTGATGTTGTTGAGAGCAAAAAAGGGAGCTAAGCTCCCTTTTTTAATACTCTAATTACTGCTAACTATTTCAAATCACTGTCCAAGGAAGTGCTTGGCGTAACGTGGATGAATATCATCCATACGCAACATTGTTAAAAAGTCAGCTGTATTGAAATCTGGATCCCAAGCTGGATCGCCACAAACCTTGGCACCTAATCTTAAGTAACCTTTGATTAAAGCAGGGGGTTCAACATCTAACTGATTGTTTAATTCATCAACAGGCAGAGCTAAGCGTGGGAAAACGCGATATTCAATATCTGTTAGATGATTTGAATTCAACATTTTTGACAAGCTGGCAGCGTAATGGCCGCCATCTCCCATTTGAACGCTAGCGCACCCCAACATGATTTCATAATCGTGTTTTTTCATATATTGACCTAAGCCACTCCAGAGCGCCATGATTACACCACCTGAGCGGTAATCGCGATGTACGCATGAACGACCCACTTCCACCATTTTGTGACGTAGATGACGTAAGCGAGTTAAGTCAAACTCTGAGTCAGAGTAAAAGCACCCTATTTGCTTTGCTTGGTGAGGTGGTAATACGCGATATGTACCAATTACTTTTAAGGTTTCTGTATCTCTGATGAGCAGGTGTTCACAAAAATCATCGAATATATCAATATCAAGACCTTCTTGTGATGGCTTAAGAGTTGCACCCATCTCCTCAGCAAATACCTTGTAGCGAAGGCGTTGTGCTTCGCGAACTTCGTCTTGATGTCTTGCCCAGCTCAATGAAATAGGACTTTGCTTGGCGCTATTTGAGTGAACTGGAGGAGCTGAATTAGCATTCTCAGTTGAGCTGACAGAATTGTTAGATTTTGGAAGTAATCTTGAGATTTTTTCTTGAATAATGGTGTGAAATGAGTTTTTCTTCATATCTGTTTTATTTTTATTGCCCTTAAGTTGATCAACTGAGAGAGTGAGTGATAGCCATGGGTTAGGGATCTCTTTCATATCTGACCTTTATGTTTATTTATCTTCATATTTATCAATTTAAATGTTGTATATGTCAGGCAAATGACGGTGTGGTGGCAGTTGTATGACTAGATTTGGGTCTTAAGTGCTGAACAAATTGTTCGCTGGCAACTTGCCATGAAAATTTCTCAGCATGTTGGCGAGCCACCTCTCTTGGGATGCGCAAAGCTAATAAGCATGCTTCCTGCAAATCCTCACTCATTACGCCAGCATTTGAGTCACCTAGAACATCTATAGGGCCAGTGACGGGATATGCTGCCACTGGCGTGCCACAAGCCATGGCCTCCAATAAAACTAAGCCAAAAGTATCTGTTTTACTGGGGAAAACAAAAACATCTGCCGAGGCATATACCTTAGCTAAAGCTTCTTGTTGTAATACCCCTAGATAATTGACGTGAGGGTATCTTTGTTTTAAGCCTTCTAATGCTGGCCCGTCTCCAACGACCCATTTTGACCCTGGCAGCTTTAAATCTAAAAAAGCTTCAATATTTTTTTCAACAGAGACGCGACCTACGTACAAAAATATAGGTGGTTCAGACTCTAATACCCTGGCTTCTTGCATCTTGAAAATATCAAGGTCAACTCCACGAGTCCATAAAACTGTATTTGTAAACCCATATGATTTGAGATCATTGATCACAACTTCAGTCGGTGCCATCACTGCAAGAGAAGGATCATGGAACCAACGCAAAAACTTATAGGTTAGTGTTAATGGGATGCCGGTGCGCGCTTTCACATACTCAGGAAAGCGTGTGTGATAGGCCGTAGAAAATGGAAGTTTATTTTTGAGTGCATAAGCACGAGCAGCAATACCTAATGGACCCTCTGTAGCAATGTGTATGGCATCAGGCTCAAAAGATGTCATCTTTTGTTGAACTTTCTTTTTAGGAAAGAGTGATAAAGATATGTCGGGATAGGTTGGGCAGGGGATGGTTTTAAATTCCAACGGGGTAATCATTTCAATTTCATGCCCCATTTTTTTTAGTTCACTCATCGTTTGTTTGAGAGTTCTGACTACGCCATTGACTTGTGGCTCCCATGCGTCTGTCACGATCATTATTTTCATGCTGTCTCCACGATGTTATTAACTAATTGATCCGATGTTTTGTTTTGTTGAATGGCTTCTACTTTTTCTTCAAGAATTTTGGGCCAATGCACAATTCTGAGTGCACCATTAGAGTCTTCAACCAAAGCAGTTAAGCTTTCAACCCAATCTCCGTCATTGCAATAAAGAATGTTGTCAATCATGCGGATTTCAGCTTTGTGAATATGTCCACAAACCACGCCATCACATCCTCTGATGCGGGCTTCTCTGGCCATGATTTGCTCAAAGTCAGCTATAAAGCTGACCGCATTTTTGACAGAATGTTTTAGATATTGAGAGAGAGACCAATAGTTCAAACCCATACGAGCTCTGATTTTGTTAAACCAGCCATTGACCCATAAAATAAAGGTGTATAGAGTGTCGCCAACGTAAGCTAACCACTTGGCATATTGCATCACTCCATCAAATAGATCGCCGTGTGTGATCCATAGTCGCTTGCCATCAGCTGTTACATGGATTACTTCATCCTCAACGCGAACATCACCAAAGCTCATGCCAAAATACTGACGAACCATTTCATCATGATTGCCAGGTACGTAAATGACTTCAGAGCCTTTTCTGGCTTTTCTTAAGAGTTTTTGAATAACATCGTTATGAGCTTGTGGCCAATACCAACGTTTCCTTAATTGCCAGCCATCAATGATGTCTCCGACAAGATATATTTTGTCGGCTTCATTGTGTTTAAGAAAATCTAGGAGATACTTGGCTTGGCATCCCGCTGTGCCTAGGTGGACATCTGATATCCATATTGCTCTGTAATGGTTCATGAGGCTCTATTGAGCACGATGAATTTGAAACTACGATGTCAAATTCATGTCATATTGATGACATAGTCATATGAGATCATTTGTTCATGAAACCATTTTTACTTGTTCTTCATGTATTCAGCGCAATGATTCAGATCTTGTTTTTCGCATTCTTAAATAAAAATATGCGTAAAAAATTAATACGATCTTGGGCGAATCGCTTACTGAGTATTCTTCAAGTTAAAGTTGTTGTGAGTGGAGAAGCACCCAAATTACTAAGATCGAAGCATTACTTAATAGTCTCCAATCACATTTCTTGGTTAGATATTCATGTGATCAACTCGCTAGGCCCACAGGTTTTTGTGGCTAAGTCTGATGTTGCTTCTTGGCCTATATTTGGATGGATTGCTAAGATGATCGGCACTATCTTTATTCAAAGAGAAAAGTTATCAGATCTTAAAAGAGTTATTCGGCTGATTAAATCTAGATTAAATGATGGGGATTCAGTTTGCATATTTCCGGAAGGTACATCATCAGATGGTAAAAGCGTACTAGAGTTTAGAAGTAATTTATTTGAAGCTGTCGCGAATACTCAGCATCACATATTACCTATCGCTATTCAATATCGAGAATATCAACGATATTCTGATCGAGCTGCTTTTGTTGGGGATATGGGTCTTTTAGATTCTATAAAAAATATCCTTAAGTCTAGGGTCTTAGAGGCTCACGTTGTCATTAATGAACCATTAAGTGCTAACGGTACACGTCAAGGGGTGGCCCTTCAAGCCCGGCAGTCTATCTTGGGCACTTCTTTATTTCAGGATTAATAGGATATTTGTCATGAGGGAGCTCATTTTATTGAGCTGATATGATTGATCCCTTATTTACTGCTTAACTTGGGATCCTAGATGTCTAGCTCTAATCATTCAATTAAATTATTTCAACCTGTTCGTATTGGCGATATCGAACTGGCCAATCGTATTGTCATGGCGCCATTGACACGTTGTCGTGCTGATGAGCCTGCTGGAGATATTCCGGGTAGCTCTATGAACGTTGAATATTATCGTCAGCGGAGCAATGCTGGCTTGATTATCAGTGAGGGCACTCAAGTCTCTTCAGTTGGTAAAGGTTATATGGCAACTCCTGGTATCTATTCTGATGCGCAGGTAGAGGGTTGGAAACCAATTACTAAAGCAGTCCATGATGCTGGCTCTAAGATTGTTGCTCAGATTTGGCACGTAGGCCGTATCACCCATCCTGGCCTAACTGGTGGCGCTCATCCGATTGGGGCCTCTGCGATTGCACCGAATGTTACGGCTTACACGCATGAGGGTAAGGTTGATATTCCAGCGCCGCATGCTTTGACTTCTGCTGAAATTGCTGAAGTTGTTCAGCAATTCCGTCAGGCGGCCGCTAATGCGATTCGTGCCGGATTTGATGGTGTAGAGATCCATGGTGCTAATGGTTATTTGGTCGACCAATTTTTACGAGATGGCACTAATCAACGAACTGATGCTTATGGTGGTTCAGTTGAAAATCGTTGCCGCTTTGCTTTAGAGGTTGTTGATGCAGTTGTTCAAGAAATTGGTGCCGGTAGAGTAGGTATCCGTTTATCTCCTGTAACGCCATTTAATGATATCGTCGACTCAAACCCACAAGCTGTATTTGTTCATTTGATCGAATCACTCAATCAGCGCGGTATTGCCTTCATTCACTTCATTGAAGGCGCTACGGGTGGCCCTCGCGATGTGCCAGGGTTTGACTACCAATGGGCCAGAAAAGCATTTAAGGGCACTTACATTGCCAATAATGGCTATGATCGTCAAATGGCCATCGATGCCGTTGAAAATGGTTCTGCAGATGCAATAGCATTTGGTCGCCTTTTCATTTCTAACCCAGACTTAGTTCAAAGGCTCAAAGCTAATGTGCCATTGACTGAGGCTGATCCCAGTACTTTCTATGCGCCAGGCCCACAAGGCTACACAGATTATCCGGCAATGGCTTAGGTTGATATAAAACAATAATTACCTTATTGATTGATCATGCTCTTTAAAAGAGTATGATCCAAGTTATGAAAATTCAATTTATTGGCCCTGCCAAAAAAGCTAACGACGACGGCGTTCTTTATCTTGCTCACGTTGATGGTAAGGAAGTTAATTGCCACTTCACCTATGAAGCCATCGAAGACATTGAGTCAGATAGCTTGCAAAAAGATGCCCTAGAGCAGTTTGAAGCCCATAAGCTAAAACTCTTATCGATTGCTGAAGCTAAGATTTTGAGAGGTCTTGGTGGAAGTGGGGTCGTGAGTATCTATACAAGTGATGTGAATCTTTAATTGAGATTGATCCTTTGTTAGGTTTCTATTGTTAAGCCACCCAAGCCACCTGACACAAGGTGGCTTTTTACATCTTGGTTTAATCTTGAGGTGTCGAAGAATTCATAACTAAGGTCTCTTGTGTCTTATTTAAAAAAACTATTGCCATTGTTACTTCTATTGACGTTCAGCTCGCCATTGTTGGCTAATTGGGAAGAGGAAAAAGTTGCTGATGGTAAGGCTGGTGAGTTCAAGACCTATTACTACAAAATGAATGCCCAAGGCCATAAGCTTATTTTGGATAAATATATGCAAAGACTCATATTTATTCAAAAAGACAAAGTATTTAAGCGAGATATCAGCGGTATCAAAATCAACGGAGAATCTGTAGAGGTCTATGCTGAACAATTCAACAACTATCCTGAACAAACAGCTATTCTCTTTGTCAGAAGAATTGATGCTCTTGAGAAATTATCTAAAGCCAATAGAATTGACGTTAACGTGGTTTATTACAGAGAAGGTGAAAAAATCAGCACTTTCATTATTAACGAAATGATTAAAAAGTAATCCATCATGAAATTAAAAACATACATTCTCCTGATCTCCTCCCTATTATTTAGCTTAAAGGCACCTATTGTTATGGCCATTGAAGAACCATCCTATCAAGTCTTAAAGCAATCAGAGCATTTTGAGTTGCGACAATACGAGTCTCAGTTGATTGCTGAGGTCTCTGTTCAGGGTTCCCTCAGTCAGGCCTCAAATAAAGGATTTAAATTGGTGGCTGATTATATTTTTGGCAATAATCAAACAAATCAGGCGGCCACCAATCAATCTGAAAGGATTGCTATGACTGCGCCAGTCGTCATAGAGCCTCAATCAAGCAAAATTGCGATGACAGCACCTGTGGTGGTTGAGAAGCAGCAGAGCCCATCAGAAGAACCGCAGTGGATACTTTATTTTGTGATGCCAAAAAGTTACCGTATGGATAATCTGCCTAAGCCCAATAACCCACAAGTTCAGATTAAAGAAATTAAAAACAAAAAAGTGGCGGTCATTAAATTCTCGGGGTGGGTGGATGAGGAAAAGTTGGCGAACAGAACTACAGAGCTACAGGCTTGGATGAAGCAAGAACAATTGATTGCCATGGGTGAACCTCAATTGGCTCGCTACAATCCACCCTGGACCTTGCCTTGGTGGAGGCGCAATGAAGTCTTTATCCCTGTTCAGTAAAAACTACCAAAACTAGGTGGCATTAAAAAAGCCGGAAGTCTCTTAGAGATTTCCGGCTTTTGTTTTGAAACTTAAATCTAAGGCTAATGCTTAAGACTCATTACTTGCCGCTAAAAATGGCATTCAGTGTTGGGCTAGGGCGCATCACTGCTTCCAATTTCTTAGCATCCGGTTTGTAGTAACCACCGATATCAACAGGCTTGCCTTGAACAGAGTTCAACTCGCTAACAATCTTATCTTCGTTCTCAGCCAATTTCTTAGCCAAAGAAGAGAAGTGAGTTTGTAACTCTTTGTCTTCTGTTTGAGCTGCTAATGCTTGAGCCCAGTACATTGCCAAATAGAACTGGCTGCCACGGTTATCAAGTTCACCAGCACGTGATGAAGGAGATTTTCTGTTCTCAAGTAATTGGCCAGTTGCTTCATCTAAAGTCTTCGCCAACAACTTGGCTTTGCTATTGTTGTTTTTGATGCCGACTTCTTCGATTGAAACAGCTAAGGCTAAGAATTCACCTAAAGAATCCCAGCGTAAGTGGTTCTCTTCAACTAATTGCTTAACGTGTTTTGGAGCAGAGCCGCCCGCACCAGTTTCAAATAAGCCACCACCATTCATTAATGGAACGATAGAAAGCATCTTGGCGCTTGTGCCTAACTCAAGAATTGGGAACAAGTCAGTGAGGTAGTCGCGCAAAATATTGCCTGTTACAGAAATGGTATCTTTGCCGCGAATGATGCGCTCTAGCGTGTAACGCATCGCACGTGTTTGAGACATGATTTGAATATTCAAACCGGTTGTATCGTGATCTTTCAAGTATGTTTTTACTTTCTTGATCAATTCATTCTCATGTGGACGGTACTCGTCTAACCAGAAAACTGCTGGCGTATTAGATTGACGTGCACGTGTGACTGCTAATTTGACCCAGTCTTGAATGGGAGCATCTTTACATTGGCACATGCGCCAGATGTCACCTTCTTCAACATTCTGCTCCAGCAATACCTCGCCGTCATGTGTCACGATACGAGCAACACCTGCTTCAGCAATCTCAAAAGTCTTGTCATGTGAACCATATTCCTCTGCTTGTTGAGCCATCAATCCCACGTTAGGTACGCTACCCATGGTGACTGGATCAAAGTTGCCGTGCGTTTTGCAGAAGTTAATCATCTCTTGATAGATTCGAGCAAAAGTACTCTCTGGCATTACTGCTTTAGTATCTTTTGGACGGCCATCGGCACCCCACATCTTGCCGCCGATTCTGATCATGGCTGGCATTGAAGCGTCCACGATCACATCGTTAGGGGAGTGAAGGTTAGTAATACCTTTAGCAGAGTCAACCATCGCTAATTCTGGGCGGTGCTCATGACATGCGTGTAAATCATTAATGATTTCTTCACGCTTAGAGCTTGGTAATGTTGCAATCTTTTCATAAACGCTGCTTAAACCATTATTGGCATTAACGCCTAATTCTTTAAATAGAGCACCATGCTTTTCAAAGGCTGTTTTATAGAAAATCTTCACAGCGTGACCGAACACGATCGGGTGTGATACCTTCATCATGGTTGCTTTAACGTGAAGAGAGAACATCACGCGTGTTTCATAAGCATCTTGAATTTCATCTTCATAGAATTTGCACAAGGCTTTTTTGCTCATGTACATGCTATCGATAATCTCGCCTGCCAAAAGAGAAATCTTCTCCTTAAGAACAATTGTTTTGCCTGTCTTTGTTACTAAGTCCATGCGAACATTGCATGCCTTAGGGATCACCATTGATTTTTCACTAGAGTAAAAATCGCCACCGTGCATATGTGATACATGTGTACGTGAAGCTTGGCTCCATTTACCCATTGAATGAGGGTTCTTGCGAGCATAACGCTTGACAGCTGCAGGAGCACGACGATCAGAGTTACCTTCACGCAATACTGGGTTAACAGCACTTCCTAAACACTTGGAATAGCGTTGACGGATTTCTTTTTCTGCATCAGTCTTGGGATCTTCTGGATATTCAGGGATGTCGTAACCCTGACTTTGCAATTCCTTGATCGCTGCCTTTAATTGGCCAACAGCAGCACTAATATTTGGTAGCTTGATGATGTTGGTATCTGGCAACAAAGTCATCTTGCCAAGCTCTGCCAAGTTATCAGCAACTTTTTGATCTTCTTTTAACTTCTCTGGAAAAGCAGCAATGATTCGAGCTGCTACGGAAATATCACTCTCAACTACTTCGATATCAGCTGGTGCTGCGAAAGTGCGAATAATTGGTAAAAAAGACGCTGTCGCTAGAAATGGTGCTTCATCTGTTAGCGTGTAAACAATCTTTGATTTCTTTGAAGCCATTGATATTTCCTCTACTTATAGATTTGTCTGTCTCAATAGTTAATTTCTAACTAGGTTTGAGATTTTAAGGCATCAGTCTTTTACTATCCTTACCTATTTTCCCTAGATGTGAGCCTAATCGAGTATTTTCCCATTTATTTCTTGGGAATTACCCTTGAAATCATTTTTTTAAATACGGCGCAATACCTACTAAAACTTCTTTAAATTACATTTTTATAGGCAATGAAATCCAATATGGAATTAGCTTTAAAGCTAATAATCACTAGAACTTATCAATTTTGGAATAAAAAACAAGTAGGTTTTTTTATAAGTATATGATTTATATATAAAAACATCCCTTAGAGTTTTTAGGGGATTTATCATTTTTGGCAAATTAACATATAATTTGTATACATAATTAAAATTAACTGAGATAACAGAACATTCAAAATATGAAAAATAAAGACCTTCAAGAGATTTACTTCCGATTTCTAAATTTGGTGCGTTCTGTTGAAGATCTCCCAAGCTTTCCAAAATTGGATGCAACTGAAAATGAACTTCTCAATGAAGTTGCAACTAAATGGAAGCAAGGCGAAAGATTATTAGTCAGTGAAGCAATTACTAAACGTGAAATTGGTTCACCGGCAACTTTGCATGCACGCTTAAAGCAGTTGCGTGACAAAGACATGGTGAATTACGTGATTGAAACCGATGGCCGTAAAAAATATATTGAACCTACTGAGGCAGCATTGAAATATTTTGCGCATATTTCAAATTGCATGATTCAAGCAACCAATAAATAATTAAAGTAAGCCCTCAACAAAAACGCCACTGATGTGGCGTTTTTTTTATTGTTTCAGCTGTTTAACAACTTTGTTTTAAAAGCCCTGTTTCAATCATCAGTTTCAAAACTTAATCACTTTACCTGGGTTCATCAGGTTATGAGGGTCCAATGCTTTCTTAATCGACTGCATCAAATTAAAAGCCACTGCACCTCGATGTCCTTGAAGGTAGTCTACTTTTTGTTGCCCTACGCCATGCTCAGCGGATATGGAGCCATTGAGCTTTTCAACTTCTGCATAAACTAAAGCCTGAATCTCTTTACTGTGGGTGGTGAAAAATTGCTCCGTCTCAGCTGAGCTTGGTCCTGCAACGTTGTAATGTAAGTTCCCATCGCCTAAATGTCCGTAATTGATGATGCGGATATTAGAGTACTTGCTGCGAAGCATGGCGTTGCATGTATCTACAAACTGAGGGATTGCTGAAATAGGTAGTGACACATCATGTTTGATGTTTGGGCCATCATCGGCTTGAGCCAAAGGCACATGCTCGCGCATGTCCCAAAACTTTCGGGCTTGGGCCAAGTTGCTCGCAATCACGGCATCTGAAGCGCAACCAGATTCAATAGCTCTTTCCAGAATTGATTCCATCAACTGCATGGCATGTTCAGAACTCTCATAATCTGATATTTCTACTAAAACCTCATAAGGATTATTGCCCACCAAAGGGCTCGCGAGAGCAGGGTAGTAATGTTTAAGCAAAGCCAAACTTTCGTCCGACATCATTTCAAAGCCGGTCAATTGAGCAGAGGCGCCAGCTTGGAAGCAATTCAATAATTCCACAGCACCCTCGGCGCTGGGCGTTGCCACCAAGGCAGTCCATTGAGCCACTGGGATAGGAAATAATTTCATAACAGCAGCAGTGATAATGCCTAGGCTACCTTCTGCGCCGATGAATAAGTCCCTTAGGTCGTAGCCGGTATTATCTTTGCGCAATCCACGCAAGCTATCGAGAATCTCGCCATTCGGTAATACAACTTCTAAGCCCAAGCAAAGTTCACGCGCATTGCCGTAACGCAAAACAGAAGTGCCGCCTGCATTGGTTGATAAATTCCCGCCAATCATGCAACTACCTTCAGCACCTAAGCTCAAGGGGAAGTAACGATCAGCCGCTGCTGCAGCCTCTTGCAATGTTTGCAAAATGACACCAGCTTCAACGGTAATAGTTTGATTAGAAGTATCAATGGAACGCACTTGATTCATGCGCTGCAAAGAGATCACTACTTGGCGGCCACTTGCATTCGGCGTTGCGCCACCGCACATGCCCGTATTGCCACCTTGTGGGACTACAGCGATGAGATTAGCAGCACATAATTTCACAATTGCTGACACTTCTTGGGTATTACTGGGTCTTAAGGCTGCAATTGCCTGACCACGATAGCGTTTGCGCCAATCCAATAAGTAGGGCTCTAAATCTGTAGGCGAGGTGATCACATGTTCTGCGCCAATCAGTTGTTGAAATTCTTTAATCAAATCTTGATCAGATAGTGACATGTCTTCCCCAATATTTTTTATAGGTATTTTTTATTTTGATAATTATCTTAGTTATTTTTTTCTTGGTGTGCCTCAGCCTCAGCTTTTTCGATCGCCAGTTTCTTTAGTTTTGCAACTTTTTTTAAGGGCTTCAAATAAGCTAATAATGAGAAGTACGCAATCAAACTCAAAATAATTTCTAGTGCCGCTAGGTAAGCGGATAGATCAGGGTCATTCAGACGCACAACACCTTCAATAAAATAAAGCATCACTAACATAGAGGACCACTGCATGGTGTAGTTGTGGCCTTGCCAGATACCTTTTAAGGCAAACAGCATTGGTAACACCTTGATCACTGCCCATGACCCACCCGGTTTAATCGGGGCTAATAGAGATTCCCAAAGAATGCACAGTGCAATCAAAGCAAACCAAGAAAACCATGCGATTAAGCGCCAATGTTCTTTGGGCTGCAGAGCTGGGTCTTGATAATTTTCAGTAGACATCAATCGTTACCTTCAATGACTCAAGCTAGCTTGAGTGCGATTTGAGCCAAACGCTGGCCTTGAGCAAATGCTAATTTTTTCTCTTCAGCTGAGATGGGTGCTGAACCATCCGCTTTTGCAAAATGCGTCACACCATAAGGTGTGCCACCAGTTTGGGTGTTCATGAGTTCAGGGTGGCTATAAGGAAGACCAACCATTAGCATGCCATGGTGCATCAAAGGAATCATCATAGATAAGAGTGTGCTTTCTTGGCCACCATGCATGCTGCCAGTACTTGTGAATACACAAGCTGGTTTTCCAGTCAGTGCACCTGATAACCATTGTGATGTGGTGTTATCTAAAAAGTATTTCATCGCTGAAGCCATATTGCCAAAACGAGTTGGTGAGCCCAGTGCCAACCCAGCACACTGCTCTAAATCTTTACCTTCTACGTAGGGTGGGCCAGAGTCAGGGATGTCTGATTCAGTCGCTTCTGATACTGCTGAAATACTCGGCACTGTGCGCAATCGAGCTGACGCCCCTGGCACGCTCTCAATGCCCTCGGCAATCAATTCAGCTAACTGACGGGTCGCGCCGTTTCTTGAGTAGTACAGGACCAAAATATCTGCGGATGTTTTTGAAGTGGCATTCATAAAATTTGTACTCATTTAGTTATCTTGCTTATGATAGAGCCGTGCAAGTAATTCGTCATAAAGACTCTATTCTCGATTTTTTCCGCTACATGCGCCAATGCGCCAAGGTAGTACGTATCAATGAGATGGCAGCGAGCCTCTCATTTACGACTATTTTGTCGATTGTGCCCATGGTAACGGTTTCTTTTGCTTTATTGGCTGCCATGCCCGGTTTCTTGAGCTTAAGACGCTCATTTCAAAACTGGCTATCTGACAACCTGATTCCCGGTAATATTGGCGATCCAATTCTGATGTATTTGAATCAATTTGCCCTCAAAGCCAAAGGTTTAACCATCTTTGGTACGGTGGGTTTGGTCATCGGCATCTTTTTTACACTGATTACTGTTGAAAATGCCTTTAATCGTATTTGGGGTGTTCAGAACCCCCGCCCTTTCTTTAAAAGAGTGGGTATTCATTTGGTGGCAACAGTCTTGGGACCCTTATTGCTGGGATTAAGTATTTACTTAAGCTCCATGGTCTTGAGTGCTTCTAAAGGGTGGATTGGTCCTTTAACTATTGGATTTAACTTTGTTGCCGCTATCTTTCCCATTCTTTTATCGATTTTGTCGTTCAGCGTGGTCTACAAAATCCTACCTTATGAAAAAGTAGAGTTATCTGATGCCGTTTGGGGTGGGGCTTGCGCAGGTATTATTTTTGAAATCGCTAAATTTGGCTTTGCTTGGTTTGCTGCCAACTTCCCACTTTATAAAACTGTATATGGCGCTTTTGCTATCTTGCCTTTGTTCCTAGTTTGGATTTACATGACTTGGTGGGTCACTCTAGCGGGCGCTACTTTAGTAGCCAATATGCCCATCATGCGGGCATGGGAACGATCTAAATAAGTTCTAGAGCCTATGTAGGGGTGGGTAAGCCCTGATTACAGGGGTATAGCCTCCAGCAAAAGCTACTGATAGACTAGAGTCATCAATCAATTAAGGAGTTGGATATGAAAGTCAGCGATATCTTACGTTTTAAGGGAGCAACTCTTTACACCGTATCTCCAGAGACATCTTTGTCTGCTGCCGTTCATGTGATGGCTGATAAGGATATAGGCTCTTTAGTGGTGATGGAATACTCTAAGTTGGTGGGCGTTTTAACTTTCCGCGAAGTGATTGATACATTAGCCAAAAGTCATGGTACTTTGGGTACTGCCCACGTTGGCGAGGTGATGGATAAGAGTCCATTGACCTGTACATCAGAAACTGATTTAGATGATGTGCGTCGCATGATGCTTGAAAAACACGTTCGTTATTTGCCTGTGATGGATCATGGCACCATGATGGGTGTGATTTCTTTCTATGACGTAGCGAAAGCTGTTGTGGAAGCTCAGAGCTTTGAAAATACAATGCTCAAAGCCTACATCCGGGATTGGCCAACTGAAGAGCCTGTCGCTGAAAATAAGTAAATAGTCATAAAAGTAAATAAAAAAAATAGTAAATTTACTAATTTCATCGAGGTGAAGGTCAAATCTGTACCTTCACCTCAGACCAATGCCATAATGTAGGCATGGCTGGAAGCACACTAGGACACTTATTTCGTATCACCACTTTTGGTGAATCTCATGGACCCGCGATTGGCGCCGTTATAGATGGCTGCCCGCCTGGGATGTCTTTATCTATTGAAGATATTCAAGGTGATTTGGATCGTCGCAAGCCGGGGACATCTCGACATGTGACCCAGCGCCAAGAAGAAGATAAGGTAGAAATTCTGTCTGGGGTCTTTGAGGGTAAGACAACTGGCACGCCGATCGCTTTGGTGATCCGCAATACTGATCAGCGTAGTCAAGACTACGGCAATATTTTAGATAGTTTCAGGCCAGGCCATGCCGACTATACCTATTGGCACAAATATGGCATTCGTGATCCGCGTGGTGGTGGCCGTTCATCAGCTCGATTAACCGCACCTGTGGTGGCTGCCGCTTCTGTGGCGAAAAAATGGTTGGCTGAGCAATTTGGTGTGAGTTTCTCCGGTTACATGACACAGTTAGGTGATTTAGAAATCCCATTTGAAGATGCAGCTCAGATTTCTCAAAACCCATTTTTTGCTCCCAATGCCAACATCATTCCTGAATTAGAGACTTATATGGACACTTTGCGTAAAGCAGGTGATTCATGTGGTGCGCGCTTAACAGTTGTTGCAACTGCTGTGCCTGTTGGATTGGGGGAGCCTATTTTTGACAAGTTGGATGCTGATATTGCGCACGCCATGATGGGCATCAATGCTGTGAAAGGTGTTGAAATTGGTGCAGGCTTTAAGAGCGTTGCGCAAAAAGGCAGTGAACATGGTGACGAAATGTTCAGTGATGGTTTTGCAAGTAATAACGCTGGTGGTGTTTTAGGCGGTATTAGCAGTGGGCAAGATATTGTTGTATCGATTGCAATTAAACCAACATCATCCATCATGTCACCAAAACAATCGATTGATCGCGCAGGCAACCCTGCTGTGATTCAAACGAAGGGACGTCATGATCCTTGTGTGGGTATCCGTGCAACACCTATTGCTGAAGCGATGCTAGCATTGGTCATCATGGATCATGTCTTACGTCACCGTGCTCAATGTGGTGATGTTCACGTTGATACACCTCGTATCCCAGCACAACGTCCCTAGTTAGAGAAACGTCATGACCGGTCACGTACGGCTGGCTTTTGCGGCGTTTTTCTTTTTCTACTTTGCCTTTATAGGCTTAATGTCACCCTACACGAGCTTGTATCTTGCTAGCCGTGGATTTGGCGCCATTGAAATTGCCACCTTGATGTCTATGTTTCAGATTACCAGAATCATGGGGCCGTTTGCTTGGGGTTGGTTGGCTGATATGCGCCGAGACCGCTTGGGTGTTATGCGCTTAACTTCCGTTGCGGCTTGTCTCATTTTCGCCGCCATTTTTTACCTAGAAAATTATTTGGCTTTATTGATATGGCTGTTTTTATTAAACACGTTCATTAGTAGCTTAATGCCCTTGGGTGAGGCCGCAACCGTCCATGCATTACGTCGCGACAATGGTTTTGATCAGCGTTATGGTCGTTTAAGGCTTTGGGGATCACTTGGTTTCATCACTATGGTTCTGAGTGCGGGGGCTTGGTTTGAGTACTTTGGTATTGAGAGCTTTCCATGGTTTGGTATGGCTGCACTCATTATCATGACATTATTAACAAAAGCTTTACGTGAGCCACCTATAGAAGTGTCTGAGCAAGTAGTGGTGAAGTTTTCACATGTTTTAAAAAATAGATACTTGCAATGGTTCTTATCCGCTAACTTTTGGATGATCTTTGCTCACTCATCCTTTTATGTTTTTTATTCTCTCTATCTAGATCAAATGGGTTATTCCAAAGGAGAAATTGGTATCTTTTGGATGTTGGGTGTCCTTGCAGAAGTTATTTTCTTTTATTACCAAAGTCATTTCTTTGGAAGATTTAGCACTAAAAATATTTTATTGGCTGCTTACCTAATTGCCATACTTCGGTTTGTATTGATGGCCTATTGGCCTAATTTAATTGCCTTGATGCTGGCTCAGTTGATGCATGCAGCTACATTTGGCGCTAACCACAGTGCGAGTATCAAAATGTTGCAGACATGGTTCTCTGGCCCACTACAAGCAAGAGGGCAGGCCTTGTACACAACAGTTTCTTATGGCATTGGTGGCACGCTAGGCGGGATATGCGCCGGTTGGGTATGGGAACACTGGGCGCCAGAGCATGTTTTTGGAGTAGCCGCTTTGAGTAGTTTGATCGGCTTTTTATGTATGCGCCAAGTTAAACAAAATAGATGAAAAGCAACAAACAAATAAACCAAAAGCAAATGAAGAATAAATAAAATGAGTCAGACGAATCTGACTCTTTTTATTTACATGCCTGAATAATTAGGACCACCACCACCTTCTGGGTTGAGCCAAACAATATTCTGAGTAGGGTCTTTGATGTCGCAAGTTTTGCAATGCACACAGTTCTGCGCATTGATTTGTAATTGCTTGCCTGCATCTGATTCAATATATTCATAAACGCCAGCAGGGCAGTAGCGCTGTTCAGGACCATCATATATCGCTAAATTAGTCGACGTGGGCACCAAATTATTTTTTAAGGTTAAGTGAGCAGGCTGATTTTCTTCATGATTAGTGTTGGAAATAAACACAGAAGATAATTTATCAAAGCTAATGATCCCGTCTGGTTTCGGGTAAACAATAGGTTTACATTCTGCTGCAGGTTTCAAACATTCATGATCGGCATGGGTGTTGTGGATAGTCCAAGGAACGTTGCCACCCAATAGTTTTTGCTCAATCCCCACCATCAAAGTACCCACATACAAACCTTTAGACATCCAAGGTTTGAAGTTGCGAGATTTTTTGAGCTCCGCATGTAGCCAGCTATTTTTAAATGCTTCAGGGTATGCAGTTAGTTCATCAGCAGATCTACCAGCGCTAACGGCATCAAAAGCAGCTTCAGCGGCAAGCATGCCAGTCTTGATTGCCGCATGACTCCCCTTAATACGTGAGCCATTCAAGAAGCCTGCATCACAACCAATCAATGCACCACCTGGAAATACAGTTTTAGGTAGGCTATTTAAACCACCGGCGGTTAAGGCTCGAGCGCCATAGCTGATGCGTTTGCCACCCTCAAAGAACGTGCGGATAGATGGGTGTGTTTTATAGCGTTGAAATTCTTCAAAAGGACTGAGGTGGGGATTGCTGTAGGATAAGCCCACTACGAAGCCAACAGCTACTTGATTATTTTCTAAGTGATATAAAAATGAACCGCCATAAGTGTCAGAAGAAAGTGGCCAACCTGCTGTATGAATCACAAGACCTTCTTGATGCTTAGCTGGATCAATTTCCCATAATTCTTTAATACCAATGCCATAGCTTTGAGGATCGGAATCCGCATCTAAAGAATATTTGGCAATTAATTGCTTACCTAAATGACCGCGAGAACCTTCGGCAAACAAAGTGTATTTGGCGCGCAGTTCCATCCCTAGTTGGAACTGATCAGTAGCTTGACCATCTTTACCAACGCCTAAATTTCCGGTTGTCACCCCAAGAACTTCGCCTTGATCACCATAAATAATTTCAGCGGCAGGGAAGCCAGGAAAAATTTCGACGCCTAAATTTTCTGCTTCAGCGCCCAGCCAACGAGTGAAGTTCGATAAGCTGACAATATAGTTGCCGTGATTCTGAAAACAAGCAGGCAACATCCAGTTTGGAGTTGTTAAAGACTTCTTTTCTGTTAAAAACATGAAGCGATCTTCTGTTACTGCCGTATTAAGTGGCGCACCTTTTTCTTGCCAATTCGGGATGAGTTCATTAATCCCAATAGGGTCCATCACTGCCCCAGAAAGGGTATGGGCGCCGACTTCTGAACCTTTTTCGAGCACGCACACAGAAATATCTTGGCCTTTATCGGTTGCTAATTGCTTTAAGCGAATGGCCGCTGATAGGCCAGCCGGGCCACCACCCACAACAACAACGTCATAGTCCATCGACTCTCTTGGGCCAAATTGGGACAGAATTTCTGGGGTGGTATTCATGGGGTATTCCTAAAATAAGCTAAGCTACTAGAAAGCAGGGATTTAATTTTAATTGCTTTATTTGTTTTCTTGATGAAAATTTAATATAAGACATTGAAGTTTAATGATTTTCTGTTTCTCTTGAATGAAATAGCAGCTTCCCTTAGTTTTTATGTCAACTTTTCGTCAAGTCAATGTTATATAAGTAATCTTTGGCATATAGATTGCTTATATAAATGGGCTTGTTGCAGAGCAATTAAAAGGTATTGGTTTTAATTCAATTGGGAGTTATTGATGAATAAGGTTTTTGGTTCAGCGAAAGAAGCTCTAGCTGACATTATTAAAGACGGGCAAACCCTCGCGGTCGGCGGTTTTGGTTTGTGTGGCATTCCAGAGGCATTGATTGCTGCTTTGCGTGATACAGGTGCAAAGAACCTAACAGCGATCTCTAATAATGCAGGCGTGGATGGTTTTGGTTTGGGTCAACTATTAGAAACACGCCAAATTAAAAAAATGATTTCTTCATACGTTGGGGAAAATAAAGAATTTGAACGTCAGTACTTAGCAGGTGAGTTGGAATTGGAGTTCACACCACAAGGTACTCTGGCTGAAAAGTTGCGCGCTGGCGGTTGTGGCATTCCTGCTTTCTTTACTAAAACAGGTGTGGGTACGATTGTTGCTGACGGCAAAGAGATCCGTGAGTTCGATGGCGAGAAATATGTCATGGAACGTTCTTTGGTCGCCGACATTGCTTTAGTAAAAGCTTGGAAAGCAGATAAGGCTGGCAATTTGGTTTATCGCCATACAGCTAGAAACTTTAATCCTATGTGTGCGATGGCAGGTAAGTTAACAGTGGTGGAAGTTGAAGAGATCGTTGAAAACGGCACTTTTGAGCCGGCTGATGTTCATACACCCAGTATTTATGTCCACAGAATTGTATTGAACAAGAACCCAGAAAAGCGCATCGAGCAGCGCACTGTTACTAAGGCTTAAGGAGTAAGAATCATGGCATGGAATCGTGACGAGATGGCTGCTCGTGCAGCAAAAGAATTAAAAGATGGTTACTACGTTAACTTAGGCATTGGCTTACCTACCTTGGTGGCTAATCATGTGCCGCCAGATATTGAGGTGTGGCTTCAGTCTGAAAATGGTTTGCTGGGTATCGGGCCATTTCCAACAGATGACAAGGTGGATGCTGACTTGATCAATGCTGGTAAACAAACAATTACGACTCTGCCGGGCTCTGCCATTTTTTCTTCGGCTGATTCATTTGGCATGATTCGTGGCGGCAAAATCAATATTGCGATCTTGGGTGCGATGCAAGTCAGTGAGTTTGGTGACTTGGCCAACTGGATGATCCCAGGCAAGATGGTCAAAGGGATGGGCGGTGCCATGGATTTGGTGGCAGGCGTTAAACATGTAGTAGTTTTGATGGAACATGTGGCTAAGAAAAAAGATGGCACTGAAGACATTAAAATTTTGCCGAAATGTAATCTGCCCTTAACTGGTGTTGGTGTTGTTAGCCGCATCATTACTGATTTGGCCGTGATGGATGTCACGTCATCAGGTATGAAGCTAATTGAGTTGGCGCCAGGTGTGACTAAAGAAGAGGTTATTTCTAAAACCGGTTGCAAACTTGATACCAGCTCGCTTCAATAATCTATTTCCTTAAGGTTGAATGACTAAAGCAACTCTTTCTACACATTTGCATGCTCACAAGAGGGGGGATGCCCAACATCTTCATTTCCGAGAGGATCACAGTAAAGCTATCTTATTGGTTGCTTTGCTGCTCACCTTTATTTTTGCCGGAGTTGAAGTTGTTGCTGGCTTTTGGTCTAACTCCCTAGCGCTTATTTCTGACGCCGGGCATATGGTGACTGATGCAGCTGCATTGGGCTTGGCGCTGTTGGCTCAAATCATTGCTAAAAGACCACCGTCAGCCAAACATTCATTTGGTTTTGGTCGTGCAGAATCATTGGCGGCATTCATCAACGGTTTGGCGATGTTGCTTTTGGTGGTTTGGATTGCTTATGAAGCTTTAACTAGATTTAAAGATCCACATGAGGTTCAAGGTCAGACAGTGACTATTGTTGCCATCATTGGTCTCATTATCAATTTGGTGGTGGCTTGGGTTTTATCTCGGGATAAAAAGAGCGTTAATACCAAAGCTGCTTTAGTTCATGTTATGGGCGACCTATTAGGTTCAGTGGCGGCACTGATAGCTGGCGTGGTGATTCAGTTTACCGGTTGGATGCAAATTGATCCGATCCTATCACTATTTGTCTGTTTCTTAGTCTTGCGTTCTACGACAGATGTTCTAAGAGAGTCTTATCACTTCCTGATGGAAGGCGTCCCTCATCACATTGATTACATTTTAGTTGGGCAAGATCTTGCAAAAGTACCTGGCGTTTTATCAGTGCATGATCTTCATGTCTGGGAAATGACGCCAGGACATCCTGCGTTGATTGGTCATGTTGAAGTGAGAGATCTGCAAGACTGGCCAGTGACTTTAGAGAAAATTAACATCATGTTGCGTGAAAAGCATGATATTGATCACGTTACATTACAGCCAGAAATGCCTAGTTAATAAGTTAGCTAGTAAAGTACATTAATCCATTTAAATAATTTGAATAATCAGTTAACCATTCTTGGAGTAAGTTGTCATGAGTATGTTGAAAGGTAAAACAGCAATAGTTACTGGCTCAACGAGCGGTATTGGCTTAGGTATTGCGATGGCATTGGCAGAGCAGGGTGCCAATATCATGATGAATGGTTTTGGAGAAAAAGACGCAGCAATTGCTCAAGTGAAAGCATTGGGCGTTGAAGTCGATTATCACGGTGCTGATATGAGTAAGCCCGCTGAAATTGAAGCCATGATGCAAGCCGCCGAAAAACGCTTTGGTGCTGTAGATATTTTGGTGAATAACGCAGGTATTCAGCATGTTGCCAATATTGAAGATTTTCCAACTGATCGTTGGGATGCCATTATTGCGATTAACTTAACTTCTGCATTTCACACAACGCGCTTAGCTTTGCCTGGCATGAAGCAGCGAAATTGGGGGCGTATCATTAATTTGGCGTCTGTGCATGGTTTGGTAGCATCAGCGCAAAAATCTGCTTACGTCGCGGCTAAGCATGGCATCGTTGGTTTTACAAAAGTAACTGCTTTAGAAACAGCCCAAACGGGAGTGACTTGTAATGCAATTTGCCCAGGTTGGGTATTAACACCACTAGTGCAAAAGCAAGTCGATGCCCGTGCTGAAAAAGATAAGGTCAGCAACGAAGAAGCTAAGAAATTATTACTCTCAGAAAAACAGCCTTCAGGTGAATTTGTAACTCCTGAACAGTTAGCTGCTTTAGCCGTGTTCTTCTGTAGTCCAGCGGCTACTCAGATTCGTGGTGTGGCATGGAATATGGACGGTGGTTGGGTTGCTCAATAATGCTTGAAGGCATCAAGTCTTTATTCCAGCGCCTATTAGGTAATAAAGCAGATGCCCAACAGGGGGTTTCTGCTTCCAGCACCGCATCCAATTTGGCATCGGCAGTTGATGCCTTCCCATTAGCGGTGGAGGAAGTTGTCACACTTGAAGACCCATTTTCTAAAACTCATTATGTGCAGTGCGCTAGTACATCTGGTTTGCATCAGATGGCCTACCATGAGTGGGGTGACCCCCATAATCAAAACGTATTGATATGTGTTCACGGTTTAACGCGTCGTGGCAGTGACTTTAACGTCCTTGCTAAAGCGATGAGTGATCGTTATCGCGTGATATGTCCTGATGTGGTGGGGCGTGGCGATTCTGATTGGTTAGAAAACCCCATGCTCTATGGTTTGCCGCAATACGTGGCAGATATGGTGACCTTGATCGCTCGTTTAGGGGTTGATAAAGTAGATTGGTTTGGAACTTCAATGGGTGGCTTAATTGGGATCTTCTTAGCAAGCCAAGAGCATTCACCGATACGTCGAATGATTCTGAATGATGTGGGTCCTAAGATTGAAGCAACTGCATTGAAACGCTTGGGTGATTACGTCGGTAAACCCTTTCGTTTTGCGAGTAAAAAAGAAGGCTTGATTTACTTAAATCGTATTTGTGCCCCTTTTGGTGAGTTCACACCAGAGCAGTGGAAAGAATATAACGGCCCACACTTAATCAAAGATGGTTCTGAGTGGGTGGTTCACTACGACCCAGATATTGCAAAACCATTTGCCGCACTTAATATGGCAACAGCGGCAATGGGGGAGATGATGACTTGGAAAGCTTATGAAGCGATTCAAGCAGAGATGTTAGTTGTGCGTGGCGCAGACTCTGATTTACTATCTGCCAAAACAGTGAGTGAGATGTCTCGTAGAAATCCTCGTGCAAGAAGTATTGAGATTCCAGGTGTTGGGCATGCTCCAGCATTCATTACCCCAGAGCAGGTGGCTTTAGCTCGTGAGTTCTTTAGTTAATTCAGACTTCTTATTGGGTGAGGATCAGCATGCGCACGCTTTGGGTGTGCAAGAAATTTTACTGTCACTTAAATTAGATGAGGCTAGCTGCCAGGCTGCAGCGCATCTTGATTCCGCTCTTGGTAAAGAAGCTCTAGAAAAACAACTGGGTCAAGAGGTCGCGCAATTAATCGTTGGTTATCGCGGATTGAAGGCTGCTCAAGTGAAGATTGCTAGGCAGTCATCCCATCAGTTGGGTCAAAGTGCGCAAG
Source organism: Pseudomonadota bacterium (assembly GCA_039804685.1). Taxonomy (GTDB): domain Bacteria; phylum Pseudomonadota; class Gammaproteobacteria; order Burkholderiales; family Burkholderiaceae; genus Polynucleobacter. Next base: position 22,224 of record JBDLVQ010000027.1, on the reverse strand, counting down.
CTCAGATAGAAGTCCTTCGAAAAATGCTCTTGGCCTTTGCACATGATTTGCGAGTGGTGTTATTGCATTTGGCATCAGTAGTTCAGACCCTTCGTTGGGTTACTTCACAAAGAATTGAAACCAAATCATCGTGGGCGCAAGACATTTTGGACGTTGATGCGGCGTTAGCGAATCGTTTGGGTATTTGGCAATTGAAGTGGGAGATGGAAGATTTAGCATTTAGATGCTTAGCCCCTGACACTTATAAACAAATTGCTAAATTGCTCGACTCTAAGCGTGTTGAGCGTGAGGGCTTTGTTGACAACATCATCACTCGTTTACAAGAAGAATTAAAAGATGCTGGCATTCAGGCAGAGGTGTAGGGTCGCCCAAAGCATATCTATAGTATTTGGAAAAAGATGCAAGGTAAGGCTCTGGACTTTGCACAACTCTATGACGTTAGAGCTTTTAGAGTTTTGTTAAATGACCTGAAAGATTGCTATGCCGCTTTGGGGATTGTGCATCACGTTTGGCAACCTATCCCTAAAGAATTCGATGATTACATTGCTAGACCTAAGCCGAACGGTTATCAATCACTGCATACCGTTGTAATGGATCCTGATGGTATTGCATTTGAAGTCCAGGTTAGAACACATGAAATGCATAAGCAAGCTGAGTATGGTGTCGCAGCGCATTGGCGCTATAAAGAAGCCGGCAAGCAGGGTTACTCAGGGACGGTGAGTGCTAAAGCTGAATATGATCAACGGATTGCTTGGGCACGCCAACTGATTGCATGGAAAGAAGATGCTTGGGATCAGTTGAAAGGGCAGGAGTTGGATGATCAAATTTATGTCCTGACCCCCTTAGGTCAGGTCATTCCTTTACAGCAGGGGGCAACCCCTATTGATTTTGCCTACTCTGTGCATACTGACTTAGGTCATCGTTGTCGTGGTGCGCGTGTTGATGGGGCGATGGTGCCATTGGATACCCGTCTCAAAAATGGCCAAACTGTGGAAATTATTTCTGTCAAATTGGGTGGCCCATCGCTAGATTGGCTCAATGTCGAGCGGGGGTATTTAGCTACCCATCGCGCTAGAAGTAAAGTGAAGGCATGGTTTGCTGCACAACAAGCAGAGCAAGAAAGTGACAAAGACGAAGCTCCTACTGTTGAACCACCTAAACCAGACTTGCCCGATATTATTTTGCGTAAAAGTAAGGCCAAGGCGAGCCATGGTGATGTTCTCGTCGTTGGGGTGGATTCTTTAATGACGCAACTCTCACGATGCTGTCGTCCTGTTCCGCCCGATGGTATTCGGGGGTTTGTTACTCGTGGCAGAGGTGTCTCGATCCATCGGGAAGATTGCAATACTTTCAAACAATTACTGGCCAGAGCCCCTGAACGAGTCGTCTTGACTGAATGGGGTATGCCTGGTGAGTCCTCGGGTAAAGCCTTATTTCCGGTTGATATTGCTTTGATGGCGATTGATCGTCAGGGCTTGTTGCGCGACATATCAGAGGTCTTTTCTCGTTTAAAGATCAATGTTACAGGGGTGAAAACGCAGTCACGCAAGGGCCTAGCTAGCATGCAGTTCACAATTGAAATCCCATCGACTGATGGCCTGCAAACTGCAATCACGTCTTTATTAGATGTTTCAGGGGTCACTGAAGCAAGAAGAAAATAGTCAACAAGTGATAAACTTATGGATTCAATAGGCTCGTAGCTCAGTTGGTTAGAGCGCTACCTTGACATGGTAGAGGTCGTTGGTTCGATTCCAATCGAGCCTACCAACGAATTAGATGTAAATATATAGGCGCGGAAAGCCCTAGGTTCCAAAAAGATCCCAGAGCGCCGCGCCGATTTTTTTGGAGTTGATATGGTTGTTGTCACATTACCTGATGGATCGAAGCGTGAGTATCCCGCTCCCTTGACCGTTTCTGAAGTGGCACAAAGCATTGGTGCTGGCTTAGCTAAGGCTGCTTTAGCTGGTAAGGTCAATGGTCAGTTGGTTGATACCAGCTACTTAATCAATTCAGATATCAATTTAGCGATCGTGACAGATAAAGACCCTGAAGGTCTTGAAGTGGTTCGCCATTCAACTGCTCACTTATTGGCATATGCTGTTAAAGAACTCTATCCAGAAGCTCAGGTGACCATTGGACCTGTGATTGAGTCTGGTTTTTACTATGACTTTTCTTATAGCCGTCCATTTACACCAGAAGACTTGGCTGCGATTGAAAAGCGCATGGCTGAATTGGCTAAGAAAGACGAGAAGGTTGAGCGTCGTGTTATTCCTCGCGATGAAGCAATTGAATTCTTCAAAGGTTTAGGTGAGCACTACAAAGCAGAGTTAATTGGCAGCATCCCTACCGGTGAAGATGTGTCTTTGTATTCAGAAGGTGGTTTTACTGATTTGTGTCGCGGTCCACACGTACCATCAACTGGCAAGTTGAAGGTTTTCAAGCTCATGAAAGTTGCCGGTGCCTACTGGCGTGGTGACAGCAATAACGAAATGCTCCAGCGTATCTACGGTACGGCTTGGACTAAGAAAGAAGACCAAGAAGCTTATCTTCACATGCTTGAAGAAGCGGAGAAGCGTGATCATCGTAAATTAGGTAAGCAGTTAGATCTATTCCACTTCCAAGAAGAAGCGCCGGGCTTAATTTTCTGGCACCCAAAGGGCTGGACCATTTGGCAGCAGGTAGAACAGTACATGCGTCGCGTGTACCAAGATAATGGTTATCAAGAAGTGAAAGCGCCTCAAATTTTGGATCGTGCTTTGTGGGAAAAATCAGGTCACTGGGAAAACTACAAAGACAATATGTTCACAACGGAGTCTGAGAATCGTGCCTACGCTCTCAAGCCGATGAACTGCCCGGGTCACGTACAAATTTATAACGCTGGTTTACATAGCTATCGCGAACTCCCTTTACGTTTTGGTGAGTTTGGTCAGTGTCACCGCAATGAATCATCAGGTGCTTTGCACGGCTTAATGCGTGTGCGTGGTTTCACTCAGGATGATGGCCATATTTTCTGTACAGAAGATCAGATTCAATCTGAAGTAGCTGCTTTTGATAAAGCAGTTCGTGAGGTTTATAACGATTTTGGTTTTACCGAAGTAGCAGTCAAGCTGGCTTTGCGTCCTGCTAAACGCGTGGGCGATGACGCTATTTGGGATAAAGCTGAAGATGCTCTTAGAGCCGCTTTGAAAGCATCGAATCAGGAATGGGAAGAGTTGCCTGGTGAGGGGGCCTTCTACGGTCCGAAGATTGAATACCATTTGAAGGATTCAATTGGTCGTTCATGGCAGTGCGGTACGATGCAAGTCGACTTTTCAATGCCTTTACGTTTGGGTGCTGAATATGTTTCTGCCGATAACGATCGCAAAGTACCAGTAATGTTGCACCGAGCAATTGTGGGTTCTTTGGAACGATTTATTGGTATTTTGATAGAAAACCATGCTGGCGCGATGCCGACTTGGCTTGCACCAACTCAGTGCATAATCATGAATATTTCAGGAAATTCAGCGGAGTACGCTGAAAAAGTTCAGCAAATCCTCAAAAAACAAGGATTTAGGGCTGAGTCTGATTTGCGGAACGAGAAAATAACGTTTAAAATCCGTGAGCACGCAATGCAAAAGATTCCTTATCTACTGGTTGTCGGTGATAAAGAGTGTGAAGCAAATGCGGTGGCCGTGCGCGCCAGAGGTGGTGTTGATTTAGGTGTTATGCCGATCAACGACTTCATTGCCCGACTCCAACAGGATGTTTCCCAGAAGGTCGGACCCCAGCTAGCCTGAGGTGTGTAAGGTTTTGTGAAAAATTTTTAAAGGAAACGCGAAATAGCTACTGAGAAAACGCATCGTATCAATCGGGAAATTACTGCCTCCGAGGTACGATTGATTGGCAACGACAGTGAACCGTTAGGTGTTGTAAAACTACCTGATGCTTTAAGGTTGGCGGAAGAGAGTGAATTAGATTTGGTTGAGATTGCCCCTACGGCAGAGCCTCCAGTTTGTCGCGTGATGGATTACGGCAAATTTAAATACCAAGAAGCTAAGAAAGCTCACGAAGCAAAGTTAAAGCAAAAGGTTATCCAGGTGAAGGAAGTTAAATTCCGTCCTGGTACTGATGACGGTGACTACAACGTGAAGTTGCGCAATCTAACGAAATTCTTAGAAGAAGGTGATAAAACAAAAATCACTTTGCGTTTCCGAGGTAGAGAATTAGCCCACCAAGAGATTGGTGTGCGCATGTTAGAACGATTGAAAGCTGATCTAGAGCCATATGGTTCTGTTGAGCAGTTTCCAAAGATGGAGGGGCGCCAGATGGTGATGGTTCTCTCCCCCATCAAGAAGAAATAATTACTGGCAACAGTAATTGGTAGTAACCCGGCAAATATTAATTTGACCGGAGAAAGACGAAAGTCTTATTAAGAAGTATGTCTGGGTAATAGAAGCGCAATCGTCGATTGCCACCTAAGTCGTACATATGAGTGAAAAGGGAGCAGTTATGCCCAAGATGAAAACGAAAAGCGGTGCAGCTAAGCGTTTTAGAGTTCGCGCAAGCGGTTCTATCAAACGTGGTCAAGCGTTCAAGCGCCATATCCTTACCAAGAAGACGACAAAGAATAAACGTCACCTTCGCGGTGCAGTTGCTGTACATGATTCAGATGTGAAATCAGTACGCACAATGATGCCTTACGCTTAACCTCAGACGAATAGGAGAATCACATGCCAAGAGTCAAACGCGGGGTTACAGCTAGAGCCCGTCATAAAAAAGTTATCGATGCTGCCAAAGGTTACCGTGGCCGTCGTAAGAATGTATTCCGTATTGCTAAACAAGCGGTTATGCGTGCAGGTCAATATGCCTACCGCGACCGTCGCAATAAGAAGCGCGTATTCCGTGCTTTGTGGATTGCACGTATCAATGCTGCTGTTCGTCAATACGATGTTACATACAGCGTATTCATGAATGGTATGAAGAGATCAGGTGTTGAGTTAGACCGTAAGGTTCTATCTGACATGGCGATCAACGACAAGCCAGCTTTTGCTGCTTTAGTCGCTCGTATCAAAACAGTAGTAGCTGCGTAAGTAGGGCCCGCACATGGTTTCACTCGACCAAGTTGTCGAGGATGCCAAGCGGGACTTCGATGGTGCCGCCGATTCGGCGGCCCTCGAAGACGCCAAGGCACGTTACCTCGGTAAATCCGGATTACTCACAGAGCGTCTTAAATCGCTAGGTGCGTTAGAGCCTGAAGCTCGCAAAGCCGCCGGTGCACAAATCAATCAAGTTAAAGCTGCTGTAGAAGCTGCGCTCAATGAGCGTCGTCAAGCTTTAGCGGATGCCGTTCTCCAAACTCGTTTAAGTGCAGAAGCCATTGATGTGACCTTGCCAGGTCGCGGTCAAGATGTTGGCAGTTTGCATCCTGTGATGCGCAGTTGGGAGCGAGTTGAACAAATCTTTAGATCTATCGGATTTGATGTAGCTGATGGTCCAGAAATTGAAAACGATTGGTTCAATTTCACGGCACTCAATAGCCCCGAAAATCATCCGGCAAGATCGATGCAAGATACCTTCTATGTTGAAGGTGTTGATGAAAAAAATAAACCGCTATTGTTGCGTACGCATACCAGCCCTATGCAGGTTCGTTATGCCAGCGCCCATGTAGCACGTCACGCCAAAGATGCTGTGATGCCTCCGATTAAAGTAATTGCACCGGGTCGTACCTATCGTGTAGATAGTGATGCTACGCACTCACCAATGTTTAATCAGGTTGAAGGTTTGTGGATTGCAGAAAATGTTTCTTTTGCAGACCTTAAAGGTGTTTATACAGATTTCTTAAGAACTTTCTTTGAGACGGATGCTATCCAGGTTCGTTTCCGTCCTTCTTATTTCCCGTTTACTGAACCTTCAGCCGAAATTGATATGGCGTTTGGTTCCGGAAAATTGGCTGGTCGATGGTTAGAAATTTCTGGTGCAGGTCAGGTTCATCCGACTGTACTTCGCAACATGGGATTAGATCCTGAGCGTTATATTGGTTTTGCGTTTGGTTCTGGTTTAGAGCGCTTAACGATGTTGCGTTATGGCATTGATGATTTACGTTTGTTCTTTGAAAATGACATTCGTTTCTTATCTCAATTTCCAGCTTAATTCAGACTGAGCAAATACTATGCAATTTTCAGAATCATGGCTCAGACAGTACGTTAATCCTCATTTAACGACCGAAGAGTTATCGCATGCTTTAACGATGGCAGGTCTTGAAGTTGAAGAGACACGTCCTTTAGCTCCGCCATTTACGGAAGTAGTGGTTGCTGAAATTCTAGAAGCTACCCAACACCCTGATGCTGATCGCTTACGTGTTTGTAAAGTGAATGCTGGCGGTGAGACATTGCAAATTGTTTGTGGTGCTCCCAACGCTCGCGTTGGTATTAAGATTCCTTGCGCTTTGGTTGGTGCACAATTACCACCTTCAGAAGAAGGTGGTAAACCATTTGCAATCAAGTTAGGCAAATTACGTGGCGTTGAGTCACAAGGTATGTTGTGTTCAGGTAATGAATTAGGTGTTCCTCAAGAAGCCGACGGCATTATGGAGTTGCCTCTTGATGCGCCGATTGGTCAAAACATCCGTGAATACTTAAAACTTGATGACACTATTTTTGTCATTAAGCTCACACCTAATAAGGCTGATTGCTTATCAATTCTTGGTGTAGCTCGTGAAGTAGCTGCGATTACAGGTGCTAAATTATGTTTGCCGCCAATTGAAACTCAAGCCACCACTATTAATGACAAAGTGGCTGTTAAGGTAGAAGGTTCTGATTTGTGTGGCCGCTTTGCTGGTCGCGTTGTTAAGGGTGTTAATGCCAAAGCAGTAACACCAAGCTGGATGGTTCGTTGTCTAGAGGGTGCGGGTCAAAGAAGCATCTCAGCATTGGTTGATATTTCTAATTACGTGATGTTAGCAATGGGTCAGCCAACGCATGTCTTTGATCTTCAGAAGTTAAAGGGTGGCTTAACTGTTCGCTGGGGTCGTGATGGTGAACAGTTAGAACTCTTGAATGGCCAAACAGTTTCAGTGGCGCCTTTAAATGGTCAGCAAGTTGGTGTGATTGCTGATGAACAGGGTCTTGAAAGTATTGCTGGCATCATGGGAGGTAATCCAACTTCTGTGACTTTAGATACACAAGATGTTTATCTTGAGTCTGCGTTCTGGTGGCCTCATGCTATTCAGGGCCGTGCAAGAAGATTTAATTTTTCAACCGATGCTGCGCATCGTTTTGAGCGTGGTGTAGATCCTGCCGCAACAGTTCAAGCACTTGAGTTGCTTTCTAGTTTGATTGTGCAAATTTGTGGTGGTCAATTAGCGCCAGTAGATGATCAAGTGATTCAGTTGCCTGAGCGTAAACCTGTTCGTTTGCGTGTTGCTAGAGCAGTAAGGGTGATTGGTATCCCTTTAACTGCTGACATGATTGCATCACTGTTTGATCGTATTGGTTTAACTTATCAGCGTGAAGGCGATGAGGCATTTATTGTTCATGCGCCTAGCTATCGTTTTGATATCGAAATCGAAGAAGACTTGATTGAAGAAGTAGCAAGACTCTACGGTTTTGAAAATATTCCAGCAAACCCACCCGTTGCGGCGCAGCGGATGTTGGGGACTCAAGAGCCCAAGCGTGGCATTCATAGTTTGCGTCATGCGATTGCTGCAAGATCGTATCAAGAAGTGATGAACTTCGGATTTATTGATGCGGATACTGAAGCGCAATTAGCTGGCAACACCAATCCAATTAAAGTTTTGAATCCTATTGCTAGCCAATTGTCTGTGATGCGCAGCAATTTGATCGGTGGTTTGGTTCAGAACTTACGGCAAAATTTAAATCGCAAAGCCAGTCGCGTTCGCTTATTTGAAGTGGGCAGGGTATTTTTGCGCAATCCTGATGCTCAGGTTGGCGAGTTAAGCATTGCTGGCTATGATCAACCTGTGCGTGTAGCTGGTTTAGCTTATGGGTCAGCAAATCCTGAGCAATGGGGCATTGCTAATCGTCCAGTTGATTTCTTTGATGTGAAGGGCGATGTTGAGGCACTACTAGCCCCATTAGAGATTAAAGCGAAATCATTGGCTCATCCTGCATTGCATCCTGGTCGTAGCACAGAGTTAATAATTAAAAAGCGTGGCAAAGAGATTTCATTGGGTTTTGTAGGTGAGTTACATCCACGTTGGCAGCAAGAGTATGCTTTACCAGGAGCCCCGGTTGTTTTTGAAATTGATTGGGCGCTGATTCAAGAAATTGGTTTGCCAACTATTGGCAACATCAGCAAGTTCCCTGCTGTGACGCGTGACTTAGCTGTTGTGGTGCAACAATCTGTGACTGCTGCACAGTTAATTGATGCGATGAAGTCATCAAAACAGCCCCTTATTAAGAAAATTGATTTATTTGACGAGTTCAAACCTTCCGAAGGTCGCATGGGTGGTATGGCTGCCAATGAGAAGAGTTTGGCATTTCGTATCACTTTGTCAGATGAATCGGGTACATTACAAGATACACAGATTGAACCGGTGATTTCTAGCCTGCTTGAAGCCATGAGCGTAAAATGCCAAGCTAGAATTCGTTAATTGAAGCAAATCAAGCAATAACTAAGAATCTAAAGAAAAGCGGAGACCTGATATGAGCGAAGCGGGCACGATTACTAAAGCGGAATTGTCAGACGCCTTATTTGACCAAGTGGGTCTTAATAAGCGTGAGGCAAAAGATTTGATCGATTCATTTTTTGAAACGGTCAGTGCTTCTTTGGATTCTGGAGTTGATGTAAAAATTTCTGGTTTTGGCAATTTCCAATTGCGCGAAAAATCTGCAAGACCTGGTCGTAATCCAAAGACTGGGGAGTTGGTACCTATTTCAGCAAGACGTGTGGTGACATTCCATGCAAGCCAAAAGCTGAAAGACAAGGTCGATCCAAAACTCTAACGAGTTTCATTTATGGAAAAGAATGGTAACGGCATGATTGCCGGGGAATCCCTCCCTCCAATTCCGGCGAAACGCTATTTCACCATTGGTGAAGTGGGTGAGCTTTGTGATGTCAAGCCTCACGTGCTCCGTTATTGGGAGCAAGAATTCAATCAGCTCAAGCCGCAAAAGCGTCGTGGTAATCGTCGTTACTACCAACATCATGAAGTTGTGCTTATTCGCAGAATCCGCGAGCTTCTTTATGAAGAAGGTTTCACTATCAGCGGTGCCAGAACTCGATTGGGTGAAGCAAGTGCACCAAGCAATGGTGATTCATCAATCCGTGACGACTTAGAAGCTGTACTTCGCATCCTATCTAGTTGATACAATCTTTTTGTTTTCTGTCGGGGCGTAGCGCAGCCTGGTAGCGTACTTGCATGGGGTGCAAGTGGTCGGAGGTTCAAATCCTCTCGCCCCGACCAATTTAATCGGTCGGCTCATGATGAAAAATATCCTTCTAATTATTTTTGTCTCGCTAACATCTGGTGTGTTTGCGCAATCGGTGCCCACTCATGCTGATGGTTTGCATGAACAATTGATATCAGTTGATCTGGGGCATGGAGTCAAACAAGAGGGTGTTTTATCTCTTAAGATCGGCTCTAAACAGCCTACACGATTAGCTGTCATCTTGCCTGGGCATCCATCTGTTGTTCGGCCTGTTGTTGAAGGGTCGGTCATGACTTCTTCTCAGTTATCCGGTAATTTTTTGATTCGGTCCAGAAGATATTTGATTAATGATTCTGTTGCTTCATTAATTGTGGATTGTCGCTCTGATAGTGGTGAATATTGTTCAAGCTCTTATCAGGCATCATTAAAGCGCCATCAGGATGTCTTGAAACTAATTCAAGAAGTAAAAAAGCAATTCCCAAGTATTGATCAAGTTTGGTTGATAGGGACCAGTATGGGAACTGTGTCTTCTGCTTTTATGCCTACTCATGAGGCGAATATTTATTCTGGGGCTATTCATACAGCTTCAATTACTGAGCCTTATTCAAGAAATTCTTATCGTGAGCTGGGTGACTTTGATTACAAGAAGTTAAACATTCCGCAAGTCTTTGTTCATCACCGAGATGATCCATGTTTCATGACGACCTACTCTGGAGCCAAATCCATTTCCGATAAATATCAGATTCCCTTAGTAACTGTCGTCGGCGGGAGTGGTTTCACAGGAGCTGCTTGTAAGGCGCACACTGAACATGTCTTTAAAGGTAAAGAAAAAGAAGTCATGCATGTGATCGCTCGCATTATCACTTCAGGCAAGGCTGACCAATTATTGATTGATTAACCCTTATCTTTCTTTTGCGTGTCAACTAAACAAAAGGGCGGCTCGTTATAGGCTTAACTAAGAAGGAGTTGATATGTCCACTTTCAAGAAAGTACTGAGTAGTTGTGTATTGATTGGGGTATTGGTATCTGGCAATGTTTTTGCTGGCGGCGGACATTATTACGGTCATCAGCACCACCACAACTCAGGTAATTGGGTTGTCCCAGCGCTGGTTGGCGGTTTGGTTGTTTACTCAATGACTCAGCCTCGAGTTGTTTATTCTGAGCCGGTTTATGTTCAGAGAGCGCCGGTTATCATGACGCCACCGCCCCCACAACCGTTATTAGCGCAAAACTTACCCCCAGTTTGGTACTACTGCCAGTCCTCTCAAACCTATTATCCCTATGTACAAAATTGCCACGAAGGTTGGAAGGTTGTTCCTGCTAGCCCAGGGAGTTAATTAAATTATTATATATATTCTATAAATAATAATTAATTCAAAAATGATACTCACTTAAGGGTTATTAACTATAAAAATGCTATAAATAATATAAGCATTAATAACATTTATTTACTAGGTTATTAATTAATCTATATTATGTGTATATAATTCAGGTTGTTGAGATGAAATCATCTTAATTAATATAAACTTAATCTATGATTACAATAATCAAACGGAGAATAAATGGCTACATATCAAGAGTTATTGGCACAAAAAGAAGCTTTGGAAAAACAAATTCTAGAAGCTAAGGCCCGTGAAAAAGCAGAGGGTATTGCTAAAGCTAAAGCAATTATTGAACAATATAACTTGATTGCCTCAGACATATTTAACCGCAAGGGGCCAGTTGGTTCACGTGGTGGCAAAGTGGCAGCAAAATACCGCAACCCGAACACAGGTGAAACCTGGACTGGTCGCGGTAAGGCTCCTAAATGGATCGAAGGACAAGACCGTAGTCGATTTACTATCTAATAATAGTTAATTGACTAACTAGTTTGAAAAGGGCCTGTTAATCAGGTCCTTTCGCATTTCTTGGCCATGCAATCGAGAATCAAATTCTCCATCTTTTCCGAAAACTTCAGATTAATAGCACCATCTTGAGATATTAAATGCTCATATTGATAGGATCGGATCATTGGATTATGCGATGGTTTTCTACCAGCTTTTAGTTTGATGTCACTGCTGGCATCTGTTGAACTTTTAAGAACTTGAGGGTGGATTTTCAAAAAAGTACTTTCTACTAATATTGGAATGTTTTTAGTGTGTGTATTTCTGCTGAGATAATGCAGCAAATGAACCTGCTCAACAGGCGATATGCCTGAATCTAAGTAAATGACATCGGGCGCGAGTGACACTGATTGCATCAGAGCTTCAAGGGTGTCAGCACATAAATGAAGGTCTACTTCAGACTTCCAGGGAGATGTGAAGGTTTTAAAGGCCTCAAAACTATCGCTGCGTCTTAATACTGCTAAGAGTAAAAACTGCTCCCCACAACGCTGACGTATGCCCAAACGCCTTCTTTTCAATAACTGCTCTAAAGAGGACATTAATATCCGGCGGTGACCGCCCTGGGTTTTCCAGGCCAATAGTTCGCCAGTTTCCACCATCTTTTGGACGGTACCCAGTGATACTTGAAGGTGCCGCGCACTTTGGCGGGTACTCAAGAAATCCTTAGGATTTTCTAGATTTTTGATTTTCATCAGTATTTCCTATTACGTTATTGAAGGAAATTAAATCGTAGATAGGATTTCATCGTTTGAATATCAGACGTTTCTGATTTTCTTGTAGGAAATTTCTTACAAGATGCTTGCTTAAAACCCTTATTTTCTTAGGGGAAAGACCTTACAGTAATCCTTAGAGCTAAGGTTTACAGTGTTATTCAGTAAAAAAGTAGGGCAGATAAGGGTTTAGAGGTGTAAACTCTTATTTGCGGAAATCCTTCCGTTGCAGTTACAACTAGTTCGCAATCCGCTAACCGGTCAAGCCGTGTCGCGGAAGGTCTAACCCACTACAAATTCGGGATACCCGATGAAAGGTGAGCAATATGATGCAGTCCTACAGAGGTAGTTCTTATCTCTTTGGCGGAAACGCCCCTTACGTAGAAGAACTCTACGAGTCCTATCTTCAAAATCCAGCTTCTGTTTCAGACTATTGGCGTGAGTATTTCGACAACGTTCAATTAGTTCCTGCTGTTGATGGATCAACTAAGCACGACGTTCCTCATGCGCCAGTGATCAATGCTTTTGCCGAGCGTGCAAAGCAAGGTCCAATTCGTGTGATCAATGATTCTGCCGATTCAGAGTTAGGTCGTAAGCGAGTGGCTGTTCAGCAATTAATTGCTGCTCACCGAAACGTTGGTACACGTTGGGCTGATTTAGACCCGCTGAAGCGCACAGAGCGCCCCAATATTCCTGAGCTTGACCCTGCCTTCTACGGTTTGGGTGATGCTGATATGGATATCGTCTTTAATACAAGCAACACATTCTTTGGCAAAGACAATATGACTTTGCGTGAGTTGCTACAGAACTTGCGTCAGACATACTCAGGCACGATTGGCGCTGAGTTCATGTACATCACTGACCAGAACCTGAAGCGTTGGTGGCAAGAAAAGCTTGAGTCTGCGCGTTCAACACCATCCTTTACGCCTGAAAAGAAAAAACAAGTTTTAGAGCGTTTAACTGCTGGCGAAGGCTTAGAGCGTTATTTGCATACTAAGTACGTTGGTCAAAAGCGTTTCTCATTAGAGGGTGGTGAAAGTTTCATTGCCTCTATGGATGAAGTGATTCGTGTTGCTGGTACAGCTGGCGTTCAAGAAATTGTAATCGGTATGGCCCACCGTGGTCGTTTGAATGTGTTGGTGAACACCTTAGGCAAGATGCCTAAAGATTTGTTTGCTGAGTTTGATCACACAGCTCCAGAAGATTTGCCTGCTGGTGACGTGAAATATCACCAAGGTTTCTCAAGCGATGTGACAACCCCTGGTGGCCCCGTTCACTTGTCACTAGCATTTAACCCATCGCACTTGGAAATCGTTAACCCAGTGGTTGAAGGTTCAGTGCGTGCCCGTATGGATCGTCGTGGTGATGCGACTGGCGATCAAGTGATGCCTATTTTGGTTCACGGTGACGCGGCTATTGCTGGTCAAGGAGTAGTTCAAGAAACTTTAGCGATGGCTGAAGTTCGTGGCTATTACACAGGCGGCACAATCCATATCGTGATTAACAACCAGATCGGTTTCACAACATCTGATCCACGTGACTTGCGTTCTACGCTTTACTGTACAGATATCTTGAAAACAATTGAGGCTCCTGTATTACACGTGAACGGTGATGACCCTGAAGCAGTTGTATTTGCGACTCAGTTAGCTGTTGAATACCGTAACACTTTCAAGAAAGATGTTGCGATTGACATTATCTGTTTCCGTAAGTTGGGTCACAACGAACAAGACACACCTGCGTTGACTCAACCTTTGATGTACAAGAAGATTGCCCAGCACCCAGGTACTCGTAAGTTATATGCTGACAAGTTAGAAGCCCAAGGTGTGTTGCCTGCGGGTGGCGGTGATGAAATGGTGAAAGCTTACCGCGCGGCAATGGACGCTGGTAAGCATAGTGTCGATCCTGTTATTTCTAATTTCAAAGGTAAGTACGCCGTGGATTGGTCTCCATTCTTGAATAAGAAATGGACAGACTCTGCAGATACAGCCATTCCTTTGGCTGAGTGGAAACGTCTTGCTGATCGTATTACTAAAGTGCCAGAAGGTTTTAAGCCACATAACTTAGTAGACAACGTTTTAAATAATCGTGCTGCGATGGGTCGTGGTGAGGTGAATGTTGACTGGGGTATGGGTGAGCACATGGCCTTTGCCTCTTTGGTAGCTAGCGGCTATCCAATTCGTTTATCAGGTGAAGACTCAGGTCGCGGAACATTTACACATCGTCACGCTGTGATTCATGATCAAAATCGTGAAAAGTGGGACATCGGCACATATATTCCTTTGCAGCACGTTGCAGATAATCAAGCCCCATTTACAGTGATTGACTCAATCCTGTCTGAAGAAGCGGTTCTTGGTTTTGAATATGGTTATGCAGCTGCTGAACCAAACACATTGACGATCTGGGAAGCCCAGTTCGGTGACTTTGTGAACGGCGCGCAAGTTGTGATTGATCAGTTCATCGCATCTGGTGAAGTGAAGTGGGGTCGTGCTAACGGTCTTGTCATGATGTTGCCTCACGGTTACGAAGGTCAGGGCCCAGAGCACTCATCAGCCCGTCCAGAGCGTTTTATGCAATTGTGTGCTGATATGAATATGCAAGTTGTTCAACCAACCACTGCATCTCAAATCTTCCATTTATTGCGTCGTCAAATGATTCGTCAATTCCGTAAGCCTTTGATCATCATGACACCAAAGTCATTGTTGAGAAATAAAGATGCGACATCACCAGTTTCTGAGTTCACAAAAGGTGAATTTAGAACAGTGATCGGTGAGTTAGATGACAAGATCGACGCTAAGAAAGTAACTCGTGTTGTTGCGTGTTCAGGTAAGGTTTATTACGACCTTGTTAAAGCACGTGAAGCGAAGAAACAAGATGATGTGGCATTGATTCGTGTGGAACAGTTATATCCATTCCCACACAAAGCCTTTGCTGCTGAAATGAAGAAGTATCCAAAAGCAGCTGAGATTGTTTGGTGTCAAGATGAGCCACAAAATCAGGGCGCATGGTTCTTTATCCAGCACAACATCCACGAGAACATGACTGAAGGTCAGAAATTGGGCTACTCAGGTCGCCCAGCTTCAGCATCTCCAGCTTGTGGCTATGCTCACTTACACCAAGATCAACAAAAATCTTTGGTGGACGGCGCATTTGCCAAGCTCAAAGGTTTCGTACTATCTAAGTAAGTAAACAAACAGAAAATATCAACTAATACTCTAAAGAAAATAAGGGAAAAGAACATGGCTATCGTAGACGTCAAAGTTCCACAACTATCAGAATCAGTTGCAGAAGCAACAATGTTGACTTGGAAGAAAAAAGCGGGCGAAGCAGTTGCTCAAGATGAAATCTTGATTGAAATTGAAACAGATAAAGTTGTGCTTGAAGTGCCGGCACCTTCAGCAGGTGTTTTAGCTGAAATCGTTGTTGGTGATGGCGGTACTGTTGTTTCTGATCAAGTGATCGCTAAGATTGATAGCGCTGCTAAAGCTGCTGCAGCCCCTGCAGCTGCTGCACCAGCTCCAGTGGCAGCTCCTGCTCCAGCAGCGGCCCCAGCAGCTGCACCTGCAGCTAGTGCTAAGGCAATGCCATCAGCAGCTAAGTTAATGGCTGAAAATAATTTATCAACAGCTCAAGTGGGTGGTTCTGGTAAAGATGGTCGTGTTACTAAAGGTGATGTTCTTGCAACATTGTCTGGTACAGCTCCTGCAGCTAAACCTGCTGCAGTATCAGCTCCTCAAGTCAACATCGGTGGCCGTCCAGAAGAGCGTGTACCAATGAGCCGTTTGCGTGCTCGTATTGCTGAGCGTTTATTACAGTCACAGCAAACTAACGCTATTTTGACTACTTTTAATGAAGTGAATATGGCTCCAGTGATGGGGATGCGTAACAAATACAAAGACCAGTTCGAAAAAGAACACGGTACTAAGTTAGGCTTCATGTCATTCTTCGTTAAAGCAGCAGTGCATGCTTTGAAGAAATACCCAGTTTTGAATGCTTCAGTAGATGGTAATGACATCGTTTATCACGGTTACTTTGACATCGGTATCGCTGTAGGTTCGCCACGTGGTTTAGTGGTGCCTATCTTGCGTGATGCTGATCAAATGAGCTTGGCTGATATTGAAAAGAAAATTGCAGAGTTTGGTGTTAAAGCACGCGATGGTAAGTTGACATTAGATGATTTGTCAGGCGGTACATTCTCAATCTCTAATGGCGGTATCTTCGGTTCAATGTTGTCTACACCGATCATCAACCCACCGCAATCGGCTATTTTGGGTATCCATGCTACGAAAGACCGCGCTGTTGTTGAAAATGGTCAAGTTGTTGTGCGTCCGATTAACTACTTAGCTATGTCTTACGACCACCGCATTATTGACGGTCGTGAAGCGGTGTTAGGCTTGGTTGCTATGAAAGAAGCGTTGGAAGATCCAGCACGTCTTTTGTTGGACCTTTAATCCAGAGATACGGCTAAGGAAAAAACATGAGTCAAAATTTTGACGTTGTAGTTATTGGCGGCGGTCCCGGCGGTTATATCGCTGCGATCCGTGCTGCTCAACTAGGTTTTAAAGTAGCTTGTGCTGAAAGCAATGCTTACGACGATCCTAAAGGTGAGCCACGTTTAGGTGGTACATGCTTAAACGTTGGTTGTATTCCATCAAAAGCTTTGTTAGCAACTTCTGAAGAGTTTGAGAATATTTCTCATCACGTATCTGATCATGGTATTACTGTGAAGGATGTGAGTGTTGATGTAAAAAAAGTGATTGCTCGTAAAGATGACATCGTGACAAAAATGACAGGTGGTATTCAGTTCTTATTCCGTAAGAACAAGATCACTTTGTTAAGAGGTCATGCATCATTTGCAGGTAAGGGCGCTGACGGTTATCAAATCAAGATTGATGGCAAAGACGCTGGCACAGTCACTGCAAAAAATGTGATTATTGCTACAGGTTCTAAGGCTCGTCACTTACCGGGTATGCCTGTTGATAACGAATTAATCTGCGATAACGAAGGTGCATTGAAGTTTGGTGCAACACCTAAGAAGTTGGGTGTTATCGGCGCGGGTGTAATTGGTTTGGAGTTGGGTTCAGTTTGGCGCCGTCTTGGTGCTGAAGTAACTATTCTTGAAGCTTTGCCTGGATTCCTGGCTGCTTGTGATGAAGGTATCGCTAAAGAAGCTCAAAAATTATTCACTAAACAAGGTTTGAAAATTAATCTTGGTGTGAAAATTGGCGAAGTGAAAACAAGCAAAAAGGGTGTGTCAGTAGCTTATACAGATAGCACTGGTGCTGCTCAGACTCTTGATTGCGATCGCTTGATCGTGTCAGTTGGTCGCGTTCCAAATACAGATGGCTTAAACCTAGAATCAATCGGTCTTAAGACTGATGAGCGTGGATTTATTGCTATTGATGATCATACTTGTGCAACAGCTGCGCCAGGCGTTTACGCCGTTGGCGACGTTGTTCGTGGTCCTATGTTGGCTCACAAAGCTGAAGATGAAGGCGTATTAGTTGCTGAAGTGATTGCTGGTCAAAAGCCACATATCGATTACAACTGCATTCCTTGGGTTATCTACACATCTCCAGAAATCGCTTGGGTTGGTAAGACAGAACAACAGTTAAAAGCTGAAGGTCGTGCTTACAAGCCAGGTCAGTTCCCATTTGCGGCTAACGGCCGTGCTTTAGGTATGGGTTCTGCTGATGGTTTCGTTAAAGTATTAGCTGATGCTCAAACTGATGAAATCTTGGGTGTTCACATTGTTGGTTCAGCAGCATCTGATTTGATCGCTGAAGCTGCTGTTGCGATGGAGTTCAAGGCTGCTGCTGAAGATATCGGTCGTGTTTGCCATCCACATCCAAGCTTATCTGAAGTTATGAGAGAAGCTGCTTTGGCAACTGATAAACGTGCATTAAATATGTAATGTTGTTTTATCAATAGTCCTAAAAATGGGGGTCGATAAACTCTAAGAAGTTTTGAGATCCCCAAATTCTTTATATAGATAGACCATGAAAGTTAAACAGTTTTACAAACAAGAACTCGTTAAGCGCGGCTATGGCAGCGATGCAGCTCAGCAGGCTGCGATTGATCGTCTGCAAGTTTGTCAAGATGAGTGGTTATCTTATAAAGAAGTGCGTAGTGGCAAGTTGGCAAAAATGATGCGCTTCCCTGAATTACCTCGCGGTGTTTATATGTGGGGTGGGGTAGGGCGTGGAAAATCATTTTTGATGGATTGCTTCTATGAGGCATCTCCAGTAGAAAAGAAAACACGTTTGCATTTCCATGAGTTCATGCGAGAAGTGCACCGAGAGTTACAAGATTTAAGAGGTAAGGCTGATCCACTAGAAATTCTTGGAAAAAATATCGCCAAGAAATATCGCCTTATCTGTTTTGATGAATTTCATGTTAGTGATGTAGCTGATGCGATGATTTTGTACAGGTTGCTAGATTCATTATTTAAGAATCGCGTTCAATTTGTCATGACTTCTAATTACCGTCCCGATCTCTTGTATCCAGATGGTTTGCATCGTGATCGAATTTTGCCAGCCATTGCCTTGCTTCAAGAAAAGTTAGACATCATGAACGTTGATGCTGGCATCGATTACCGTCAAAAAGTCATGGAGCAGGTTCAAGCGTATTACACCCCTTTGGGGCCTGAGACTGCTGCGACAATGGATGCTGTATTTAATACAGTTGCTGAAGCCCATGACGAAGAAGATCCTACCTTGCATATTGAGGCTCGAGAAATCAAAGCAGTTCGACGTGCGGGTGGTGTTGCATGGTTTAACTTCAAGACTTTATGTGGTGGCCCTAGATCCCAGAACGACTATTTAGAAATATCCAATCTATTCCATACAGTTTTGTTGTCTGATGTCCCTTATATGCCACCAAAGATGGCTAGTGAGGCAAGGCGTTTCACTTGGTTGATTGATGTGTTTTATGACCATAAAGTCAAACTTATTATCTCTGCTGAAGTTGCAGCGGAAATTCTTTATACCGAAGGGCCGATGGCCAATGAGTTCCATCGTACGGTTTCTCGAATTGTTGAAATGCAGTCCAAGGAATACTTAGAGGCTCCGAGACGAATCGTTGACACACGTCTGACATAGACTTCTTTTAAATTACCCTATATAAAGGTAAAGATAAAACCAAGCGCCCCAGGGATGTAAATCTTTCAGCATCCTATCTAATTGCCAAGTAAAATGAGGGCATGCACACAATCAACGCCGATTTGCATTGCCACTCTGTGGTTTCTGATGGGACTTTAACCCCAGAAGCTTTGGCATCACGTGCGCATGCTAATGGGGTCAAAATCTGGTCCTTAACTGATCATGATGAGTTAGGTGGGCAAGAGCGCGCTAAAAATGCTGCTCAAGATTTGGGCATGCAATACATACCTGGCGTAGAAATCTCCGTGACATGGTGCGCTCATACGCTACATATTGTTGGTTTAGGCGTTGATCATCACAATGCTGACTTATTGCAAGGTCTTTATCAAACACGTCACGGTCGATCAAATCGCGCTAAAGCCATATCTGCTCAGTTAGATCAGGTGGGTATTAAAAATGCTTATGAAGGTGCTCTTCAATTTGTTGGAAATCCCGAGCTTATCTCTAGAACACACTTTGCTAGATTTTTAGTTGAGTCTGGTGTTTGTAAAGATACCGATGAAGTATTTGCTAATTATCTGATTGAAGGTAAACCTGGTTATGTTGGCCATCAATGGGCTAATTTAACTGATGCAATCACTTGGATTAATCAAGCGGGGGGCATTGCTGTAATCGCCCATCCAGGCCGCTATAGGTGCACATCTTTGGAGTTAACTCAACTGTATGAACAGTTTAAAGACTTAGGTGGGCAAGGGATTGAAGTGGTCACAGGCAGTCATAGTCAGGCCGAATACAAAACATTTGCTAAAGTAGCGCTACAGTATGGTTTTTTGGCATCTCGTGGGTCTGATTTTCATGATCCAAGAGAGAGTCGTATCGATTTAGGTTTATTGCCTGATTTGCCATCACAATTACGACCTGTTTGGTCGGTGTTTCAATAAGAGATATATGTTTTCTGAACGCGTTTTATCAGGTATGCGCCCAACCGGCGCTCTGCATCTAGGTCACTATCATGGTGTGCTTAAAAACTGGGTCAAGCTACAAGCTGAATATCCCTGCTATTTTTTCGTGGCTGATTGGCATGCGCTAACAACTCACTATGAAACACCAGACATCATTGAGCAATCAGTTTGGGATATGGTCATTGACTGGTTGGCTTCTGGCATTGATCCAACCCAAGCAACTTTATTTATTCAAAGTAAAGTGCCTGAACACGCAGAATTATTTTTATTGCTATCCATGGGAACACCATTGGGTTGGTTGGAGCGAGTGCCAACCTATAAAGATCAAATTGAAAAGCTCAAAGAAAAAGATCTGCAAACATATGGTTTCTTAGGCTACCCATTATTGCAAGCAGCGGATATTTTGATTTATCGGGCACAACATGTGCCTGTGGGGGAGGACCAAATCCCTCACGTAGAAATGACGCGTGAAGTTGCTCGTCGTTTTAATCATTTATATGGTCGTGAACCTGGCTTTGAAGAGAAAGCGCTAGAAGCTGCTAAGAAGTTAGGTAGTAAGCGTACTAAGTTGTACTTAGAGTTACGTACTGAATATCAAGAAAAAGGTCATGAAGAAGCTCTAGAGCAAGCTAGGGCAGTATTGGCTGATGCGCAAAGCTTATCAATGGGTGATCGTGAGCGTTTGTTTGGGTACCTTGAGGGCTCCAGAAAGATCATTCTTCCTGAACCTCAAGCTCTATTGACTAAAGAATCAAAAATGCCAGGTTTAGACGGACAAAAAATGTCGAAGTCTTATGGTAATACGATTGCTTTGCGTGAAGATGCTGCCTCAGTTGAGAAGAAGGTTCGCACCATGCCTACCGATCCTGCTCGTGTTCGCAAGACTGATCCGGGTGATCCTGCACGTTGTCCAGTTTGGCAATTGCATGAGGTTTATTCTAGTGATGACACCCGTGCTTGGGCTGAAAAAGGCTGTAAGAGCGCGGGGATTGGTTGCATTGAATGTAAGCAACCAGTGATTGATGGCATTTTGAAAGAGCAGCAACCGATGATGGAAAGAGCTCAAACTTATTTGGACGATCCAAGTTTATTGCGTGCCATCATTGCTGACGGATGCGATAAAGCCCGTAAATCAGCGCAAGAAACCATGCGTGATGTTCGTGAGGCGATGGGGCTTGATTACAGTTAAGCCTCATTTGGATTCGTCGGTGCCACCATCCGAATGGGTGGTGACTCATGCGCAGAAAATCAAGCCTAATGGCCGTATCTTGGACTATGCCTGTGGCAGTGGTCGTCACACGTTTTATTTGGCTCAACAGGGATTCAATGTTTTATCCATTGACCGCGATCAAGAAGCTTTAAATCTCATTAAATTACAGTCTCAAAACATCTCTCAGGCCACCATTCAAACAGCCTGTTTTGATCTTGAGGGGTCTACTTGGGATTTGGACCATTTAGGGCACTTTGATGCAGTGATTGTGACCAATTATTTATACCGTCCTTATCTTAAAAATATTACTAAATTATTGAATCCAAAAGGATTTTTGATTTATGAGACCTTTGCAATCGGCAATGAAGCCTACGGCAAACCTAGTAATCCGAACTTTTTATTACAACCCAATGAGCTCTTGAATTTTGCTGAAAATATGAAAATATTGGCTTTTGAAGACCTCATAGTTCAGACACCTAAGCCTGCTTGTGTTCAAAGACTCTGTGCTGTTCCGCTACAATCGAAATATGACTAAATTAGCTAAAAAAATTACTGGAAGTTTGGTTGCTATTGTCACGCCTATGCATGCTGATGGTAGTCTTGATTTGCCTGGATTGCGCCAATTAATTGATTGGCACATTGCTGAAGGAACTGACGGTATCGTGATCGTCGGAACAACTGGTGAGTCTCCAACAGTGTCAGTAGAAGAGCATTGTGAATTAATTAAAGTAGCTGTTGAGCATACGGCTAAACGTATTCCTGTCATTGCTGGCACAGGTGGTAACTCTACAAGTGAAGCGATTGAATTAACTGAGTTTGCTAAAAAAGTCGGGGCGGATGCTAGCTTGCAAGTGGTACCTTATTACAACAAGCCCACCCAAGAAGGCATGTACCTTCATTTCAAAACGATTGCAGAAAAAGTCGATCTGCCAGTGATTTTGTACAACGTACCTGGCCGCACTGTTGCTGATATGAGCAATGACACCATCATTCG
>JBDLVQ010000026.1:0-28742 GCA_039804685.1 Pseudomonadota bacterium | reverse complement strand
CGTGTGATGCATCACAAGAGCATCAAACTCTTCTTTTTGTTTTTTGTTGGGTAGCTCACCCTTTAACAATAGGAAGCAAGATTCCAAGAAATCACAGTTCGTAGCCAAATCTTGAATTTGGTAACCACGGTAAAGCAACTCACCTTTATCGCCATCGATATAAGTAATTTTTGAGTTGCAAGAAGCTGTAGACATAAAGCCTGGGTCATAGGTGAATTTACCTGTTTGACCATATAACTTGCGGATGTCGATGACATCAGGACCCACTACACCCTTGTAGATTGGTAACTCAATGGCTGGTGTGCCATCTGAGAACGATAATGTGGCTTTTTCATTAGAGGCGTTCATTTTTCTTTCCTTAATACACGTTTTAGGTCTTATCAAACAAGCAAGTTTTGTTCCAGGCAATATCTTTTTCTAGATTGATGACAATCTAGCGGGACGCAACATGGCCAGGACACGGTGCACCCCTTCGTTCGCAAGATCCCCCTCCGGTTCCTTGCGACGCAATAACAAATCCATCAGATCGTTATCACTTAAATCCAACAAAGTATTCAAGGGCTCAAGATCACCCTCTTCAATTTGGTCATGGAAGCGCTCAAAAAAGCGCTCCATCATCAAATCATTCTCCAACAGACCTCGTCGCGCACGCCAACGCAGAAGCGACAAGGTTTCTGATGATATTGGCATCAAACAGCTCGACGAACCATGAGCTCTTTGATCTTACCAATCGCCTTAGTAGGGTTTAGACCTTTCGGACAAACATCTACGCAGTTCATGATCGTATGGCAACGGAATAGACGATAAGGATCTTCCAAATTATCTAAACGCTCACCAGTTACTTGGTCACGGCTATCAGCAATAAAGCGATAAGCTTGTAATAAACCAGCTGGGCCTACGAACTTGTCTGGGTTCCACCAGAATGATGGGCATGATGTTGAGCATGATGCACACAAGATGCACTCATACAAACCATCTAACTCTTCACGTTCTTCTGGGCTTTGTAAACGCTCTTTCTCCGGCGGAGGAATATCGTTCACCAAGTAAGGACGAATCGAATGGTATTGCTTAAAGAATTGAGTCATATCGACGATCAAGTCACGCACTACTGGCAAGCCAGGCAATGGGCGTAAAGAGATCTTCTTTGGCAAAGTTAACATGTTTGTTAAACAAGCCAAACCATTCTTACCGTTGATATTCATGGCATCTGAACCACAAACACCTTCACGGCATGAACGACGGAATGACAATGTCTCATCCATCTTTTTAAGCTTCATCAAAGCATCTAACAACATGCGCTCTGAACCGTCCAACTCAACCTCATAAGTCTGCATGCGTGGAGCAGCATCCACCTCAGGATCGTAACGGTAGACTTCAAATATACGTGTATCGCTCATTTTTATTCCTCAATCCTTTAGAAAGTACGGACTTTAGGTGGAACAGATTCAACTGTTAGCGGAGTCAATTTGACAGGCTTGTAGTCGAGCTTGTTACCTTCGCTATACCAAAGCGTGTGCTTCATCCAGTTCTCATCATCACGTTCTGGGTGATCATCATGAGCATGCGCACCACGACTTTCTTTACGTGCGGCCGCAGAAACCATGGTTGCGTTTGCAGCTTCCACCAAGTTTTCCAACTCCAAAGCTTCAATACGTGCTGTATTGAAAACTTTTGATTTGTCTTTAAGGTGGATGTTTTTAGCGCGCTCAGAAATTTCTGTAATCTTTGTAACACCAGCGTCCATAATTTCTTGAGTACGGAAAACACCACAGTGTTTTTGCATCGTGCTACGGATATCGTTAGCAACATCTTGTGTGTACTCACCAGATGTTGAGTTATCCAATTTAGCCAAACGTGACAATGAATAATCGCCAGCATCTGCAGGCAATGGCTTGTGCTCTTTTTGCTTCAAAGCTGTTGAGACCACATGATTACCTGCTGCACGACCGAACACCAACAAGTCTAACAATGAGTTAGTACCTAAGCGGTTGGCACCGTGAACTGATACGCAAGAGCACTCACCCATCGCGTAGAAGCCATTGATAACCTCATTTGGATTACCGTTCTTAGGCGCAACAACTTGACCATGAATGTTGGTTGGAATACCACCCATCTGATAGTGAATCGTTGGCACAACTGGAATCGGCTCTTTAGTCACGTCAACGTTTGCAAAGTTAATACCAATCTCATAAACAGATGGCAAACGCTTGTGAATTGTTTCTGCACCAATGTGCGTCAAATCAAGAACAACGTAATCGCCGTTAGGGCCACAACCGCGACCTTCTTTGATCTCCTGGTCCATTGAACGTGAAACGAAGTCACGTGGTGCCAAGTCTTTCAAAGTTGGTGCATAACGTTCCATGAAACGCTCACCGTTCTTATTGCGCAAAATACCGCCTTCACCACGGCAACCCTCTGTTAAGAGAACGCCTGCACCAGCTACGCCAGTTGGGTGGAATTGCCAGAACTCCATATCTTCCAAAGGAACGCCCGCACGAGCAGCCATACCCATACCGTCACCAGTATTGATAAATGCATTTGTTGAGGCTTGCCAAATACGGCCAGCACCACCTGTTGCAAACATCACGCACTTAGCTTGAAGAATGTGAACGTCACCCGTTTCCATTTCCAAAGCAGTTACACCAACAACGTCACCATCGGCATCACGAATCACGTCTAGAGCCATCCACTCAACGAAGAAATGAGTCTTGGCGCGAACGTTGCGTTGGTATAGCGTATGCAATAAAGCGTGGCCAGTACGGTCAGCAGCAGCACAAGCGCGTTGTACAGCTTTTTCGCCGTAGTTAGCTGTGTGACCACCGAATGGACGCTGGTAAATAGTACCGTCAGGGTTGCGGTCAAAAGGCATACCAAAGTGCTCTAACTCATAAACCACTTTAGGAGCTTCACGACACATGAACTCGATCGCATCTTGGTCACCTAACCAGTCAGAACCTTTGATCGTGTCATAAAAGTGATAGTGCCAATTGTCATCACTCATGTTGCCTAATGAAGCACCGATACCACCTTGAGCTGCCACTGTGTGTGAACGCGTTGGGAATACCTTAGATAAAACGGCAACGTTTAAACCAGCCTCAGCTAGTTGCAATGAAGCGCGCATACCAGCGCCGCCGGCACCAACAATAACAACGTCAAAACGACGCGTAGGTAATGCTGTCTTGATGGCAGCCATTTACACCCTCCAAAGAATTTGTGCGCTGTAGCCAAAACATGCAATCAGCCATAACGCGGTTAAAACTTGTAATGTCAAACGAATACTTACTGGCTTGATGTAATCCATCCAAATGTCACGGATACCTACCCAAGCGTGATAGAGCAAGCTTGAAATCGCCAAGAAAGTAATGAGTTTCATGATCTGGTTAGCAAA
This sequence comes from Pseudomonadota bacterium, assembly GCA_039804685.1. Classification (GTDB taxonomy): domain Bacteria; phylum Pseudomonadota; class Gammaproteobacteria; order Burkholderiales; family Burkholderiaceae; genus Polynucleobacter. The sequence continues at coordinate 25,354 of JBDLVQ010000026.1, read as the reverse complement.
TAAACCAGCCCAAGCATCATAGGTAGAGTCACCCAACAGGAATGCCACCAACAAAATCAAGGTGAAAACAACCAAAATTACAGCAGTAATACGCTGCAACAACCAATCTTTAAGACCGTAATGAGCGCCAACAACTAAGCGCTTTGGTCCAACATTGTTATTAGCCATGCTAACTCCTTAAAACAAACCAAATAACTTGGCAGCACATACGGCTGTCAAAGTTAAGCTGATGATCAAAACAGCAACAGCTGATTTAGCTGAAGATGATTTATCAATGCCTTTGTGCAAATCAAGCATCAAGAAACGAATGCCTGCGCAGAAATGGTGAAGATAAGCCCAGATCAAAGCCAAAATAATCAACTTAATGATTGGGTTAGCTAAAACTGCCTTGAAAGTCGTAAAGCTAATCTCTGATGTGATGCTCTTGTCGAATAAATACAAGACAAAAGGAATCAAGATGAACATCAAAAGACCGCTAACACGGTGCAAGATAGATACCTTACCTGCCCAAGGCAAGCGGTATTTCATCAAATCAAAAACATGAATATTTCTAAATTCTGGCATTTATGACCTCACTTATTTTTTGCCTGTTGCAAAACCCTCTGATTTTATCGCTTAATTGACTTTCGTAAGTCTGACAATTTAAAAAAATATTCTTCTAATACATATAAATGCCTAAAAGATAAGCAACCTTAGTTAAGTTCATTCAGGTAATGGTTCTGATTGGTCAAATAAACTGCTTTACGAACCTCAACCGGACGCTCACCATAGGTAAAAGAGACACGTTCTACAGCCAATAAGGGTGTATTCACAGCAACACCAAGGTGCTGAGCCGATAACTCATCAGCCGCAACCGCTCTTAATTGCTCCGTAGCTCTAACCATATGGGTGGCAAATTCTGTTTCAAATAGGGCATACATCGGACCACGCCACTCAACTAAACGCTCGGTTGTTAAGCCCTTAAAAGTAGAGCCTGGCAACCAAATTTCTTCGTAAACAGTTGCTTTTTCAGAGAAAAATAGAATACGTTCGATCTGAATGACCGGGTCACCGCTCTTCAAATCCAATAAACGAGCAATTTCAGCAGGTGCCCGAAGTCGCTTGCAGTCCAAAATCTTGCTTTTGGGATGATGGGGCTCACCATCATCAGGAACTAGCTTTAGGAAACGGAAATGCACCCGATCTTCGTGATGGGTAGCCACAAAGGTGCCCTTTCCCTGGCGTCTGATCAGAAGATTTTCATTAGCCAACTCATCGATAGCCTTGCGAACCGTTCCCTGACTGACCTTAAACCTAGCAGCCAGTTCATTTTCACTAGGGATGGCTTCACCTGGCTTCCATTCGCCAGCTTGTAAACTGCCAAGTATCAAAGCCTTAATTTGCTGATAAAGCGGACTAAAAGTGGCGATGGTTTCTGTCATGGCCATCATTTCATCACAAGGAAGGGGTTTTCGTCTAGATATCTTATGTCTTATATAAGAGTATTTGACAGAAATATCACTAAAGTCCTAAACTTTGTAGGATTCGCGTCAGAACAATGGCGCAAGATACTTTTTTTTACTTTAAAGCTCGGAGCAAACTCATGGCAAAAGCCCCATTGCGTGTCGCCGTTACTGGCGCAGCTGGTCAAATCGGTTATTCACTACTATTCCGCATCGCTAATGGCGACATGTTGGGTAAAGATCAACCAGTGATCTTGCAACTATTAGAGATCCCTGATGAAAGAGCACAAAAGGCTCTAACAGGCGTGATGATGGAAATCGATGACTGCGCATTCCCATTGTTAGCGGGCATGACAGCTCACAGCGATCCAATGACTGCTTTTAAAGATATCGATTTTGCAGTGTTAGTTGGTGCACGTCCACGCGGTCCTGGCATGGAACGTAAAGATTTGTTATCAGCAAACGCACAAATCTTTACAGCACAAGGCAAAGCATTGAACGCAGTTGCTAAGCGCACTGTTAAAACTTTAGTTGTTGGTAATCCAGCAAATACAAATGCCTATATCGCCATGAAGTCAGCTCCAGATCTACCAGCTAAGAACTTCACAGCCATGTTACGTTTGGACCATAACCGTGCTTTGTCACAATTAGCAGCAAAGACAGGTAAAGCAGTTGCTGATATCGAGAAACTAGTTGTTTGGGGTAACCACAGCCCAACAATGTACCCTGATTACCGCTTCGCAACGATCGGTGGCCAATCAGTTCCACAAATGATCAATGATGAAGAGTGGAACAAGAACACATTCTTGCCAACAGTTGGTAAGCGTGGCGCAGCGATTATTGATGCACGTGGTTTATCTTCTGCTGCTTCTGCTGCTAACGCTGCTATCGATCACATCCATGATTGGCACTGTGGCACCAACGGCAAGTGGGTAACAATGGGTATCCCTTCAGATGGTTCATATGACATCCCTAAGGAAGTGATGTATGGCTTCCCAGTGACTTGCGAAAATGGCGAGTACAAGATTGTTCAAGGTCTAGAAATCGATGCGTTCTCACGTGACCGCATGAATTTCACTTTGAATGAATTGACTGAAGAGCAAGACGGCGTCAAACACCTCCTCTAAGTTGATGCAACCCAATCAAGTGCTGTTCCAAGGTGAGGCCCTTCCGAGGGCCTTACCTGTTTGTGATCATTACGCAGGCACTGAAGTGCGCATGCGTAAGGCTCTGTTGCTTCAAACTCAATTAGGCCCTGTCTTTGACATCACTTTTGATTGCGAAGATGGCGCGCCAGTAGGTCAAGAAGTTCAGCATGCTGAGTTAGTCGCTGAGCTACTACTCAGCTCTGATAATCAATTTAATCGGGTTGGCGTTCGGATTCATGATCCTAGCCACCCTGCCTGGAAGTCTGATGTTGCTTCTCTGATCCCTCGTATTGGTCAGCGGGTGGCATTCATCATGATTCCCAAAGTTATATCTGCCATACAAACACAAGAAGTGATTGATGAAATCAATCACCTTGCTAAAACCGCAGGCATTGGTCGTTTAATTCCGATTCAAGTCTTGATTGAAACCCACGGTGCTTTGCACGATGTTCATGCGATTGCAGCCCTTTCTCAAGTCGAATCTCTCAGCTTTGGTTTGATGGATTTTGTTTCTGAACATCATGGCGCTATTCCCGCTGATGCGATGGATAGAAATCAATTTGATCATCCGCTTGTTGCGCGAGCCATGCTTGAAATATCTGCGGCTTGTCATGCCCATGGCAAAGTAGCCTCACATAATGTTTGCACCAATATTAACGATTTAGAAATCATTAAGTCCGATACTTTGCGAGCCAAGAATGAGTTCGGCTACACACGCAAATGGAGCATTCATCCTAATCAAATTCCAGTGATTGTTCAGAACTTATCACCTAGCTCATCAGAAATAGAAACAGCATCAGCCATTTTATTGGCTGCCCAAGCAGCGAGCTGGGGCCCCATCAAACACGATGGTCAATTACATGACCGTGCAAGCTATCGTTACTTTTGGACCGTATTACAAAAAGCCCACGCTTGCGGGCAGCAACTCCCAGCTGAGGCTGAAAAGTTAATTGCAGAGTAATTAGCGCCCAGTCAGCTTAAAGAAAGGATTTGGGCCATTTACAGGTTACATTAATGGTTGAAATATTTTTAACACTAATGATTTATATAGAAGGAAATATCCATGAGCAATAAAGCCCTCTTAATCCTAGTTGTAGTGATGATTGCAGCTGCTGGTTACCTTTTAGTTGAAAGCGATGCTGACGTTAGCTTGGCTGGTGAAACACACGGCGCTGAAGCAGCTCACATGGAAGAAGCTAAAGGAAACAAAGATGCAGCTAAAGAAGCACCTAAAGCTCCAGAAGCAGCTCCTGCTAAGAAATAAAAGCTTTCTTCATTCATTAAATTGAATGAATCAGTAAAAAACGCCCCGCATCCCGGGGCGTTTTGCTTAGAATGTCTGTATGTCCAGTTACAGACCTAAAAATTCATCACGTATTTCACCTGAAGCAGAGAGACTTGTTTCAGACGCACTTTCTCTTGCCGCCTCAGGAAGTAGAGTCGAAGATATTTTTTGGGAAACCAAACTTCTCGACCGTTTACTGAGACTTTTACACGCTCAAAATCAAAATGCTATTGAGAGTGCACTGGATCAAACGCTCAAAATTAATCCGATTGCTTTTGACTCTCTTGCTGAGAATGCTGAAACCCTCGCAGAGTCTTTAACTTTAGAACATGATGGGCAAACTTGGGATGTAGTACTAATTGCCATCCCAATTATTGCTAGAACTCGCTACAGTATTCCATCGGGCAAGCTGAGTCCTGAGTCCATCACTGCCACTGGCAATCTATTACACGAACAAATTGTCTCTCAGTCAGCTCGTATTGCTCTGGTACCTTGGCTCTATAGCATTGATCAAATGCCCCACTCTCATTGCCAAACAAGACTACTCTTAGAAAAGCTTGCTGCTGCTGCAGTTAATAGTAGCGATATCAAACTAGAGTTGCGCGATATGCCTGAAACAATTCCTGTCTTAGCCGATCCGCGTTACATTGTTGGCGCAGTTGCCGCACCTTGCCAAGGTCCTATTTTTAGATGGCAAGAAGATAGCCCGCGTCGCCAAGAGAGAAGTGTTTGTTTGCAGAACTGGCAAATTGGCATGCAAGAAACCATTGCGAGCATCATGCCTGGTTGCGAATTTGAACTGTCACTGCCTGAGGCTTACTTCACCAACTGTCGTGAAGCAGACCGAAAAATTAGACCCCTAAGTATCTTGGCAGCAGTTAATTATTTAGAAGCCACGCTTAATGTAGAGCCCGCAGGTATTTCATGCATCGTTGCTGGCTTTGGTGAAGAGCAATGCGATGAATACAGAATCTCCTTCGCCCTCAAAGGCTCAAAAGAAGTCATTTATGGAGTAGTTTGGCCGCTCTACGATAGAGAAACCGTGGCCAATGATGCTATCAATGACATCTCCTCTGAAGATAGCCCGATCAAAGAGATTTATGACACCATTAAAGCGTCAGGGGTAGATGATCAGTTTAGGCACGCAGAGTTATTTAGTCCTGAAATGTGCGAGGACTGCGGTGCGCCCATGTTTGTAGATCGCACTGGTGAAATCGTACATCCTGAGATGCCAGAAGACACGCCAGATCAACAGCCTTTATTTCATTAATAAAACAGTAATCATTTAAATGATTACTGTTCTTTTCTTCTAAATACAGGTTTATCCGCTGTGCTTTCTTTGGCCGCGTATTGATAGCCTTCCAAATTAAAGTCTTTCAAGTCTTCGGCTTTATCGATTTTGTTATCAACGATAAATCTCGTCATTAAACCTCTGGCACGCTTGGCATAAAAAGAAATGATTTTGTATTTGCCCGCTTTTTCATCTTGGAAAACTGGGGCGATAATAGGATGCTCAAGCTTGACAGGCTTCACAGATTTGAAATATTCATCAGAAGCAAGATTGATCAGACATTTTGATTTATGTTGATCCAATTCTTCTTTCAAAGCCTTGGTAATTTTGTCACCCCAGAAGGCGTAAAGATCTTTACCCACGGTATTTTTAAAAGATGTGCCCATTTCCAAGCGATAGGCCTGCATTAAATCCAGCGGCTTTAAAACACCATATAGTCCTGATAAGACTCTGACGTGATCTTGGAGGTAATCTAAGCTCTTTTTATTAAGGCTATTGGCGTTAAGGCCCTCATAGACATCGCCGTTAAAAGCAAGGATGGCCTGTTTGCTATTTTTAGTGGTAAATGTTTTTGACCACTCAGCAAATCTAGCCACATTTAAGGCAGCTAACTTATCAGACAAACTCATTAACTCAGCTACTTCTTGCAAAGAGAGTTTTTTTAAATCATTCACTAACTTAGATGATTCATTGACAAAAACCGGCAGTGTAAATTTATCCGTTACAGGCGGGGTTTCATAATCCAAACTCTTGGCGGGCGAAAGTACGATTAACATGGCAGAATGATCTAAGAATAATGAGTAGTAATCATACTGCTTTGAAATAAAACATGCTGTTTAGATACCAAAAGAGATAAAAACATGAAATCAAAAAATAAATCCATGATTGATATTTATAGCTGGCCTACTCCTAACGGTCATAAAGTTCATATCATGATGGAAGAATGTGGCTACCGCTTAGGTAAAGAATGGCTGGCACACCCGGTAGACATCAGCGCTGGGGATCAGTTTAAAAAAGACTTCTTAGCCATTAGCCCTAACAATAAAATTCCAGCTATGGTTGATCCTCAAGGCCCTGATGGACAACCAATAGCTCTATTTGAATCTGGCGCGATCCTACTTTATTTGGCTAGTAAAACAGGTCGCTTTTTACCAAAGAGCACGCGCGGCAAATTTGAGGTCTTGCAGTGGTTGATGTTCCAAATGGGTGGGGTAGGCCCAATGTTGGGGCAAACACACCACTTCAGAATCTATGCCCCAGAAAAGGTCCCCTACGCCATTGATCGTTACACCAATGAAACACGTCGCTTATATGGCGTCATGGATAAGGAGCTCTCAAAGAAGGCATTTATTGCTGGAAAAGATTACAGCATCGCTGACATCGCCATTTTCCCTTGGACACGCTCATGGAAGAATCAGGGCATTACCTTGGAAGAATTTCCTCACGTCAAGCGTTGGCATGAAGAAATAGCAGCACGACCAGCAGTTCAAAGAGGTGTAGAAGTGTTAACTGCTTTGAGAAAACCTCTACTGGATAACAAAGCCAAAGAAAATTTATTTGGTAAAACTCAGTACAAAAAACGCTGATTTTTTACTTCATTCTTTTGCTTAATTGTGTTCACTTTTGTTTGAGTACTTTTGGTAGATCGCTTTTGCAAATACCCAAGCAGCTGGTAAGCCTGGGATGATGATCATGGCCAAAGCCACAATTGAAAAATTAGCTTTGACCCATGGGTTCTCACCCACAACAAAGCCTAAGCTGGTCAAGCTACACACCCACAAAATCCCGCCCGTGATATTGAAGGCCGAGAATTTTGAGTAGGACATCTGTGCCACACCTGCCACAAAAGGAGCGAAGGTTCTGATGAAGGGTAAAAATCTTCCAACAACAATAGTGATAGGACCATGAGTTTCGTAAAACTCATGGGTCTTATTAAAAGCATCTTTGTTGAACCAACGAGAATTTTCCCAGCCAAAAACTTTAGGGCCCAACCATCGGCCAATTGAATAATTAAGCGCATCCCCCGATACAGCAGCAATTACCAAAAGCAAGAGCAGGACTGGCAGACTCATACCACCCACAGCAGCAATAGCACCAGCCACAAATAATAATGAATCACCTGGTAAAAATGGCATCACCACCAAGCCAGTCTCAACAAAGATAATGGCAAAAAGTAGGACGTATACCCATGGACCCCAAACACTAACGACTGTCGCCAAGTGCTTATCTAAATGCAAAAACAAATCAATGATGTTTGGAAACTCCATTACTGAAAGACCACCGTACTTTTACCGTTTAACAAAATACGATGCTCAGCATGCCAACGAACAGCTCTAGACAGAGCCATACATTCAACATCTCGTCCAACCGCTGCTAACTGATCTGGGTTCATAGCGTGATCAACACGCTCAACACCCTGCTCAATAATAGGCCCCTCATCTAAATCTGTCGTGACATAGTGGGCTGTTGCACCGATTAACTTAACACCCCTCTGATGCGCTTGCCAGTATGGTTTAGCGCCTTTAAAGCTTGGTAGAAATGAGTGATGAATATTAATAGCCTTGCCAGATAATTTTTCGCAAACCTTGGTCGATAATATTTGCATATATCTGGCTAAAACAACTAAATCAATTTTCTCTTTTTCAATTAGTGCCAAAAGTTGGTCTTCTTGATCATCTTTACGTGCATCAGTAGCGCTTGATAAGGGCATGTAATGAAATGGAATTTGATAGCTTTGTGCCAAAGTAGCAAATTCCTGATGATTTGAAACAATACCTGCGATTTCAATCGGTAAATAGCCACTGTGTGTTCTAAATAAAAGATCATTAAGGCAATGACCCAATTTAGAGACCATAATCAAAACCCTTGGCTTGGTAGCTGCATCAAATAACTCCCACTCCATATTAAATTGAAGCCCAATCGATTGAAATTCAGTTTGCAATTCTGCAAGCTTCAAGTCTTGGCTGGTTTTAGCAAAATGAACCCGCATAAAAAAGCGATTCGTAAACGTATCACTGAATTGCGCAGAATCCAAAATATTGGCAGTTTTACCAAATAGAAATTGGCTCACAGCGTGAACAATACCCGGACGGTCAGGGCATGCAATTTTTAAAATATAACCTTGTGTCGACATATCGCCATTATCCATAATGCAGCTCTAATTAGGGAAAACACCTTATTTAGCCATTATTCGGTGCATTCTTAAATCTTAAACGTGAAAATGATGCTTGAAAGACATTTTTATGGGCTTCTGGAGCTTAAACTTATACTTTTGATACTTAATAAATAGGGTTAGCGAATGAGTATTCAGTCTGTTGGCATTATTGGCGCAGGAACAATGGGTAATGGTATTGCGCAGGCTTGCGCTGTTTCTGGTATTCAAGTAGTGATGGTTGACATCAATGATGCCGCTGTTCAAAAAGGCTTGGCAACTATCTCTGGCAGCCTTGATCGCTTGATTAAAAAAGAAAAAATGACTGAAGCTGAGAAATCCGCTGCTCTAGCCCGTATCAAAATCAGCACCAACTATCAAGACTTCACACAAACTCAAATGGTGATTGAAGCGGCAACAGAAAATTATGAGCTGAAATTAAAAATCCTCAAGCAGTTGGATGGCATTGTTTCAAAAGATGTGATTATTGCCAGCAATACTTCTTCCATTTCGATTACTCAAATGGCGGCGGAAGTCAGTCACCCTGATCGCTTTATTGGCATGCACTTTTTCAATCCAGTGCCATTAATGGCTTTAGTTGAGATTATTCGTGGCCTTCAAACCAGCGATCAAACACATGCTCTTGTTCAAGGTATGGCCAAAGCTTTAGGTAAAGAACCAATCACTGTTAAAAACGCCCCTGGCTTTGTAGTGAATCGTATTTTGGTACCGATGATCAATGAAGCATTTTTCGTTTTAGCAGAAGGCCTTGCTAGTCCAGAAGATATTGATGCAGGTATGAAGTTGGGTTGTAACCACCCGATCGGACCTCTTGCATTAGCAGACATGATTGGCTTAGACACTTGCTTGGCGATCATGGACGTTTACTTCAAAAACTTTAATGACTCTAAATACCGTCCTTGTCCTCTTTTGCGAGAGATGGTGGCTGCAGGCTACCTAGGTCGAAAAACCGGCAAAGGCGTTTACAGCTACACTTAAATTATGTTGGCACCGATCACAAAAAAATTATCTTATGCAGGGTTGATACCCTTCATTCTTCTATCAGGTTTAGTGCAATTTGCTGAGTCTCCCTGGGATTTTTGGGCGGCTAATTCGCTACTACTTTATAGCGCTAGCATCGCCTCATTTATTGGTGCGTTGCATTGGGGACCTTTACTAGGACCTCAGTCCAATCAAATCACTAAAAACTTCTGGCGTGATACAGGTGCTTGGATTTGGGGAGTTGTGCCCTCATTACTTGCTTGGGTCGCTTTGCACTTGAGTTTTTCTTCAGGCTACTTCGTGATTGCGGCCACTTTATTGATCGCTTTGCTGGTCGATAAACAGCAATTCCGTCACTTGATTAGTGACGAAGAATATTTGGCTGATTTTCTAAAGATGAGAACAATATTAACTTTGGTAGCAGCTGCCAGCCTCGTATGGGCTGGCATGGCTATTCAGCAATTCTAATAAAGATCAGTGTTCGTGAGCTTTAGATAAAAGCTTTTCGGTATAAGCAATCGCCAAGGCAGACAACACAAAAGTTAGGTGAATCACTGTTTGCCACAATAGCGTTTTGTCATCCATGCTTGGCGCGTTGATAAATGTCTTCAGTAAGTGAATTGAAGAAATACCGATGATGGCTGTCGCCAACTTTACTTTTAGAACGCCTGCATTGACATGCGACAACCACTCAGGCTGATCAGGATGATTTTCCAGTTCTAGGCGCGAAACGAATGTTTCCCAACCGCCAACAATAACCATCACAAGTAGATTAGAGATCATCACAACGTCAATTAAACCGAGCACAATTAACATGATTTCAGTTTCGGTTGTCCCGCCTTTGGTGACCATCATGGTAATTAGATGCACCAATTCTTGCCAGAACTGATAGACATAGACACCTTGTGCAACAATCAAACCAAGGTATAGAGGAGCTTGCAACCAACGGCTCATGAAAATCCAACGCGGCAAGGGACGCAATTTAGCTTCTAGTGGATGTGGTGTGTTTTGACTCATTTTCTTCTCTAATTTTCTCTATTTAATTAGTTTTTGAATTGTATTAATTACTCTATAAAACGAGCAACATGCGACAATTTGCTCATTAAACCATGTCTTTCTTGCCCATGACCGAAAACTTCACCCCACTAGCAGAAGCTCTAAGACCGAAGAGTATTAGGGAGCTTGTTGGTCAAACACATTTATTTGGTGAGGGTAAGCCATTGGCCTTAGCTTTTCAATCGGGCAAACCCCACTCCATGATTTTGTGGGGGCCTCCTGGGGTTGGTAAAACAACCATAGCTAGATTAGCCGCCACAGTTTTTGATTGCGAATTTATTCCCTTATCCGCCGTTCTCGCAGGCGTGAAAGAAATTCGTCAAGCTGTCGAAATGGCAGAAAATAATCTTCAACAATTTAATCGTCACACTATTTTATTTGTGGATGAAATCCATCGCTTTAATAAAGCTCAACAAGACGCCCTACTTCCTTTTGTTGAGTCAGGCTTGCTTAGCTTTATTGGCGCAACTACTGAGAACCCATCTTTCGAAGTTAATTCAGCTCTTTTATCACGATCACAAGTTTACGTATTGCAATCCTTACGCGAATCAGATTTGCTTGAATTACTTCACAAAGCAAAGGAACATCTATTTCAAAATATTGAAATACATCTGGCGGCCCAACAAACGCTGATTAATTTGGCTGATGGCGACGGCAGAAGATTTTTAAACTTATTAGAGCAAGTTCATCAAGCTGCTCGATTAAGTGGTGTGCAAGAGATCACTGAAGAATTTCTAAATAATTGTTTGGGCAGCAGTCAAAGACGTTTTGATAAAGCTGGGGATTATTTTTATGATCAGATTTCAGCACTACATAAATCAGTTCGCGGTTCTAATCCTGATGCAGCACTGTATTGGTTCTGCCGCATGATTGATGGTGGCGCAGATGCTAAATATTTAGCTCGCAGAATTATCCGTATGGCTTGGGAAGATATTGGGTTAGCAGACCCTAGAGCAATGCAATTAGCCAATGATGCTGCCACCACCTATGAACGCTTAGGCAGCCCTGAGGGCGAACTAGCATTAGCAGAAGCGCTCATTTATCTTGCTGCTGCACCTAAGAGTAATGCCGCTTATAAAGCCTACAACGAAGCTAAAGCTTTTGTAGCTGCCGATAAAACCAGAGATGTACCCGTTCATTTACGTAATGCCCCAACCAAACTCATGAAGGAGTTAGGTCATGGCAAAGAGTATCGTTACGCTCATGATGAGCCGCATGCCTACGCTGCTGGAGAAACTTACCTACCTGAGGGCATTACTGATCCGCATTGGTACCAAGCGACTGACCGAGGATTAGAGATAAAAATTCGAGAAAAAATGGCGTTTTTAAAATCTCTTGATGATGCCAAGAAGAAATCATAAATGATGACTTCATTATTAGTAGATGAATAATTCATCTACCATGTAAAAAGCCTGTGAATTTCAAATTCCCAGGCTTTTTACTTTGAGTACTAAGACTTATCAAACTAGCATATCAGCCCAAATATTACGGGCCCAGGCATTCGCATACTCACCCTCTAAAGGATTCGCAGCTGCTGATACGCCACCTGATCCAGGCACGGTCACCATCGTACGTTTAGCGGCATCGTAAACGTGAACACTAGAAACGTGAACCACATCAGTAGCAGAAACGAAGCTATAACAGGTGTTGTTATAAACCGGCAATTGGCTGACTTCATTGTCACTCAAGATAGCCACGACTGCTGCAGCACATGTTTTGCCGTGTTGGTTAGCCATATGTCCTGACTTTGGCATACCTGGAGCGATTTGAATAGAGTCACCTAATACGTGAACATTTGGAGCCACCTTAGATTCAAAAGTTAAGAAATCAACCTCACACCAACGACCATTCATATTTGCTAAGCCAGTTTTAACTGCAATGCCACCTGCACGCATTGGAGGCAGAACGTTTAACACATCAGCCTTGATATCTTCATTGAATTCAAACTTGAGTTTCTTACCCTTCACATCAACATCAGTCAAGTTGTGCTTTGGACGATATTCAACCATGCCTGCATAACGACGTGACCAGGCTAATTTGAATAAACCGGGTTTAGATGTCACATCATCATTGGCATCAAGAATAAGAACTTTGCTCTTTGGCTTGCTTTTTTGAAAGTAATCAGCAACCTGACAAGCACGCTCATAAGGCCCAGGAGGACAACGGTAGGGGGCCAAAGGAATAGAGATAGCAAATGTGCCACCATCTTTCATCGACTCTAATTGTTTTCTCAATGAAACAGTTTGAGGGCCAGCTTTCCATGCGTGCAAGACTGCATCTTGTGCCGCTTCTGACTTCATGCCTGGCAAGCTCTCGTAGTTCAAATCAATGCCAGGAGAAACAATCAAGCGGTCATAGAAAAGTGATGCACCCCCAGCTAACTTCACCTGCCTCTTAGCAACGTCAACTGAAACAACTGAATCTTTAACCAAATTAACACCTTGATTTTTTCTTAAACCGTCATAAGAAACTGTGATGTCCTCCATTGTTTTGCTGCCACCAATAACCAAGTTAGATAGTGGGCAAGAAATGAAATTTTGATTAGGCTCAATTAAGGTCACATCAGCTGTGTAGTTTGAAAACTTACGCACATACTTAGCTGCAGTAGCACCACCGTAACCGCCACCCACCACTATAACCTTGGCACCTTTAGCATTAATAGAAGCTGAACCACAACCAGCTAAAGTTGTTGCCGCAGCACCCGCACCTAACATTTGTATAAATTGACGTCTTTGCATGATGTGCTCCTATTATTTAGCTTTAGTTACTACAGGTTTTTCATGAGGCAAAGATGCAAAATATTCTGCAATTTGCTCGATCTGCTCAGCAGAGTAACCTTTGCTCAATTGATGCATGATTGAAGCAACACGCTTACCGCTTTTGTAATCGTTCATTTTTTCAATCAGGTCAGCTTTCTTTTGACCAGCCAAGCTAGCCATGCCACCTTCAGAGTATCCGTCTGTGCCGTGACATGCTGAGCATGATGCAGCCCACTGTTTAACTTGCAATGATTGAGCACTAGCAATACCTGTTGAACACAACAAGCTCACCAACAAACCCGCCATCATCAATGATGACTTACGAATAATTGAATGACTCATATTTCCCCCTTAATTAATAATCTTATTCTACAAACCGTAGATCAGTTCAACCCTTGGGGTTTAACCCTAAACTTAACCCTATTTGCTAATTGATACTATTGTTCACAAGCCGGATCAAATATGCAAATAGTTATTGCGTATATGCATATAAAAGAAACGATGCTTTACTTGCTTGACACTTTTGAATACTTGCTTAGTTCAAAAAAGTCGACGTCCACCATTAAGCCAAAATCTTTCTGAATGACCCGGCCTTGACGATCCAAAATATAAAGCTCAGGCACACCTCTTCGTTTCCCGATAGTTGCAGATAACTTGGCATCCATCATCACCACATCAAAGTTATAGCGATGCTTTTCCAAATACTCATGAACCTTTTCCGCTTTTTTGTCGACGGAAATCGTGACAATATTCATAGAACCTGCGGGAATTTTTTTAATTAATTGGCTTAAATTGGCATTTTGTTTGTGACAAAAACCACACCAGGTCGCCCATACATGAACCAGAGTATTTTTTTGATTCCAGTGTGATTGGTCAAAAGTCTGACCCTGAATAGTTTGAACTGTACCCAAAGGAAGGTAATCACCAACCTCAATAGATTGAGCAACTTGGGTTACCAAGCCAAGACTGATTAGCAATACGAGTTGTTGAAGACTACGAGGCAGCCTATGAGTAAGAAGCATTCGCTAAGTATGCCCGATCTATAACCATCATCTTTAATGCCTTAAAGATGATGGTCAGACAATCATGAGTTACTCGATAAAGTGTGTGAAGTTATGAGCAGGTTCACGCTCAGTTACCAATGTGTTTTCAATCTTGCTGGTATCGGCATAACCCAAAGACATCCCACAAACTAACTGTTGTTCAGGCTTGAGATCAAGATGCTTAGCTATGACACGATGAAATTGTGTAAATGCTGCTTGTGGACAAGTGTCTAAGCCACGCGCTTTTGCGGCAAGCATGACACTTTGAACAAACATGCCATAGTCAAGCCAACTTCCCTGCTGCATGACTCTATCGATCACAAAGAAAACCCCCACTGGCGCATCAAAGAAACTGTAATTACGGGCGGTTTGGGCCTGCATCTTTTCTTTATCGCCTTTACCTAAACCCAAAAGGCCGTACAGATCAAAACCTACTTTGCGACGACGCGAAATATAAGGATCAATCCAGGTTGATGGGTAGTAGTTGTACTCTTCTGTTTGTTCTTTTAAAGCTTCAGGATTATTAAAGATGCTGATAATCTCATCTGACAAAGCCTGCTTCTTAGCACCAGTAATGATGTAAACCTGCCATGGCTGAGTATTTGTCCCTGAAGGCGCTCTTGATGCCACATTCAATAAATCTAAAATATCTTGCTTTTCAACAGGCTTAGGTAGAAAAGCACGTATTGAACGGCGGGCCTTGATGTTCTCATCAACAATCTTGATTACTTCTGAAGCATTCATAAAAGGTGTCTCTATCGTTTTTATAAGGAACGTAGAGAATAAAACAGTCCGCAAAAATGTGCTTTAAGTGATTCCCATTAGAAGCTCCACCAAAATAACAAAAAAGACCAAAATATCCCGAAAAATGATGTTTTTAGTTACTTTTAGACTTACTTAAGTGCTAAATATAAGAAATTAGTTAAAAATTTAAGCATAAATGGGCATAAAAGATAGTTTCAGTCCTTCACCCCTTTAAAACCTAGTAAAACCCCTGATGAAAAAAATATATGCACAATTCAAAATTGTGCGATACTAGTTTTGTAGGTCTTCAAGTAGCTTCCGTCGTTTCCATTTTTCAAAATGGGTGATTCGGTTAGTTGAATCTTCCAGCCCTGCAAAGAAATGGTGAGAAATCACCACGTTTAATTTTTTTAAGGAATTTCAGTAATGGCAACAGGTATTGTTAAGTGGTTTAACGACGCAAAAGGTTTTGGTTTTATTACTCCTGATGGTGGTGGTGAAGATTTATTCGCTCACTTCTCAGCGATTCAAGGTAACGGTTTTAAAAGCTTGAAAGAAAACCAAAAGGTTAGCTTTGAAGTAACAACTGGTCCTAAGGGCAAGCAAGCTTCAAACATCAACCCTATGTAATTTGGGTTGTATGTAATAAAAAACCCGACTTAGGTCGGGTTTTTTGTTTTTAACTCACTGCTTTTTATTACCTAGATAATTATTGAGCCTCTTCCAACTTGATTGTTTTAGCCTGATCATTACTTGGACGAACTGGACGGCCTTGGAAATAAATATTCAAGTTACCTAGGCCTGCGCTCAATACTGTGAATGGTGCCTTACCTGTGAATGTGTGATTAGCACCGGCCTCAATCGACTGCAATGTTGATTTACCACTGGCATCAACAACACAAACCGTTTGCTTTGTTTTTGCTTGGACAAAAACAAAGTTACCTGACTTAATTGGTTCGCTAACGGCGTAACTAGCTACTGATGCATCTGCCTTAGGGCAACCTACTTCGCTTGGCAAAGGAGGAGATACAGGAGCTGCAGTCACAGTAGTTTCTTGAGGCTTATCGTCTTGAATAGCAACCTGCTCTTCTACTGGTAAGGTAATCGGCTGAGGTGCCGGAGTTACCAATCCAATAATGTCATCTTTTGTGACATACAAACCACCAACTACTAAAAGGATTAAAGCCACAGAAGCGATAGCTCTACCATTACTCTTTTCAGTTGGCGTAGCCTCTGAGTAGCTTGGACGAATATTCTCCAAACTAACAATATGATCTTTTTTTACTGAATGCTCTGGCACTGGCTCTGCTTGTTTAGCAGCTTTAGTTTCCTTGGGTGCTTCAGGTGTCATTTGTGGAGCAGCGTCTTCGACCACTTCAGGGGCATCAAAATGAAGTGTTTCTTGCTTAGCTAGATCGCTGCCTGGAAAGACCAAAGCTAGATTTTCATCGATACCTAAAATTTGAGAAACCTTTTTAGCCACTCTCACTTTATGAGCTGGAGAGTAGAAACTAGAATGACCACCTTCTTCTAGCTCAATGATGTGCTTTTTGGACAAGCAGGCTTTGGTAGCCAATTCAACAGGATTGAGCCTGAGATTCTCGCGCGCAGTCTTTAACACCTGACCTTGAATCTCAGGAATGACCTCCACTTTATTTTTATTTTCTACGGTCATGCTATCTCCAATGTTCCTGTGTCACTATACCATTTAGACAATAAAATCATATGGTTAGGCATATGATTATTTTTTCAATAATGCAAATAAACGCACCAGGTCCTGCAATGATTCCGCCTTCATTTTGTCCATCACCCTAGATTTATGAACTTTGATGGTTGCATCAGTGGTCCCCAACTCAATGGCTATATCCTTATTCATTAAACCCTGTACCAATAACGCAAAAACCTCTTTCTCTCTTGGGGTTAAAGACTCGTACCTCTGAATAACCGTCAAGGACTGAGCCATCGATTCAAAAATCAGCTTATCTTTTTCAACAGCATTCACAAGGGCTTTTAAAAGATCATCTAAATTAAATGGCTTAAACAGAAAATCAACTGCACCCTGCTTCATGCTCGTAACAATCTCATGCGGCATGGACTCACCTGAAATGAAAATAATAGGCGTCTGACGACCTAGTTCATTCAACTTCTTTTGCAATTCAACTCCAGACATGGTCGGCATGCGCATATCTAAAAGAATTGCGGCAGGAGAAACAGGAATTGATTGCTCAATGAAATCTTCGGCACGCTCATACACTTCGGTGGTGTAGCCGTAATTAGCTAACATTCTGTCCAATGAGCTTCTCATGGAAGCATCATCGTCGATGATGTAAATGTGGCCTAAAGCACTCAAGATGACATTTCTCTTTTAATAAATATGCACCATGTTAGTTATTTTTGGCATATCAGGCTATTCGCCTTAAGGCTAACTTTTAAAATAACTACAATTAAAAAAAGCGAATGAAGCTACAAATATGGAGAAGTTCTTATAAATGGTCAGGGGTAACTTTGAGTGCTACCAAAAATCTAGAAACCATGTTGTAAGTAGCAATCACCCCAACTAACTCTACCAATTGGGAGTTACCTAAAGCATTTTGAAGACGGGCCATTAAGACAGGATCAACTTCAATAGATCTTGTCATTTGGATTGTCAGCTCAATAGCATCTTCTTCAAGTTTTGAGAATAAGCCTGGGGGCATGGCTGATAAACCAATATCACGCATGGCAGTTACTTGCTCTTGATGACCACCTTCTTTGATAAAAATAGGGGCATGGTGCACAAACTCATAGTCCGCACGATTAATCACTGCAACACCACACATTGCTAGCTCACGTAACTTCGGGTCCAAAGCTAGATGATTCCGAACCTCACCTAAGAACTGATTCCAGCCACGTGCAAATGGGGTGCTGTGCAGAAGCATACGATCAAGATTAATCAAGTCTCCGCCACGGCGTTTGCGAATGGCGGAGACCAAGTCCGCTGGATCTTGAAGATCCAGCGGTTGATATGGAATTAAACGATCTTGATCTGCTGACACAACAAGAAATTAATTAGTTTCTTTAATGTTGTTGTCTTTAACGAACTTACCCCAGATGTCGATTTGCTTATTAACAAATTCTTGCGCTGGCTTAGGTCCTAAAGCTTGAACATCAATACCCTGAGCTTTCAAACGATTAGCCACATCAGGTGTCTTTAATGCTTTCGCAACTTCATCATGCATTTTATTAACAATAGCTGGTGGCGTATTAGCTGGTGCAATCACAGCCCACCATGCTGGTGCTTCAAAGTTGGGATATCCACTCTCAGCAATTGTTGGCACATTAGGCATCTCTGGAGATCTCTTGCGTGTCGTTACTGCCAAAGGAATAACGCCACCAGTATCTGCATGTGGCTTAACCAAGAAAATGGAACCAACTGATAAAGGTACATGACCTGCTAGCGCATCTTGCATCAATGGACCACCGCCACGATATGGCACATGTGTCCAATCAAACTTAGCATCTTTAGACAATGAGGCAAGCGCTAAGTGACCTAAGCTACCTGTACCGATCGAGCCATAGCTATTTGGTTTCTTTGCTTTACTCTCATCGAGCAATTGTTTAAAGCTAGTGATGCCTGAGTTTTTGCTTGCTGCAATCACCATCGGAGCTGTACCAATCATGGTGACAGTAATCAGATCCTTTTTAGTATCAAAAGGCATCTTTTCTTTTAAGCTTGGATTAACACCATGCGTGTCAAACACGACAGCAAATGTATAACCATCTGGTGCTGCTTTAGCTAAGGCAGCCGTACCGATCACCCCAGAAGCGCCGCCGATATTTTCAACAATCACGCTTTGCTTCAATTGGTTTTGTAGCGTAGGAGCCAAAATTCTTGCCACCTGATCCACAGATCCCCCTGGTGGGAATACAGATATCAATTTGATGATTTTTTGATTAGGCCAGTCGTTGCTTTGGGCTTGAGCAGCGCCAGTCAAACACAATGCTGAAATAAGTCCGGCTAAAAGCTTTGCTTTCATGTTGTCTCCTTATTAATATGGGTGTCTGGCTTTTTTGGCTCTATGACCACGTAAATATCCCACACTCCTATAATCAATGCAATTAAAAAAATAATTTGGAGACAAAAGGTGCGTAAAAAAGTAATAGTGTTAGATGATTATGAAAATTCGTATAAAAAACTCTCGAATTGGGCTGATATTGAAAAACTAGCTGATGTCGAGATTTTTAATCGCCAGCTAAAAGGCGAAGAGCTTCTAAATGCTATTAAAAATGCTCACGTTATTGTGCTTATGCGCGATAGAACGCCATTAAAAGCAGACTTGATTGCCCAATTACCCACCTTGGAATATGTTGTTTTCACAGGCACGCGTAATGGCGCTTTGGATGCGGATGCACTAAAACAGCGCAATATTTTGATTAGCCACACTGAATGGGGTCCATCTAAAGAAAGCACCACTGAATTAACTTGGACTTTAATTTTGGGCATCCAAAAGCGTTTAATTGAGCAAAATGCTTTACTTACCCAAAATGGGTGGCGTAATCAAAACTCTTTGTTACCTATTTTGCATGGTCAAACATTGGGATTGATTGGATTGGGTCAGATCGGCAGTAAAGTAGCCAAGGTCGCTATGGCATTTGGTATGAAAGTCTTAACTTGGAGCCCGCACATGACTGCAGAGCGAGCTGCAGCTGTTGGGGCTCAATCAGTCACCTTAGATGAATTGTTGCAACAATCAAATTTCGTTTCTTTACATATTGTGGCGAGCGAAACAACAAAGGGGCTTATCAATCAACAAAAGTTAGCATTGATGCGCCAAGATGCCATTTTGATTAATACATCTCGAGGAATATTGGTAGACACAGAGGCACTCGTCTCTGCGCTTCATAATCATCAAATTGCTGGGGCTGCTGTTGACGTATTTGATATTGAGCCTATGCCAAGTGATCACCCATTGCGCAAAACACCCAATACTCTAATAACACCTCACTTAGGTTTTGTGTCGATTCCAGTATTTGAAAATTTTGCCAATGGTGTTGTTGAATGTTTGGAAGCTTGGTTAAATGGTCAACCAACGATCCGTCCACTGCCCTGATTGCGGGAACCCCAGAGGGGTATTACAAAAAGTATGTCCCTTCTGTGGGTCATCTGAGATGCCCGCTGTTCCTAAAAAAGTAGCAGGCATCTTTACACTTAATTTAGAAGAAAAACTTCCAACTGTTGATCAAGCTTTAGAAAAGTTTGATCACACACTATCTGAGTTATCAGAAACAGCTATTAAAGTGGTCAAGGTCATTCATGGCTATGGCTCTGGCGGTAAAGGTGGGAGAATCAAAGAAGCGATACGCCAAGAGTTAATCTATCAAAGACGTACTCATATTATTCATAGTTACTATGCGGGCGAAGATTTACTACCAGGCAAAGAAGCTTATCAAGAATTAAACAAACAAAATCCCACAATAAAGAACATACTGACAAAAGATATGCTCGGCAATCCCGGAATCACTTTGGTCATTTTAAAAAGGTCATACATATGAGCCATCACGCACCAAATACAAAAGATATTCAAATCCTAGAGTCACTTCGGGTTCATCGACGCGCCCATCGTCAACATTACCCTTCTGTTGTATCTGAACATTTATCCCCCGCCAAACCACCCTTGACTTACGGACAACAGGTGGCAGATCTCGTTGCAAGGACGGTTGGTTCCTGGAAGTTCATTCTAATTCAAAGTGCTGCTATTTTTGTTTGGATCGTGAGCAATGCACTTTGGGGTCAGCAGGCTTGGGATCCCTATCCATTTATCCTATTGAATTTACTTTTATCTTTTCAGGCTGCTTATACGGCACCAGCGATCATGATGAGTCAAAACAGGCAATCTGAGGTGGATCGGATACAAGCTAGTAATGATTTTGAAATTAACGTGAAAGCAGAATTGGAAATTGAGTTACTTCATCAAAAGATCGATCTACTCAAAGAGCAAGAGCTTTTATTTTTGACTGAAGCAATTAAGGATTTATCGAGCAAAATTGAAAAGATGCAAAAAGCATCATGAATCAAATCTGCTCTCAATGCGGAGATGCATTTCACTGTGCAAGCTTGGCGAAGGAAGATCAGTGTTGGTGTATGGCATTACCACCCTTGCCTAAGGAAATCATTCAACCCGAACAAACGTGTTTATGCCAAAAATGTTTAAAGGCTGTGTTGCAGACGCTAGCTATTTCAAACAAATAGCTTAAAAGAACTGTCGAGTTTTGGCGCCTTATTCAGAGCGACTACAAACCCATTCTTTGCGCTGCCACTCACCTGGTTTTTCAGCAAAAACCATCCAAATAAGCAAACCACTAATAGCTGACCAAATTGGGTTAGAAATCATCGTTTTCATTCATTTCTCCTTTTATTACTGTTGTCTCTGTCTTTAGAGGCTTAAGATACAAGGTAAAGCCTCAATACTGTATAAATATACAGTATTTTTATAACTTGTCAAGAAATCTATAAAAAATAATTAAAAAGGCCTATTTAGGCGATTAAAGAGCAGCAGATTTATCGTCAAAAATAACAAAGGGTTTATCCTTTCAGTCTGAACGGAGAGTTATGAAATGACAGTAGCTGAAATGATTTTTGATGGTTTAGTTTGGGTGATTGGCGCCTCTGTTGTGGCATATATGCTCAAACGCTATTGGCTGATGTTTCGCAATAGAAATACTCAGCCATCTGGATCTTCTGAAGGATCATGTAACTCTTGCGCAACAGGTTGTGAAAGCAAAAAAAAATGAATAAAACCATCCTAAAAACATATCCAGTTCAGGTTAAATCCTCCAAAGCAGAGTCGACCCACCAGAGTGGCTTTTCATTAGCCTGCTTGTTATCCTACACATTGGCCTCTATATTGATTGGCCTAACTATGGCAACAAGTGCATTAGCCCAAGCTGATATTCCAGAGTCACAAAATTACGAAGGCATTCAATTTATTACTGGCGGTATCGGCAGTGAAGAATCTGATGCAATACTAGAGTTAGGCAAAAAATGGCCTTTAACTTTAGAGTTTGCTCAAGATCATCCCGCTAGACCTTTATGGGTTGCTGATGTGACTTTAAAAATCACGAATTCAAAAAGAAAAGTTGTTTTAAAAGCCAACAGCGATGGTCCAATCATGTTACTGAACTTGCCTGCTGATCAATATGAGATTGAAGCAGTCTTTGAGGGTCGAACCATCAAAAGAAAAATCAAGCTCGAAGAGAACAAATCCATCAGATTTCCAATAATATGGCCCATCCTTTAAGTCAGATTGCCCAGCGCCAGGCATTGATCGACAATTTAAAGGGTGCCGCTTGTCTATTCATCATATTGCACCATCTGGCCGTCTATGGCCCGATGTCGGATGCTGCGATTCCGGCTCTGCCGAAGACGATTGATTTTTTATTTGAATATGGCCGAATGGCTGTGTCTGTTTTCTTAGTTATTGGCGGATATCTCAGCGGCCTTAAATTGTGCAAAGCTAATTTATTCACCCAAACAAGCGTATTTGATTTAATTGCACAAAAGTATCTTCGATTGGTAGTACCTTATTTGGCAGCCATTGGTCTTACTATCTTCTGTTCATTCATAGCCCACCATTGGATGGTGCATGATTCGATCTCTAATCTGCCAGAGCCCGCTCAATTAGTCAGTCACTTATTTTTTCTACAGAATATCCTGGGCTATGAATCTTTATCAGCTGGGCTTTGGTATGTGGCTATTGACTTTCAATTATTCACAGTAAGCGCGCTACTGATTTTCTTGATCGAAAAATTAAGCCCCGCTTCCTGGCCATTTCGCCAAACACGCTTAATCTACCTTGTTAGTGTTGCAGCCTTAACCATTAGCTCATTATTCATTTTCAATCGTAATGATGACTTAGACATATTTTTTATTTATTTCTTCGCATCTTATGGGCTAGGGTTTTTATCAGCTTGGTTTATTCATGAAAAGAAAGTTCTCTTATTTATTTTTCTTGTAGTTGATTTACTGGCCTTGGCTCTCTATATTGATTATCGCGAGCGCATTCTATTCTCGGGTATCACTGCTCTGATCTTATGTTTGGGCAACCAATATCATTGGTCTCGTTGGCATATCTGGAAAAACCCATTAGCGAAATTAGGGCAAATATCATATTCAATTTTTTTAATACATTTCCCGATTTCACTTTTGGTTAGCAGTCTTTGGAGCAATCTATATGCGCAAGATCCATGGATGAATGTGTTGGGCATGTTTCTTTCGGCTAGCCTTAGCATTCTTCTAGCCATTCCTTTTTATCACCTGATAGAAAAACGCTAATTCCTTAGCATCCCGTCAAAAGCCCTTTTTATCAATATGTTTTGAAATGTCCTTTCAAACTAATTGTAGTTTTTATAAAATTTTTTCCCGACAACTCCGGAGAAAAAATTGAGATCAACCGGCCTAACAATCGAACAGTCATAAGCAATATCGAATCGATATGCATCAATGAGGGAAGATATAAAGCATCTGAGCACTAAAGATGACATTAGAGCAGTGAAGGAAGATTTCAAAGTCTTGAAAGAGGACTTTATTACATACCTTTAACTAAACCCAGCCCTGCAACCACTTCAATCCATTGCTTAAGTCTCGCCAGTGGATTGTCTTTTGGCGCTTAGTCATGACAGCCTCAATAACGACCTGCTCAATAGGCGCCAATAGATCTTCAGGTTGTATGACCTTCACCACTATAAAGTGTTTTTCCTTATTTTGAGGATGAACATCTGTCCACTTACTCAGAAGAAGTTTTTTGGGGTGTAGTTTATTTTTGATCATATCCAGAAATTGACTCTTAGCCTCACAGGGAGCTTTAATTTTTACTCAATTCAGTAGATACTGAAAACATGAACCGATTATTACAAGAAACAAAGACAATAGCTGTTGTTGGTTTATCAGATAAACCGATCCGTCCCTCTTATGGTGTTGCCCAATACATGCAAAACCATGGCTACAAGATTATTCCAGTCAACCCTTCTTGCTCGGAAATACTTGGTGAAAAATGCTACCCCGACCTTAAGAGCATTCCATTTTCCATTGATATGGTGAATGTATTCAGAAAATCAGAGGATTGTTTACCAATCGCAATAGAGGCTGTTGCAATTGGCGCTAAATCCTTATGGCTTCAATTAGGCGTCATCAACGCCGAGGCCTTAGCGTATGCCCAAGAACATGACCTATCAGTCATCATGGATAAGTGCTTGAAAATTGAGCATATGAGACTCAGATTTTAATCTAGACTATCAGCAAAGATTGTTGTTCTGGATTAAGCTAGACGCATGAAAAATGACTTTAGCATTTTGCCTAGTGACATCACCCCAAAAGAAGTATTTGAAAAGCGCCGTCAACTGATTAAGTTAGCGGCAGCAGGAGTCTTTGGTTTATCAAATGCTGCAATTTTTAGCAGAACTGGTCTTGCTCAAAATACTCAACTCAGCTCAAAATCAAACCCCAAGTATTTTTTAACCGAAAAATTAACCAGCTATAAAGACGTTACTAGCTATAACAATTTTTATGAGTTTGGAACTGATAAATCTGACCCTGCTAGAAACGCCCATACACTTAAAACAAGACCGTGGACCATCAGTGTTGAGGGCCTCATTAATAAGCCTAAAGTTTGGGATATAGATAGTCTTTTAAAACTAGCCCCCATGGAAGAGAGAGTCTATAGGTTTCGATGTGTTGAAGGTTGGTCGATGGTGATTCCATGGCTTGGATATTCTTTATCAAACTTAATCAAAGCATCTGAGCCTCAGAGTTCAGCTAAATATATTGAATTTATAAGCTTGGCAGATCCTAAACAAATGCCAGGCATTAATAGTCCAGTTCTGAATTGGCCATACACCGAAGGTTTACGATTAGATGAGGCAATGAATGATCTGAGCCTCTTAACTTTTGGCCTTTATGGCGAAGTTCTTCCAAAACAAAATGGAGCACCTATTCGATTGGTGGTACCTTGGAAGTATGGATTTAAGAGTGCTAAGTCTATTGTGAAAATTCGATTCACCGATAAAGAACCTCCAACTAGCTGGAAAGTTTCAGCACCCTATGAATACGGCTTTTATTCCAACGTTAATCCACTTGTGAATCACCCTCGCTGGAGTCAAGCGACTGAGCGCCGAATCGGCGCTGAGGGTGGGATGTTTGCACCTAAAATAAAAACTCTGCTTTTCAATGGTTATGGGGATCAGGTTGCCCATCTTTACAAAGACATGGATTTGCGTAAGTTTTACTAGATCATGAATGTATTCATTATTGGCTTAGGTTTATTGCCTTTAATTAGGTTATTTATTTTGGGATACCAAGATGATTTGAGCGCCAATCCGATTGAATTCATCACTCGATCCACTGGTACATGGGCATTGGTTTTTCTGTGCTTAACGCTATCAATCTCTCCGATCAGACA
>JBDLVQ010000025.1:0-18514 GCA_039804685.1 Pseudomonadota bacterium | reverse complement strand
ATTCTCGGAGAATGAGTAACGCTTTTGCTTTAATTGTTCAGATGCATAAGCCATGTCCCATGGTTCGAGTGTTTCAATGGCTAATTTTTCCTTCGCAAATACTTGTAAATCTTCCCAATCTTTTTGACCGTGAAAGCGAGCTTTTTTTGCAAAGTCTTCAAGAAATTGATCTACTTCTGAGACGGTTTTTGCCATTTTGGGAGCAAGACTAAGGGCTGCATAGTTTGCAAATCCCAACATTTTTGCTTCTTCATTTTTTAGCCTGAGTTGATCAAGCATATTCTTGGTGTTGTCCCATTCAGGTTTCCCATCACCAAACGTCGATCCTAATTCAGAAGCTCTTGTGATGTATGCCTGATAAAGGGTCTTTCTGAGCGTTCTATTTTCAGAAAATTGCATGACAGGGAAGTATGATGGAAAGTGCAGGGTAAATGCCCAACCATCTAATTCTTTTGAGTCGGCAGTTTCCTTAGCTGCCGCAACAGCATCTTCAGGAAGACCTTTAAGATCTGCTGGATCTTTAATTAAATGTACAAATTGATTTGTTGCATCCAAAACATGATCAGAAAACTCCTTGGCCAGCTTAGCCTGCTCATCTTGAATATCGGCAAAGCGGGGTTTTTCTTCCTCTGATAGTTCAGCCCCGCCTAGGCGAAAATCTCGAAGAGAATTTTGAATAACCTTTTGTTCAGCAAAACTCAAAGATTTAAATTCTGGAGACTCACTTAATGCTTTATATTTTTTATATAAGGCAAGGTTTTGACCTAAGCTGCTCCAGAATGCAGTCACCTCGGACAACATTTCACCATAGGCTGCACGAAGTTCAGGTGTATCAGCAACACTATTCAAGTGACTAATAATTCCCCATGATCTTCCAAGGGATTCTGTTGCATTTTCTAGGGGTTCCACCAGTTCTTTCCAAGTGGTCTTCGTGTCAGGAAGAAGAGCATGATCAACAGATTCTTGGGCGAGCTTTAAGAGTTCTTGGATTGCCGGCTTGATGTGTTCTGCTTTAATGGCTGAGTAGTCCGGTAAGCCATGACCAAATGAGAGTAGTGGGTTTTTCATGGGGATATTATCTATCGAAAGCAAAAAAAAATCAGGCACTCATTTAGAGCGCCTGACAAATCCTTTTACAGTGAAAAATCTTAAATTCTTTCAGCTGCCTCTAAGGTGTTAAGTAGTAGCATCGTAATCGTCATGGGGCCAACACCGCCAGGGACTGGTGTTATTGCGCTAGCAACGGCTTGAACCGATTCAAAATCTACGTCACCACACAATTTGCCATCTGGTAAACGGTTGATGCCAACGTCAATGACGACTGCGCCTGGCTTGACCATTTCCCCTGTAATCATTTTTGGTTTCCCAGTAGCCACAACTAAAATATCTGCTTCTTTGGTGTGCGCTGTTAAGTCTCTTGTTTTGCTATTGCAAATAGTGACTGTTGCGCCGGCCTGTAAAAGCAACATAGCCATTGGTTTACCAACAATATTAGACGCGCCAATGACAACAGCTCTTGCCCCACGAATAGGGTAGTCGATGCTTTCAAGCATTTTCATACAGCCATAAGGTGTACAGGGTCTAAATAGAGGTGCGCCAATCATGAGAGCACCAGCATTAGCTACGTGAAAACCATCCACATCCTTTTCAGGGGCGATAGATTCAATCACACGATGACTGTCAATGTGTTTGGGTAGTGGAAGTTGAACCAAGATGCCATGGATAGTCTTATCTTGGTTGAGCTCCGCAATTCTTTGGAGTAGCTTCTCTTCACTTAAATCAGCGGGATGTCTTTCCAAGATTGAGTGCATGCCAACATCTTCACAAGCTTTTACTTTGTTGCGAACATAGACCTGACTTGCTGGATCTTCACCTACTAGTAAAACAGCTAAACCTGGTTGTATGTTTTTAGCAACTAAGGAAGCGGTTCTTGTCGCAATTTCAATTCTGATTTTTTTGGCTAAAGCGTTGCCATCGATGATTTGAGCAGACATATGTTTTAAGAGTTTGTTTCAGATAAGGCTAAACGTAGTAAATCTGCAACGGTGTTAACGTTGAGTTTTTCCATGATGTTGGCACGATGGGCCTCAACTGTTTTAATCGAAATGTTTAAGTCATCTGCGATTTGCTTATTTAATCTTCCAGCAACAATACGTTCTAAAACTTGCTTCTCACGGCCTGTGAGTTTGCTTAAAAGATTTTGAGTATTCTTTTGGGAGTCTGCTTTAGCGTACTCAACTCTTGCACGAGATAACATCTTCTCGACGAGTGTTTTTAGCTCTGATTCTTTAAACGGCTTTTCAATGAAATCCACAGCACCTTTTTTCATTGTGGAGACCGCCATTGAAACATCGCCATGACCAGTGATAAAGGCGATAGGCATTGGAATGCCTTCAGTTAAAAGACGTTCTTGAAGTTCTAAACCTGACATGCCTGGCATACGCACATCTAATATCAGACATGAAACAGTTTCTTTATCATCACCTTGTAGTGACTGTAAAAATCTTTCTGCACTCGGCTGACATTTAACAGAGTATCCATTACTCTCTAAAAGCCAAGTTAATGAGTCTCTAACAGCCTCATCGTCATCTACGACATAAACGATTTCAGTTTTAGTATTCATATTCTTTATTATTCCAGTGGAAGTAGTATTGTAAAGGTGCAGCCGGTGCTACCCTGATCTTTTTCACTGCTATGATTGGTCACCCAAAGCCTGCCTCTGTGAGATTCAATAATGGATCGACAGATATTTAAGCCAATACCCATTCCATCTTGTTTGGTACTGAAAAATGGTTCATACAACCTATCAAGTGCATCTTCAGGAATACCTGGCCCTTGGTCAATGACTCTAATTCTTAGCATTTTAGGGCTAAGTGATTGTTCAATATCTACTTTTAAGGCAATAATTTTGGCATTCGGGATGTTATTTGGGCTTTTTTTCACAGCATCAATGGCATTTTTCAGCAGATTAACAAGAACTTGCTGGATCAAAATAGGGTCTAAAGACACCATTGGTAAGTAATCTGCAATTGAACTGCTGAGCTGGACACCATGACGTTGTGCTTCAATTTCGGCTAAACCAACTGAATCTTCAATAATTTCATGGATATCAACGGTTTTACTTTGTGGCTGGCTTCTTTTTACAAAGCCTCTAATCCGTTGAATAATTGTTCCAGCCCTATGAGCTTGGGTTGTCGCTTTTTCAATGGCAGGCAAGATATCCTTATCAATATCAAATGGTTGGCTAGATTTGAGCCTGTTGGCAATGCCTGTGCAGTAGTTGCTGATTGCTGCTAATGGTTGATTAAGTTCATGAGCTAAGGATGATGCCATTTCACCCATGGTTGTTAAGCGGCTAGAAAACTGCATTTTTTCCTCTTGCTGCCTTGCGAGTTCATCAGCATTTTTTCTTGCAGTAATGTCTGTGGCAACAATTAATTGTGCAAGATGACCATCAACCCATGAAATATAGCGACGTCTTACTTCGTACCATGACTTAGAACTCTTGATTTGAATTTCTCTGAAGTCTGACTGTGTTGGGGTTAACTCAGATGCTGGTAAGCCAACAAATCCATCGACACTATCTATGTCTAATGCATCAATGTCGCTCGGTTCAATTTCATGGCCAGCTAAATCTAGGTGAGCCTGTGTGGTTATTCCAAAGTGATCACGATAATATTTATTTGCAAACAATAGTTGCCCACTTTGTAGAGATATCACAGAAACTGCAGCATCCAAACTTTCTAATACAGTGGTAAATCGTTCTTGAGCTAGAGCCAATTCTTGTCTTGCTTTGACAGGTTCTGAAATGTCTACTATTGAACTGACCCAACCAACTTGCTGACCTTTTTCATCAATTAATTTAGAAACAAATGTTCTGATATTGAGGGTAGAACCATCTTTCTTTTTTAGAATAGCTTCAAAGCCTGTTTTAGGACTATTGCCAGTCAGGGCGATAGTCATCATTTTATTTAAATCAGGAATTAATTCATCAGGCCAATATGGAAATGGTGGTGTCATCCCAATCAATTCATCCTTGGTCCAGCCTACCATTTCACAAAAGGCAGGATTTACATATGTGATGTCTCCCTTTAAATCATGAGCTCTCATACCAATTGATATCGACTCTTCCATAGCTCTGCGGAAATTAGTTTCAATTTGAAGATCTTTTTGAACGGCGTATCTTTGAGTTGTTTGCTTCCATACTGACCATAAGCTCCAAATAACAAAGCCACTCAATCCAATAACAAGCCAAAGTAAAGTTCTGTAGGTGAGGTTGGTTGGGGGAGGATATGCACTAACATTCAAGCTAAGTGGGATACCAAACTTATCTATAGTTACACTATGTTCTATTGATCTAGCACTTGTTTTTTTAGGGTTAGAAGTAGCAATTTCTTTCCCGCCTGTATCCATTAATGAGAATCTATACAATCCCCCTAGCTCAGTTGGAATCATATGTTTGAGTACTCTTCTTGAGGAGTAGATTACTGCTATTGTGCCAATCACTTTGCCTCTTTGTATGACAGGTGTAACATGCCAAAAAATACTCTCTCTATCTAAGCTAGCATTATCTTTTTCATCAAACTCAAAGCTAAGAATTCTTCCATATTCAGCTTTATTGGTTTCTGATGCTATGGCAACTAAGCCAGCCAATTCTTTCTCTAACGTTGGTTTAACTTTGTTACGCTCAAACCATTCTTGATGGTTTAGTGATACTGGAATATTCCATAATCTATTTCTGTCATGATCTATCCATCTCAAATGCAATATTTCAGGGCTATCTTGTATAAGGGTAGTTGCCCTGCGTAAGAAAGCATCAGGGTTTTGCATTTCAATGATTGATGTACTGATTTCCCTACTTAAATCTAGTAAAGATTCTTCATTTGATACAAATCGCATCATGATGCGTTGCTTGGCGTAGGCACTTTCTCGATATAGGGTGTACTGTTGTTGATTCTTATCTTGGTAATTAAGCGTCCACAAAATTAATGCCATAACGCTTGTGAAAATCACAATCGCCAGTATTGGTATAAATAAAAATGTATATGACCTTGTTCTCTGATTTAGAGCCTTTGGCAGTAACTTTTCTAAAAACTCTTCAAATTTTGTTGCGATTTTTGTAATCAACTCTAAATTCTCATTAACTAGGGAAAACCATAGAAGACACGAGTTTAATTCCGGCCGACAGTCGCAGCAGTGTTTTATTTTTTTAATTCTGCTGCTCAGCAATAATATTCCATATTATGAGAAAGGCATTCGTTATGTGGTAAATAACTTGATGCGTTTAGTACTGTTTTTTAGAATTATTGAATATGCATTGGGTTTTATAGCCCAACGGTTAATGCTAGATAACGAGGAGTTAATAATGGCTACAGGACAAGAACAAGTACTAGGCTCAATTCAGACAGAAGATATTGATCCAATAGAAACAAAAGAGTGGATTGATGCCCTTAATGGCGTTATCGCTAAAGAAGGTGTTGATCGTGCAGCTTATTTAATAGATGAGCAAATTTCTCATGCTCGAGTTAACGGTGTTGTTCAACCATTCCATGCTGAAACTCCTTACATCAACACTATTCCTGTCGATCAGCAAGCAAAACTACCGGGCAATCACGAAGTTGAAGAGCGTATCCGTGCTTACACACGTTGGAATGCGATGGCGATGGTCCTAAGGGCCAATAAAAATACCAACGTTGGCGGACATATTTCTTCTTTTCAATCTGCAGCAACTTTATACGATGTAGGTTTCAACCATTTCTGGCATGCACCTTCTGATAAACACGGCGGAGATTTGGTGTTTGTTCAAGGTCACGTTGCGACAGGTGTTTATGCTCGTGCTTATATGTTGGGAAGATTATCTGAAGAACATTTAAATAACTTCCGACAAGAAGTAGATGGTCAAGGGATTTCTAGTTACCCGCACCCATGGTTAATGCCTGATTTCTGGCAGTTCCCAACAGTATCAATGGGCTTAGGCCCAATTATGGCTATTTACCAAGCTCGCTTCATGAAGTATTTGCAAGATCGCGGCTTTGCTCAAACTGAGGGTCGTAAAGTATGGGCATTTTTAGGCGATGGTGAAACTGATGAGCCAGAATCATTAGGTGCGATTGGTATGGCTGGCCGTGAAAAGTTAGATAACTTATGTTTCGTTATTAACTGTAACTTGCAACGTCTAGATGGTCCTGTTCGTGGTAACGGTAAGATTATTCAAGAACTTGAAGGTGAGTTCCGTGGTTCTGGTTGGAATGTAATCAAGTTAGTTTGGGGTACGCATTGGGATGCTTTATTTGCACGTGATAAAAAAGGCATTTTGATGAAGCGTCTAGGTGAAATTGTTGATGGTGAATATCAAACAATGAAATCTAAGAATGGCGCCTATGTTCGTCAGGTAGTATTTAATACGCCTGAACTGCAAGCTCTTGTTGCAGATTGGAGTGATGATGAAGTTTGGAATTTGAACCGTGGCGGTCATGATCCATACAAGGTCTATGCTGCTTTCCATGCCGCCAATAATCACAAAAATCAGCCTACTGTTATTTTGGCTAAGACCATCAAGGGTGATGGTATGGGTAACTCCGGTCAAGCAATGAACATTGCTCACCAAGCCAAGAAGATGAACATTGAGGACGTTAAAGCATTTCGTGATCGGTTTAAGATTCCTGTCACAGATGACAAGATTGAAGAATTACCGCTTGTTAAGTTTGAAGAGGGTAGTGTTGAACTGAATTACATGCGTGAAAGACGTATGGAGTTGGGTGGTTATTTGCCTCAACGTCGAACGAAAGCAGAAAGTCTTGATGTTCCAAAGTTAGATACTTTCACGCCTTTGCTTGAAGCTACTGTTGAAGGTCGTGAGATTTCAACAACGATGGCATTTGTTCGCATGCTGAACATCATCATTAAAGATAAGTTGATTGGCAAGCGTGTTGTTCCAATTGTTCCGGATGAGTCTCGTACTTTTGGTATGGAAGGTATGTTCCGTCAGTTGGGCATTTGGAACCAGTTAGGTCAGTTGTATACCCCGCAGGATCACGACCAGTTGATGTTCTATAAAGAAGATAAGCACGGTCAAATTTTGCAAGAAGGTATTAACGAAGCAGGTGCTATGTGTGACTGGATTGCTGCGGCAACATCCTATTCAACGCACGGTGTACCGATGTTGCCTTTCTATATTTTCTATTCCATGTTTGGTTTCCAAAGAATTGGTGACTTAGCTTGGGCAGCTGGTGATATGAGAAGTCGTGGTTTCTTATTGGGTGGTACAGCAGGTCGAACAACCCTCAATGGTGAAGGTCTTCAGCATGAAGATGGTCACAGCCATCTATGGAGCGGTGCAATACCTAACTGTATTAGTTATGACCCAACTTTTGCTTTTGAATTAGCGGTCATTATTCAAGATGGTATGCGTCGCATGATGACTAACCAAGATGATGTCTACTATTACATTACTTTGATGAATGAAAACTATGCTCATCCATCAATGCCGAAGGGGTCTGAGCAGGACATCCTAAAAGGTATGTATAAGTTAACAACTGTTGGGGATGCAAAAGCCAAGCAGCGCGTTCAGCTACTTGGTAGTGGCACAATTTTCCGAGAAGTTATCGAAGCAGCCAATATGTTGCGTGATGATTGGGGTGTTGCTTCTGATATTTGGGGTTGCCCAAGCTTTACAGAGTTAGGTCGCGATTGGAATGCAACTGCGCGTACTAATATGTTGAACCCAACTAGCAAACCAGTTCTTTCACATGTTGAAAAACTCTTAAAAGACACAACTGGCCCTGTTATTGCAGCTACAGATTATGTTCGTATGTTTGCTGAACAGATTCGTCCAGCTATTCAAAATACTGGCAAGCGTTACAGTGTTCTTGGAACTGATGGTTATGGTCGTTCTGATACCCGTGAAAAACTAAGGCACTTCTTTGAGGTCGATCGTCGCTGGGTAACTGTTGCAGCTCTTAAAGCACTTGCTGATGATGGTCAAATTGAACATGCCAAAGTTGCTGATGCTTTGAAGAAGTACGGTCTAGATCCTAAAAAACCTAACCCAATGACAGTGTGAGGATAACAAGATGACACAAGTAATTGAAATCAAAGTTCCTGACATTGGTGACTATAAAGATGTTCCAGTAATTGAGATCCATGTCAAACCTGGTGATCGTGTAGAGAAAGAGCAATCTTTGGTAACTTTAGAATCTGATAAAGCAACCATGGATGTGCCTTCTTCAGAAGCGGGCATTGTGAAAGAAGTTAAGGTCAATCTTGGTGACAACATATCTGAGGGAAGTGTTGTTGTTCTTTTAGAGCCTGAGAGTGCAACGGCGACTTCTGCCGCTCCCCAAGCGACTTCGATAAGCACTTCAGTTGCTCCACCTGTTTCCTCAACTAACACT
Organism: Pseudomonadota bacterium; assembly: GCA_039804685.1. GTDB lineage: Bacteria > Pseudomonadota > Gammaproteobacteria > Burkholderiales > Burkholderiaceae > Polynucleobacter. The sequence goes on along the minus strand of JBDLVQ010000025.1, from coordinate 10,121 downwards.
ACTGGGTCTAAATCAATAGAAATTAAAGTGCCAGATATTGGTGACTATAAGGGCGTTCCTGTTATTGAGATTCATGTAAAAGTGGGTGATCGTGTTGAAAAAGAGCAGTCTTTGGTCACTCTTGAATCAGATAAAGCAACTATGGATGTGCCATCATCAGATGCAGGTGTTGTGAAGGAGCTCAGAGTAAAAATTGGTGAGAGCATCTCTGAAGGTGATGTGGTTGTTATTCTTGAAACCAGTGGCGCATCGTCATCAGCTGCGCCTGTTGCTCAAGTTCAAACTCCTGTTGCTGCACCAGTTCAAAAGTCTTCAAGTCCTACGCCATCAGCTGCTTCTGCTCCTGCGGCTGTTAGAACAGAAGCGACTCCTGTGGGTGGTGTGAGTCATGCAAGTCCATCTGTTCGTAAGTACGCCAGAGAATTAGGTGTTGATGTTTCTAAGGTTATTGGTACTGGACCTAAGTCACGTGTAACTCAAGAGGATGTCCAGGCTTATGTGAAAAATATTATGACTGGTCAAGCTGCCTCACCGGCTGGGTCTCCAGTTGCTGCTAGTGGTGGTTTGAATTTGTTACCTTGGCCGAAAATTGATTTCACAAAGTTTGGCGATATCGAAACCAAACCTTTATCAAGAATCCAAAAATTATCTGCTGCCAATTTGTCACGTAACTGGGTAATGATCCCAGCGGTCACTTATCACGAAGATGCTGACATTACTGAATTAGAGGCATTTCGTGTCATGACTAATAAAGATAATGAAAAGCAGGGTATTAAAGTGACAATGCTGGCTTTCTTGATTAAAGCTGCCGTTAATGCATTGAAGAAGTATCCAGAATTTAATAGCTCCTTAGATGGGGATGATTTGGTTCTTAAGAAATATTTCCATATTGCATTTGCTGCTGACACTCCTAACGGACTTGTTGTGCCAGTTGTAAAAAATGCTGATAAAAAAGGAATTTTTGAAATTGCAAAAGAGACAGGCGAGTTAGCAAAGTTAGCTCGTGAAGGTAAGTTGAAGCCGGACCAAATGCAGGGTGCTTCATTCACGATCTCATCATTAGGTGGTATTGGAGGAACTTATTTTGCTCCGATTATTAATGCCCCTGAAGTGGCTATTTTGGGCGTTAATAAAGCCTCAATGAAACCAGTTTGGAATGGAAAAGAGTTTGTTCCTAAATTAATTTGTCCCTTGTCTTTAACTGCGGACCACCGTGTAATTGATGGTGCTTTAGCAACCAAGTTCAATGTTTATTTATCTGAACTTTTGGCCGACTTCCGTCGTGTCGTCTTGTAAAAGGAAATAGACATGGCAAAGATAGAAATCAAAGTTCCAGATATCGGTGACTTTCACGATATCCCAGTGATTGAAGTTCTCATGAAGGTTGGCGATAAGGTTGAGAAAGAACAGGCACTGCTTGTTCTTGAATCTGACAAGGCCACTATGGAGGTTCCTAGCGAGCAAGCTGGAACTATTTTGAGTGTTGCCGTAAATGTTGGTGACAAGATTAATCAAGGTATGGTGATTGCGACTATCGAAGCTGATGCTGAAGTTGCGGCAACTGCTTCTACTGTTCCATCTAAACCTGCCACTGCCGAAGCCCCACCACCAGTAAAAGTATCTGCACCCGTTGCAGCTGGGTCTTTTGCTGGCAAGGTTGATCATGAGTGTGACATGTTAGTACTCGGCGCTGGTCCAGGAGGATATAGCGCAGCATTTAGAAGTGCTGACTTAGGACTAAATACGATTATTGTTGAGCGCTATTCAACCTTGGGTGGCGTTTGCTTAAACGTTGGGTGCATTCCATCTAAAGCACTTCTTCATACTGCTGCGATCATGGATGAGGTTAAGGCGATGGCTGCGCATGGTATTAGTTATGGTGAGCCTAAAGTAGAAATTGATAAGCTACGAGCTCATAAAGAAAGCGTTATTGGCAAATTAACTGGGGGGTTGGCCGGTATGGCCAAAGCCAGAAAAGTTAAAACTGTTCGAGGCATTGGCCGCTTTTTAGATGCCCATCATGTGGAAGTGGATGTTACAGAAGGAAGTTCTAAAGCAACCACAGGTGCTAAAGAAGTTATTCGTTTTCAAAAAGCAATTATTGCTGCTGGTAGTCAGTCAGTGATGTTGCCTTTCCTACCAAAAGATCCTCGCATTGTTGACAGTACAGGGGCGCTGCAATTGACTTCTGTTCCTAAGAGAATGTTGGTCATTGGTGGTGGCATTATTGGGCTTGAAATGGCCACTGTCTACAGTACCCTAGGAAGCAAGATCGATATTGCTGAGATGATGGATGGTTTGATGGCTGGGGCTGATCGTGACTTAGAAAAAGTCTGGGAAAAAGTTAATGCTCCTCGATTTGACAACATCATGTTGAAGACTAGAGCTACAAAAGCCGAGGCAAAGGCTGATGGTATTCATGTAACTTTTGAAGGTGATAAAGCACCATCATCTCCGCAGGTCTACGATTTAGTTCTTGTTGCTGTTGGTCGAACTCCTAACGGTAAGAAGATTGATGCTGATAAAGCTGGCGTCATCGTTGATGAAAGAGGTTTTATTCCAGTTGATACTCAGCTAAGAACTAACGTTGCTAATATCTATGCCATTGGCGATATTGTGGGCCAACCTATGTTAGCGCATAAGGCTGTTCATGAGGCACACGTTGCTGCAGAGGTCGCTGCTGGTCAAAAAGCATACTTCGATGCTAAACAAATACCTTCCGTTGCTTATACCGATCCTGAAGTGGCATGGGCAGGTCTCACCGAAGAGCAATGTAAAGCAAAAGGCATTGCTTACGAAAAAGGCATGTTCCCTTGGGCTGCAAGTGGTCGAGCTATTGCTAATGGTCGCGATGAGGGTTTCACAAAGCTTCTGTTTGATAAAACTACACATCGGATTATTGGTGGCGGTATTGTAGGTACGCACGCTGGTGATTTAATTGGTGAAGTATGTTTAGCAATTGAAATGGGTGCTGATGCCATAGACATTGGTAAAACCATCCATCCTCACCCAACTCTTGGTGAATCTGTGGGTATGGCTGCTGAGGTTGCCCATGGCAGTTGTACCGACTTACCACCACAAAAGAAAAAATAGCTTCAACTTGCTTGATAAAAAGCTCTTACATGTAAGAGCTTTTTTTACGTCTTTCATTTGCGCTAATTAATTTTTAATTATGGCCATAAAAAAACCCCCGCACTGGGCGGGGGTTGAAAGGGTACTTGCAGATATTAATCTGACTGGGTACCGAGGAGACAACTTTTACTGCAACAATCCTTTACAGCCATCATGATGATCTATGTGGCTTGCATAGTGCTTACTTCTTACCGCGAGCTGCTTTAACAGCAGTGTTAGCAGCGGCATTGAAGTTGTTTTGTGCTAAATCAACAGCTTGCTTGATAGACTTTTGAGTTGTTTCATAAGCATTGTTAGCCGCAGCCATAGCTTGTTTGATTGCTTGAACAGCAGCCTCTGAACCAGCTGGCGCATTCTTAGACAACTCTTCAACTAAACCGTTCAAGTTGCCGTTACTTTTTTTCAATTGTGACTCTGACACTGTTGTGAACGTAGCTTGTGTTTCATTAGCAATGTCATAAAGATGACGGCTGTAAGACATAATTTTTTCTGCTAACGGCTGAACCATACCAGCTTGCATAGCCATTAATGCTTGTGCATCACGGACTGATAAAGCCTGTTTAGCGTTATGAACGTTTTCGTTCAAAGATGCCTTAGCAACAGCCATGTTTAATTCAACAAGTTTCTCAACACCTTCAAAAGCCTTGTTTGTTAGGCTTAATAGTGTCTCTAAGTTAGCTTTGTTCGCTGCTGCGATTTGTTCTGGTGTTAATGTCATTTCTTTATTCTCCAATGATTAAAGGGTAGGCCCAACATATTTGTTGCACTGCACAAATATAAGTATAGGGGGTAAAAGGGGGAAGTCAAGCCCACATTATGAAAAAAAGGCAAAATTAGGCTGTGAAAGCCTATTACACCGATCATTTTGTCCTTCCGTTGCCAAGTGGGCATCGTTTTCCGATGGAGAAATACAGATTATTAAGAGATCATGTCAGTAAAACAGAAGGTATTGAGCTCATAGTGCCTGTGGCTGCTAGTAATACTGATTTGATGCGTGTACATACTGAAGGATATATAAACGCAGTTTCACTAGGACAGCTAACTCCCGCACAAATTAGAGAAATTGGCTTTCCGTGGTCGGAAGAAATGGTTGAACGATCGAGAAGATCTGCTGGAGCAACTATTGAAGCATGTTTATCGGCAATACAGGAGGGTGTTTCCGTTAATCTTGCCGGTGGAACACATCATGCCTATGCAGATAAAGGAAGCGGTTTTTGTGTCTTCAATGATGCTGCAGTGGCAGCTAAATATGTTCAAAATATAAAACCAACATCGGTAGCGATTATAGATTTGGATGTTCACCAGGGGAACGGGACAGCATCGCTCTTGGGCCAAGATCTGAGTTGTTTCACCTTATCCTTGCATGGCGAAAAAAACTTTCCATTTAGAAAAGAAGCCAGTCACTTAGATTGGGGGCTTCCTGACGGAACAACTGATCAGGAATATTTAGAAACTCTTAATCAAGCCTTAGAGTTTTTAGAGGCCAGGTTTACTCCTGAATTAATTATTTATCTTGCTGGCGCTGATCCACATGAGGGTGATCGCTTAGGAAGATTAAAACTCACAACAGAGGGGATGGCTAGTCGTGATCGAATGGTTTTGGATTTTGCAAATGGTCACCAATGCCCAATCGCTATAGCCATGGCAGGCGGTTATGGTCATGATATTCAAACAACTGTTAGTGTTCATGCACAAACAATACAATTAGCTTTTGAATATCATCAGAAGCTTAAGGCAAATATATGATTAAAAATCCGTGGGTACATCGTCTAGCACCATTGATTGCGCCTATTTTTGTGATTCTTTGGAGTACGGGTTTTATTATTGCCATCTATGGCATGCCGCATGCCGAGCCAATGACTTTTGTTGTTCTTAGGTTTTCAGGCGTAGTTGTTTGTATGTTGCCGATCGTATTTTTATCTAAAGCACCGTGGCCCTCACAATCACAAACATTACATATTGCAATTTCAGGAATTTTTTTACAGGCAGGCTATGTGGGTGGGGTTTGGGTTGCTGTGAAAGAGGGTATGTCCGCTGGCTTGGTTGCATTGATCGTAGGTCTTCAACCCATTCTTACAGCTTGGCTTTCTGCATTGATAGCTGAGAAAGTGACTCGTCAACAGTGGCTGGGTTTAGTGATTGGTTTAATGGGCGTTGGGCTAGTTGTATGGACAAAACTTTCTTTAATTGGATTAAGTTGGCTATCTTTAGGCTTTGGATTTTTTGCTTTATTAAGCATCACAGCTGGCACTCTTTATCAAAAGAAATATTGCGCTCAATTTGATATTCGCACTGGATCAGTTATTCAATTCGCGACCTCAGTCTTAGTTTGTTTACCAATTATGTTGATTTTTGACACAATGGAAATCGAATGGGTTCCAGAGATGATTGGTGCGTTGCTTTGGGGAATCTTTGCCTTATCCATTGGCGCCATCTCCTTATTGTTCATTCTTATTCGTAACGGTGAAACAACGCGTGTTACCAGTCTAATGTACCTAACACCGCCTACAACTGCTCTGATGGCTTGGTTCTTATTTAATGAACCCATTACATGGACAATTATTCTCGGTATTGCACTCACAAGTTCAGCTGTATTACTGGTTAATAAAGCAAATTTAGCCAAAATTGATTAAGAAAATCAGGTCTGATGGCTTATCATTCAAATACATTAAGAAAACATCAATTATTGGGTTATTTTGACGACACACATGACACTTTCAAGTAAATTTTTACGTGCCATTTTTATTGGTTTGACCTCTCTAACTTTGGCCGTACCCGTCCTAGAAGCTCAGGCTCAATCTCAAACACCAAGTTCAGAAGCTAAAAGTAAGCAAGTCAAATCGCCCAAAAAGCAAAAGAAAGTTAGAACAACAACTACACGTAAAACTACTAGTGATACTGCTGATGAAAAGCGGCCATCTTTTGCATCTGCGATGGGGTTACGTGGTAATCATGATGCTTTAAATTTAAAGTCAAGTGTCGCATTGATTGTTGATCGTCAAACGCATGAAGTTTTATTTGAAAAGAATGCACATGCGGCATTACCGATTGCTTCTATTACAAAATTAATGACTTCCTTAGTAGTGATGGATGCTCAATTACCTTTGAGTGAAAATATTGTTATTCATCAAGACGACGTCAACACATATCCTGGTAGAGCTAAATCACGTGTAACAGAACATGCGCAAATGACTAGAGAGCAGGCTTTGTTATTGGCTTTGATGTCTTCTGAAAATAGAGCAGCTCATGCTTTAGGGCGCAATTATCCAGGTGGGGTGGCGGCATTTGTTGATGCCATGAATGCTAAAGCAAAAATCTTGGGTATGAGTCAATCTAAGTTTGCTGATCCCACAGGTTTGTCTAGTGAAAATATTTCAAGTCCGGAAGACTTAACTCGTTTAGTTGAGGCAGCTTATCAGCACAAAGTTATCAGAGAGTTTTCAACCCGACCAGACTACAGCATCATGATTGGTAAACGTGAGCAGAAGTTTGTAAATACCAATCGTTTAGTCAGAGCCAGTGATATGGATATTGGTTTGCAAAAAACTGGCTATATTTCTGCCGCTGGCCGCTGTTTAGTGATGCAAGCAAAGATTCAAGGTCGTGATGTAGTCATGGTTTTCTTGGATTCTGTGGGCAAGCTCTCACGATTTGCTGATGCTGTTCGTGTTAAAGAGTGGTTGGAGAGTAATCCAAACCCAACACCCATTCGCCGACTATAAACTTAGAAACTATTATTTAACGGTTGGGCCAGAAACTTTATAACCCAAGCTCTTTGAAATTTGTACTGCAGTGTCTTTGAGTGATTTGAGCCATTCTTCTTGAATGCGCTCTGTTGGAGCAGATAAAGATAATCCGGCCACCAGTTTGCCACTGTCATCTAGAATGGCGGCAGCCATGCAACTCACCCCCATCTCTAATTCTTCGTCATCTCTAGCGTGGCCGAGAATTTTCACTAATTCAAGCTCTTTTTGTAATTGAGTTGCATCATGAATACTATTTTGTGTATGTCCTTTCAAGCCAGTTTTAGCAACGTAAGCTTTGATCTTTGCATCATCATCATCAGCCAAAAATAACTTCCCAACCGATGTTAAATGTAAGGGTGCTCTACCACCAATGGCTCTAACAACTTGCATTCCAGAGCGTTCGCTATAAGCCCTGTCAATATAAACAATTTCATCACCTTGTCTGACAGATAGATTAACCGTTTGGCCAGTTAGTTTATGAAGGGTGCGCATCGGAAATTGGGCCGCATCACGAACTGAAAGACGGGCTTTCACAAGATTGCCCAATTCTAATAATTTAAGGCCTAATCTGTATGTTCCGCTATCACCACGTTCAACTAATCGGCATGCAACCATATCGTTGAGGATACGATGTGCGGTTGAAGGGTGAAGCTCAGTAATCTCTGAGAGTTTCTTAAGACTCTCAGGCTCATCACTCTGGGCGAGGGCATCCAAGAGACACATCATTCTGTCTAGAACTTGGATAGCTGTTCTACTTGTCATGACATTATTTTAGCCATAAAACTGGCTAATTGCACATTGTGAAACGACTTTATTCGTTTATTTTTTCAGTGCCGCAGCGCAATCTGATACTAAATGAGGACCTTTATAAATAAGACCACTATAGAGTTGAACCAAGCTAGCCCCAGATTCGATCTTGTCTTTTGCATCCTGACCAGACAAGATGCCACCCACTCCGATGATTGGAAGCTGCCCATTTAAGGTCTTTGCCAACTGCCGAATAACGGCATCAGAAGATGCTTTAACAGGCCCTCCGGATAAGCCGCCGGCCTCTTGGCCATTGGCAAGGTGGGCTACTGCATCTCTGGCAATTGTTGTATTGGTTGCAATCACAGCATCGATTTGATACTTGATGAGAAGTTCAGCAATATTTTGAATTTGATCGGCGTCTAAATCAGGGGCAATTTTTAAAAACAATGGGACTTGTTTTTTATAAGTATCTGATAGTTTTTGTTTTTCAAGGGCAATAGCGTTCAATAACAAATCAAGTTCATCGCCACCTTGTAGTTGACGTAAATTTTTGGTGTTTGGTGAAGATATATTGACCGTGATATATGAGGCAATGTCATACACTTTTTGCATGCAATGAATATAGTCATCTGCTGCTAATTCAATTGGCGTCAGTGCATTTTTCCCAATATTAAGGCCTAGAATTCCTCCTGATTGCCAAAATTCTGATTTCTTAACGCGGGTGACACAAGCATCAACGCCATCGTTATTAAATCCCATGCGATTAATCAAGGCCTGAGCTTCTGGCAGCCGAAACATTCGAGGTTTAGGATTACCGGCTTGAGCTTTAGGAGTGACTGTGCCGATTTCAATAAATCCAAAACCTAAATCTGCCAGAGCATCGATATGTTTGCCATCTTTGTCTAAGCCTGCTGCAAGTCCAACGGGATTGGGAAGGCGCAAGCCACAAAAAATACGCTCATCCAGTGGAATCTTCTCTTGACTAAGAAAGCCTAGACCCCATGCATGAGCCTTATCCAGGCTATTAAGTGTCAAATTATGCGCACGTTCAGCATCCATGGCAAATAACCAGGGCTTAACAAAAGGGTAAAGATTCATCGTGACTTAGTTTTTTTTATAGTTGAATTGACTTGCCATTGGCTATCAAGCAATATTTCTAAAGGCTCAAATTCAGCCTTATAAGACATTTTAGGGCTTTCTTCGATGTAGTAGCCTAAATATAAGTAGGGCAAGCCTAAATCTTTTGCTTGTTGAAGTTGCCACATGATGCAGTAAGTTCCATAGCTGGCATTCTTAACGCTAGGATCATAAAAAGTGTAAACAGATGAAAGACCGTCTTGAATCATATCGATGATGCTGACCATCCTTAATTTACCTGGCTCCGGATCATTGGGACCATCTCTAAATTCTATTAATCGCGTATTTACTTTGCTTTGCAATAAAAATTGCTTGTATTGTTCTTGATCATCGCTATCCATACCCCCGCCTAAATGGCGATGTTTTTGATATTGCATGTATAGCTGGTAGTGATCTTCATAATAGCCAAGAAGACCTACTTGTACACTTAAACCATGATGCTTTTGAAATGCTCTACGTTGGTAACGCTTGGCTTGAAAATCATTAACTTTTACTCTACAAGCGGTACAAGCTTTACATCCATCGCAATATGGTCGATAAGTATATAGACCGCTGCGGCGAAAACCATTGGATACTAGTTCACCATAAATATCAGCATGTATTAAATGGGTTGGTGTAGCAACTTGTGATCGAGCTAGGCGACTAGGCAAATAGCTACATTCATAAGGAGCCGTTGCATAGAACTGGAGGGTTGTAAAAGGAAGTTCCTTAAGTTTGCTCATGAATGTTTATTTAGCCAGTAACTTAAAACATTCTTATTAAACCTCCAATTAGGATTTTTTGCAGGACATTTTTCCTCTACGTGCCTTAAAAATACTTCCCTAGGAATAGGTGATCCTCCAAGTGAGGTTAAATGTTCTGTTTCCTGTTGGCAATCAATCATTTCTATGTCTTGGTCAATACACCAAGCGCAGAGACTAGCCAGTGCAATTTTTGAGGCGTTGGGTTTTCTAGAAAACATTGATTCACCAAATACCATTTGACCTATATTGACACAGTAAAGGCCGCCAACTCGTTGACCTTGGTGAAAGATTTCTACGCTGTGGGCGAAACCTTGTTCATGGATAGCACCATAAGCATGCATGATGGCATGGGTAATCCAAGTACCGTTTTGACCATCTCTCGGTTGCGTTGCACAAGACAGAATTGTTTCGTGAAAATTATGATCAACCTTAATTTCCCAATCTGCATCCATTAGGATATTTTTAATATCTTTTCTAAGATTGTGGCTAACTTTGAATTGTTTTGGTCTTAATACCATTCTAGGGTTTGGTGACCACCATAAAATCGGTTGGCCATCAGAGTACCAAGGAAAGATACCTGTCCTATAAGCTCTTAACAATTGTTTAGATGAAA
>JBDLVQ010000024.1:0-10901 GCA_039804685.1 Pseudomonadota bacterium | reverse complement strand
AAACGTTTAAGTAAATGCTTAGAGTTGCAATGACGTAATTAGTTTCTCCACCATTGATGATGCGTTGAACATCAACCAAAATGAAGGCAGAGAAAATTGCAATGGCTGCAACGCTGATGGTCAACATCAATGCAGGCATTTGAAGCCAGATATTAGCTACCGAAGCAATTAATAAAAGAATTACGCCAGCAAAAAGCCATTTACCAAGACCTTCAGACAAATCTTTTTTGACGCTGCTGGCTAGAGTCGCCATACCGGCAAAAATGATGGCAGTGCCACCAAAGGCTGTCATGATGAGGCTAGCGCCGTTGCTGAATCCTAGGATTGAGCCAATGAGGCGAGAAAGCATCAAGCCCATAAAGAATGTGAAGCCGAGTAGCAAGAGAACGCCTAAGCCGCTGTCCTTGTTCTTTTCAATTGCCCAAAAGAACCCAAAAGCAATCGCCATGAATGCGATAAGGCCTATGAATGGACTGCCGGCGAAAAGTGAAAAACCTGTAGCAACACCAATCCAGGCACCTAAAATTGTAGGGACCATCGATAAAGCCAAAAGGGCGTAGGTGTTACGTAACACCCGGTTGCGGACTTGAACGCTGGTTGTTGCGTTTCCGTGCCCAAAACCATAAGTGTTGAGATCGCTCATTAAAACTCCTTTATGTATTAAACATGACTCGCCCACCACTGGGCTCGTATTGTTAAGTATAGACATTTTGTGTGAATTTCAAGGGATTTTTGGATAGTTGATATGGAAATAGGGGTGTTTTCGAGAGTGAACCCGCGTCAATACCCTTGGTTTAGGTTACTTTCCCTTAAAAATCAACGCTTTTAAAGGCGGTTAGGCGGGGTAAACCCTTTCAAAAGTTGTATAATTCGGGGTTTTAATCTATCTATCAATGGAGTTTAGTCATGGCAATTGAGCGCACACTTTCTATCATCAAACCAGACGCAGTAGCTAAAAACGTTATTGGTCAAATTTACGCACGTTTTGAGCAGGCTGGCTTGAAAGTGGTAGCTGCAAAAATGGCTCATCTTTCACGTCAAGAAGCAGAGCAGTTCTACGGTGTTCATAAAGAGCGTCCTTTCTTTAAAGATCTAGTTGATTTCATGATCTCAGGTCCTGTGATGATTCAAGCATTGCAAGGTGAAGGCGCTATCGCTAAGAACCGTGAGTTGATGGGTGCTACAGATCCTAAGAAGGCTGACAAGGGTACGATTCGTGCTGATTTTGCTGACAGCATTGATGCTAACGCTGTTCACGGTTCAGATGCTCCTGAGACTGCCGCTGTGGAAATCGCATTCTTCTTCCCAGGCATGCAAGTATTTGCACGTTAATTTAACCTACACATTGATTGACTCACGCACCAACCTGTTGAATTTTGACCCTGAGGGGCTCAGCGAATATATCGCTAGCCTTCAGGAGAAGCCTTTTCGCGCAAAACAGTTGATGCGTTGGATCCATCAACGAGGAGAGGCCGATATCGCTCAAATGAGCGATTTGGCCAAATCCTTTCGTACTACCTTATCTGAAAAAGCAGAAATCTCCGCTTTACCAATAGTGAGTGATCAGCATGCAACCGACGGCACGCGCAAGTGGCTGTTGGATGTTGGGGCTGGCGATGCTGTTGAAATGGTTTATATACCGGAAGATGATCGAGGTACTTTATGTATCTCCTCTCAAGCAGGTTGCGCAGTTAACTGCCGCTTCTGTTCAACTGGCAAACAAGGTTTTTCTCGTAATTTATCTCTTGGCGAAATTATTGGGCAGCTATGGATGGCTGAACATACTTTACGCCGTGAGCCCAATGCGATTCGACGTATTGATAGTTATGACGGTACACCGATTCAAGAGCATGAGGGTCGAGTTATTTCGAATGTGGTTTTGATGGGTATGGGTGAGCCTTTACTGAATTACGAACCGGTTGTAGGTGCTATGCGTTTGATGTTGGATGACCATGCTTATGGTTTGTCACGTCGACGTGTGACTTTATCTACGTCCGGTGTGGTTCCTATGATGGACCGTTTGGCAAATGATTTGCCGGTAGCTCTGGCTGTATCTCTTCACGCACCTAACGATGCTTTGCGAGATGAGTTGGTGCCAATTAATAAGAAGTACCCGTTAAAAGAATTAATGTCTGCATGTATGCGTTACTTACCTTTTGCGCCGCGCGACTTTTTAACTTTTGAATATTGCATGTTGGATGGTGTTAACGATACAGATCAGCATGCCAAAGAATTGATTGATCTGCTAAAGAAGATTCCTTGTAAATTAAATTTAATTCCATTTAACCCATTCCCTGAGTCTGGATTGAAGCGTTCATCAACTGCCCGCGTTCAAGACTTTGCAAAGCGTTTAATGGATTCAGGCATCATCACAACTGTTCGTAAGACTCGCGGTGATGATATTGCTGCAGCTTGTGGTCAGTTAGCTGGAGATGTTAAGGACAGAACTAATGTTCGCGAAAGAATGCAGACTATTAAGTTTGACAAAGGAGTGATGGGGCCGTGAGTGATGTTGTGAATGCCACAACCAATCGACGTGTTTCAAAGCAAACTTTGATTCAATGGCGAGATAGTCTGATCACTGTGGGCGGTGATGCCCCTGTTCGCGTTCAATCCATGACTAACACCGATACAGCGAATGCGATTAGCACAGCTATTCAAGTGAAGGAGCTTGCACAGGCAGGTTCTGAAATAGTTCGTATTACTGTTGATACCCCTGCTGCCGCTGCCGCTGTTCCCTCTATTCGTGAGCAGTTGGATAAGATGGGAGTGCATGTTCCACTGGTGGGTGACTTTCACTATAACGGCCATACGCTGTTAACTGATTTCCCTGATTGTGCTCAAGCACTCTCAAAATATCGAATTAATCCTGGTAACGTTGGTCAAGGTGCGAAACGGGATACCCAATTTTCACAAATGATTGAGTTGGCTTGTCGTTATAACAAACCAGTTCGTATTGGCGTTAATTGGGGTAGCTTAGACCAAGATTTATTGGCTAAATTATTAGATCAAAATGCCCTTCAAGCGAACCCTCTAGAGTTAAGGCAAGTTATGGCTGAAGCTTTGATCCAATCAGCCCTTCAGTCAGCAGAACGTGCGGAAGAGTTAGGCTTACCTGGAAATCAAATTATTTTGTCATGCAAGGTCAGTGCTGTTCAAGATTTGATTGCTGTCTATCGCGATTTAGCTAAACGTTGTGACTATCCGCTTCACCTAGGTTTAACTGAGGCAGGTATGGGTAGCAAAGGAATTGTTGCTTCAACTGCTGCTCTATCAGTTCTATTGCAAGAGGGTATTGGTGACACTATCCGTGTGTCCTTAACTCCGGAGCCGGGTGCTCCTCGTGAGAATGAAGTGATTGTTGCTCAGGAAATTTTACAGACCATGGGTTTACGTAATTTCACTCCGATGGTGATTGCTTGTCCGGGTTGTGGTCGAACTACTAGTACTTATTTCCAAGAGTTGGCTTCCAAAATTCAAACTTATCTCCGTCATCAAATGCCAGTGTGGAAAAAAGATCATCCAGGTGTTGAAGCAATGAGTGTTGCTGTGATGGGATGTATTGTTAATGGGCCTGGGGAAAGTAAGCATGCCAATATTGGTATTTCCTTACCTGGCACTGGCGAATCACCAGCAGCGCCTGTGTTTGTGGATGGCCTTAAAGTAAAAACTTTACGTGGCGATAGGATTGCAGAAGAATTTCAAATCATTGTTGATGAGTATGTAAAAAATACTTATCAAGTTAAAAGTTAACAATAGGCAAATGCATGAGCCAAAATAATAACCAAGAAAAACAAAGCAAAATTACTGGCGTAAGAGGGATGAATGATCTTTTACCGAGTGAAGCTCCTCTATGGGCCCACTTGGAGCAGTCTATTCAGAGTTTGGTTAGATCATATGGTTATCAACAAATTAGAACGCCTATCGTTGAACAAACTGCTTTATTCAAACGTGGGATTGGTGAAGTAACTGACATTGTTGAAAAAGAAATGTATTCCTTTGAGGACAGCTTGAATGGTGAGAAGCTAACCCTGAGACCAGAAGGCACAGCGGCTGCTGTTAGAGCTGTGATTGAGCACAATCTGTTATATGAAGGACCTAAACGACTTTGGTACACAGGCCCTATGTTTAGACATGAGAGGCCACAGCGTGGGCGCTACCGTCAATTCCATCAATTAGGTATCGAAGCCCTAGGTTTTGCTGGTCCGGATATTGATGCTGAAATTATTTTAATGTGTCAACGTCTTTGGGATGACCTTGGTTTATTTGGCATTAAATTGGAATTAAATTCCTTAGGACAAGCCAATGAAAGAGCTGCTCACCGAGGGGCACTAATAGAGCACTTTAAAAAGCACGAGTCAGATCTTGATGAGGATGCTAAGCGACGTTTGCATACCAATCCATTGCGCATTTTAGATAGCAAAAATCCAGCGATGAAAGCAATTGTTGAGTCAGCCCCTCAGTTGTTAAGCTTCTTAGGCGAGGAGTCGCTGAAGCACTTTGAAGGTGTTCAAAGATTGTTAAAAGCGAATAATTTGCCATTTACGATCAATCCTCGTTTGGTGCGCGGTTTGGATTACTATAACCTCACGGTTTTTGAGTGGGTAACAGACCAGTTAGGTGCTCAAGGAACGGTGGCTGGTGGCGGTCGTTATGATCCTCTGATGGCTCAAATGGGTGGTAAACCATCTCCAGCTTGCGGATGGGCTATGGGTATGGAGCGTGTGATTGAGTTGATGAAAGAGCAGGGCATTGTATCAGACCATGAGTCAACTTGTGATGTTTATGTTTTGCATCAGTCTGGTGACACGCTTGAAGCTGCTATGGTTGTCGCTGAAAGATTAAGAAGTGCGGGTATTGAAGTAATCTTGCATTGTTCTCCAGATGGCGAAGCAGCTAGCTTTAAGTCTCAAATGAAGAAAGCGGATAGTAGTGGAGCTGCTTATGCCATTATTATTGGTCCGGACGAATTAATTGCTGGTCAAGCGCAGTTAAAAGATTTGCGTCGTGATGGTCAGCAGATGACGGTTGCGATTGATGGGTTGGTTGATGAAGTCATCAATCAGTTAGTAGCTATTTCAGAATAAGTGATGAGAATATGCATTTCAATCTAGAAGAACAAGAACAATTAGCTGAATTTAAAGCTTGGTGGAAACAGTATGGCAAGATGCTAATCGCTGTTGCTGTTACCATTTCATTCGCTTACTCAGCCTATGTTGGATTTGGTTGGTGGCAACAACGTCAAATAATGGGGGCCAGCAAGCTTTACGAGACTTTGTTGTTGTCTGCTCAAAAGCAAGATGTTTCAGGGACTCTCAGAGCTGCCAATGATCTACAAGATCAGTTTTCTTCTACAAGTTATGCTGGTATGTCTGCTTTGGTTGCTGCTCAAGTGGCTAATGCATCAGGAGATATGGCCGGAGCCGAAAAGAATCTTCGCTGGTCGGTTGAAAATGCCAAAATAGATTCACATCAGGATATTGCAAGATCACGATTAGTTTCATTGTTAATTGATAAAGGTGATTTTGCAGAGGCGCAAAAATTAGCAGCCGCTTCAGTTTCTAAAACTTTTGAGGCATTGATGCTCGAAAGACGTGGTGATGTTGAGTTAGCTCAACAAAAAAATCCAGAAGCTCGCAAGTTTTACCAAGAGGCTTGGGAAAAGTTGGCAAAAAATACAGAAGCTGCTGATGAAACCAAGCGTTTACTGAAAATTAAGTTAGATGCAGTAGGAGGTCGTTAATGTACCGCCCCATGATTCGAGTTGTTACTTTCTCTTTATTACTAGCAAGCATTGGTCTGACAGCTTGTTCTAGCTCCAGTAAGCGTGAGCCATCCAAGTTAGAGAGTATTGAAGAAAAACTAAGTGTTACTTCTATTTGGTCGACCAGTGTTGGTAAATCAGATAGATTTGTCATGCGTCCAGTTGTTGCTGGTGACTATATCTACACTTCCGCAGGTAATGGACTTGTTAGCAAAATTGATATTTTGAGTGGCAAACGTGTCTGGGAAGTTAAGGCCCCAACAGAATTGTCATCAGGCCCAGGCAGTGACGGTAATGTCGTTGTTGTTGGTACAACTAAAGGTCTTGTCTATGCATTTAATTCTCAAGGTGAAAAAATTTGGGAAGAGAATGTCGGCAGCGAAGTTTTAACTGAGCCATTGGTGCTAAGTGGGGTTGCTGTCGTAAGAACAATTGATAATCGTTTCTTTGGGTTGGATATAAAGACTGGAAAACGTCGTTGGTCATACTTACGCCCACAAGCAGCATTGTCATTGAGAACTAGTTTTGCTATGGTTCCAGTTGCTGCTGATGCATTTATCACAGGATTTTCAGGTGGCAAATTAGGTGTTATTGGATTAACCAGCGGTAATGTTCTATGGGAAACTTCATTGGCATACCCTAAGGGCTTTTCTGAAATCGAACGGATGACAGATGTTGCTGCAACACCTAGCATAATTGGTCGTCGTTTATGTGCCGTAGCATTTCAGGGTCGAATTGGTTGCGGGGATCTAAATACTGGCAATTTCACGTGGACAAAAGATTTTTCTAGTTATACCGGAACTGTTCAATCTCAAGAATTTGTTTTTGCAGCTGATGAAAAATCACATGTGGTTGCTTATCGTGCTGATGATGGCGTTGAGGTTTGGCGCAATGAAACGATGACTTGGCGCGATGTGGGAGAGCCATTGTCAGTGGGTCGCCTATTGGTTATGGGTGACAAGCAAGGTTATTTGCATTTTCTAGAGCAATCTAGTGGTAAATCAATTGCTCGTATTCGCGTTGACAGTAGTCCTATTAGTGCGGCGCCAATTGTGGCTGGTGGCATGCTGATTGTGCAAACCAGAAGCGGCTCTTTGGCTGCCTACAAACCTAACTAAGCTAAGCTAAGACCATAAAAAAATAATAATGATCAGAAATGGTCTTAGAGAATAGTTAGAAAGTTAAAAGTATTTATGAAGCCAGTAATCGCCATTGTTGGACGTCCTAACGTAGGGAAATCAACGCTCTTTAATCGCCTCACGCGTTCGCGTGACGCTTTGGTAGCAGATTTTTCTGGTCTAACACGCGATCGTCACTATGGTAACGGTCGTGTTGGTGATCGTGAGTTCATTTGTATTGATACAGGTGGTTTTGAACCTATTGCTAAAACCGGCATCTTGGCTGAAATGGCTAAGCAAACAAAACAAGCTGTGGTTGAGGCCGATGTTGTTATTTTCTTAGTGGATGCTCGTCTGGGCATGGCCCCACAAGATCGCGTCATTTCTGATTTCTTGCGCAAGACGGGTCGCCCAGTTATTTTGGCTGTTAATAAAGCTGAGGGTATGGCTTATTCAACAGTTACGGCTGATTTCTATGAGTTAGGGTTGGGCGAGCCTATTGCTATTTCATCAGCCCATGGTGACGGCGTTCGATCAATGATTGATGATGCTCTGGATGCATTAGGTATACCTGATGAGCCAGAGGAAGAAGATCGTACGGATAAGCCAATGCGCATCGCTGTGGTTGGTCGACCAAACGTCGGTAAATCAACTTTCATCAATACTCTAATTGGTGAAGAGCGTGTGATTGCATTTGATATGCCAGGTACTACCAGGGATGCAATAGATGTACCATTCACGCGCAATGGCAAGCCTTATGTGATGATCGATACAGCAGGTCTTAGAAAGCGGGGCAAGGTTTTCGAAGCGATTGAAAAATTCTCCGTTGTAAAAACTTTACAGGCGATCGCAGACGCCAATGTGGTGATCTTGATGCTGGATGCCCAGCAAGATATTTCTGAGCAAGATGCTCACATTGCGGGTTTTATTGTCGACGCCGGCCGAGCTTTAGTCCTCGCTGTTAATAAGTGGGACGGTATGGATGATTACAACAAAGAGCGTGCAAGAACTGATATCGCCAGAAAACTTCGTTTCTTAGACTTTGCAAATGTTCACCCCATTTCAGCAATTAAAGGTTTTGGTATTAAAGAACTTTTTAAGGACGTTGATGCTGCCTATGCTGCTGCCATGTCTAAGCTGCCAACGCCTAAGTTAACTAGAATCTTGGAAGAGGCTGTTGAGTTCCAGCAACCTAAGCGTGTTGGTATGTCACGACCTAAGATGCGTTATGCGCACCAAGGTGGTTCGAATCCCCCAATTGTGGTAGTTCACGGTAATGCTTTAAGTGGCGTGACCGACAGTTATCGCCGTTACCTAGAGGGGCGTTTCCGTGAGGCTTTCAAACTACGCGGTACGCCGCTTAGATTGGAATTCAGGACAGGGCAAAACCCCTTTGTTGACCAGGATAAAAGTAAGAAAAAAAGAGGTAAGTAGCAATTTTCTACAGCTTAGTTACACTGATGTTGTAGAAACACTTGTTTTAATAAAAATAGAGTAAGACTCCAAACAATTAAAAAGAAAGAAGGAGCAGGCATGAATACTAATAAAGGCCAACTTTTGCAAGATCCATTCTTAAACGCTTTGCGTAAAGAACACATTCCTGTTTCCATTTATTTGGTGAACGGCATTAAGTTGCAAGGCAATGTTGAATCATTCGATCAATATGTCATTTTATTGCGAAATACTGTGACTCAAATGGTCTATAAACATGCCATTTCAACTGTTGTCCCAGCCCGTGCAGTTGAATTCCGCGCTGACGAAGGAACACCTGCTGCTTAAATCTGGAATGGATGCCGTTAAAGCAGCTCTTGTTGGAATAGATCCTGGAGGTAAGCCCGACTTTGCAGATAGTATGGCTGAGTTAAGTCTATTGGCTTCAAGTGCTGGGTCTCAACCAGTCATGACTATGATCGCCAAGCGCGCCAAACCAGATCCAGCTTTATATATGGGGTCTGGTAAAGCAACTGAGTTGCGAGAACAAATCGAAGCCAACGAGGTTGAACTAGCCATTTTTAACCATGCACTTTCCCCAGTCCAGCAACGTAATCTAGAGCGTCATCTGAAGTGCCATGTAATTGATCGCACCGGCCTTATCTTGGATATTTTTGCTCAACGGGCAAAAAGTCACGTTGGTAAAACTCAAGTTCAATTAGCGAATGTCCGTTATCAGGTATCTCGATTAGTTAAAGCTTGGAGCCACTTAGAGAGACAAAAGGGTGGTATTGGTATGCGCGGCGGTCCTGGTGAAACTCAGATGGAATTGGATCGAAGGATGCTTGAGAATAAAGCCAAGCGTTTACAAGCTGAATTAGAAAAATTACAAAAACAGCAAGCTACACAACGAAGATCTAGAGAAAAAGGGGGTGTTTTTTCTATTTCGTTAGTGGGTTATACGAATGCGGGTAAGTCCACATTATTTAATGCATTAACAAAGGCAGGTTCTTATGCCGCTGACCAGCTTTTTGCCACTCTAGATACAACTTCTAGAAGGGTTTATCTGCCAGTTATTGGAAATGCTGTGATTTCAGACACAGTTGGATTTATTAGAGATTTGCCGCATCAATTGGTCGAGGCTTTCAGGGCCACCTTAGATGAGACGGTTCGTGCTGATTTATTGTTGCACGTGGTCGATGCCAGCAGCTTAGATCGTGAGCAACAAATGATTGAAGTTGATAAGGTTTTAGCTGAAATCGGGGCTGATCAAAGCCCTCAATTAGTTGTGGTTAATAAGATTGATCAAGTTCCTGCTTTAATGGAGCGTGGCCCAGTTCTTCGATATGACCGAAATGGTAAGGTTGTTGCTATTTATATTTCTGCCAAAGGGGGGCTTGGTTTAGATCTATTAAGGGAAACTTTGGCTGATTTGGCAAAGAACACTGATAGAATTGAATCCCCAGTGGATGTGGTTCCATCAGTCGCAGATTTAGATTCACCGGCCCCAGCGAAGCGTTGGGAATCTTTAGATGTTTTTCATACTCGTACAGGACTGTATTCTCCCAACGATGCGTAAATTACTACAAATATTTTCGGTTAATGATCCCGGTTGGGGCAATAACCATCAGGCTGACCCTAATCGTGGTCGTGATGATAAAGATGCTAATTCTTCAAAGCCAGAGGAGAGACCTCGTCAACCTCAAAAACAAGATGGTCCTCCTGATTTAGATCAGTTGTGGAGCGACTTTAATAATCGTCTCAGTGGTTTATTTAAAGGCAAGGGTCAGGGCGGCGGCAACAATCAGCCACCAAATTCAAGAGGCCCCACTGGTGATGGTATGAAGTCTGGTATCGGTGCTGGCGTAATTGTATTGGTGGCTGTGGTTGTTTGGGTATTTAGTGGATTTTTTATGATTCAAGAAGGTCAAACTGGGGTTGTTCTCCAGTTTGGTAAGTACAGCTACACAACGCGACCTGGTATCAATTGGCGTATGCCTTGGCCTATTCAAAGTCATGAAGTGGTCAATTTATCAGCGATTCGATCTGTGGAAGTTGGTCGTTCCACAGTCATAAAGGCATCTAATTTAAAAGATTCATCAATGCTGACTGAGGATGAAAACATTATTGATGTTAAGTTTGCTGTTCAGTATCGATTAAAGGATGCTTCTGAGTATCTCTTTAATAATAAAGAACCAGATGCTTCAGTTGTTCAAGCTGCCGAAACTGCAGTTCGAGAAATTGTTGGTAAGAGCAAGATGGATAATGTCTTATATGAGAATCGTGAAAAGCTAGCAGTTGATTTGAACTTATCTATTCAGAAGATTTTAGATGGCTACAAAGCTGGTATTTTTGTTACAAGCGTGACAGTTCAAAACGTTCAGCCCCCAGAGCAAGTTCAGGCGGCTTTTGATGATGCTGTTAAAGCAGGTCAAGATCGTGAGCGGCTCAAGAATGAAGGCCAGGCTTATGCCAACGATATCATTCCTAAAGCACGCGGTGCTGCTGATCGCTTAATGCAAGAGGCTGAAGGTTACAAAGCAAAAGTAGTTGCAACCGCTGAAGGTGATGCAACACGCTTTAAGTTG
>JBDLVQ010000023.1:0-116189 GCA_039804685.1 Pseudomonadota bacterium | reverse complement strand
GGGCCCTAAAACTTTACAAATTACTGCTAAAACTACCTTTTACTACACACCATGAAAAACCGCTTGGTGTGTAGTCGGTGTGTAGTGATTTTAAACCACCTTAACCACCGTTAACCTCTTGAAACCCAAGAGGTCTTGGTGACAAGACCTCTTGGGTTTCTTAATTATGAGTCCTCTGCTCTAACCAACTGAGCTAAGGGCCCTTATTGATCAATCTTCCTCTAAGAAGCTCTTAAGTTTGTCGCTTCTACTTGGATGACGCATTTTACGCAAAGCTTTAGCCTCTATTTGACGGATGCGCTCGCGTGTAACGTCAAACTGCTTACCCACTTCTTCTAAGGTATGGTCAGTGCTCATCTCGATACCGAAACGCATTCTGAGCACTTTAGCTTCACGAGGTGTTAATGAGTCAAGAATATCTTTCACTACATCACGCATAGAGTCATGCAAAGCAGCCTCTTGCGGTGCCAATGTATTCGTATCTTCAATGAAGTCACCAAGGTTTGAATCTGCATCATCACCAATTGGAGTTTCCATAGAGATAGGCTCTTTAGCGATCTTCATGATCTTGCGAATCTTGTCTTCTGGAATTTCCATCTTTGCTGCAAGAGTTGCTGCATCTGGTTCAACACCAGTCTCTTGAAGAATTTGACGGCTGATACGGTTCATCTTGTTGATTGTTTCAATCATATGAACTGGGATACGGATCGTACGAGCTTGGTCGGCGATTGAACGCGTAATAGCCTGACGAATCCACCATGTTGCATATGTTGAGAACTTATAACCACGACGGTATTCAAACTTATCTACCGCCTTCATCAAGCCGATATTGCCTTCTTGGATCAAATCCAAGAACTGCAAACCACGGTTGGTATATTTTTTAGCAATAGAAATAACCAAACGTAAGTTGGCTACCGTCATTTCGCGTTTAGCTGCACGAGCGCGTTTTTCGCCCTCGTTCATCTTTTTGTTCACTTCTTTTAATTCTGGAAGTGGCAAAACAACTTTCTCTTGAATATCAATTAACTTCTGCTGCATTTCTTGAACAGCTGGCACATTACGCTCAAGGATTGCTGCGTAAGATTTGCCATCTTTCAATAACAATGAAGTCCACTTCAAGTTCAAAGCATTCTTAGGTAAGCCAGCTAATACTTCACCACGTGGAACACCTACTTTATCGACTAGGATACGAACCAAGCCACGCTCTAGCGTCCAAACCTGTTCTACTTGCTTACGCATCGTGTCACAAAGTTTTTCAACTGATTTTGCTGTTAAGCGGAAGCCCATCAATTCATTACGAATTGACTCTTGCGCTTTCTTATATGCTGGTGAGTTGTAGCCCTCTTTTTCATGGGCTTTACGCATCTTGTCGAATTGCCCACGAATCACAGCAAACTTAACTAATGAAAGTTGCTTTAATTCTTCTAACTGTTTAGCTGAAGCAGTGTTACCACCACCGCCGCCACCACCTTCTTCGCCGTCTTCTTCACCCTCTTCTTCGTCAAGGTTTTCTTCTTCCTCAACAGCTGTCATCGGGATATCTTCAGCGTTCGGATCCACTAGGCCGTCGACAAATTCGTCGATCTCCATGGTTCCTTCTTCAATTTTTGTAACGTTATCTAAAATCTCAGAAATAGTAACTGGGCATGCTGAAAGCGCCATCACCATTTCTTTTAGACCAGCTTCGATCTTTTTCGCAATAACGATCTCACCTTCACGAGTTAGAAGGTCAACAGTTCCCATTTCACGCATATACATACGGACTGGATCAGTTGTACGACCAAACTCTGAATCTACAGTTGATAAAGCTGCTTCAGCCTCTTCTTCAGCTTCTTCTTCTGTTGTAGCAGATGGTGCATTCTCGTTCAGTAGCAATGTTTCTGCGTCTGGAGCTTGTTCGTAAACAGTAATACTGATGTCACTTAATAAGCTAATCAATGTTTCTAATGAATCAGAATCCGAGATTTCATCTGACATCACGTCATTGATTTCGCCATGCGTTAAATATCCGCGTGACTTACCCATCTTGATCAAATGCTTCAAGCGGGCACGGCGTAATTCTTGTTGCTCTTCGCTACCTAATTTTTGTGCATTGAACTCTTGTAACAAGGCTTTTTCTTTTGCCTTACGGTCACGCGCTTTTTGACGATCTGTACGGTTATCAACGTTAGGATCAACTGGCTCAACTGGTTTTGGTTTGCGGCCACGAGTTTTCTTTGGCTGCTCTACAACCTCCTCATTTGCTACCGCTGCAAGTTCTTCTGCTTTTTTAGCTGCTTTGATTTCTTTAGCAGTTAGTTTTACTTCTTTAACTGGCTTTTCTACCTTCGCAGGTTTTTCTGCTTTAGCTGGCTTTGCTTCAGGTTTTTTAGCAACAGGAACAACTTTTTTGACTGGAGCTTTAGCCACCGGTTTAGCGGCCGGCTTCTTTGCTACCGGTTTTTTAGCAACTGGTGCAGGTTTTTTAACTGATTTCGCTGGGGCCTTAGCTACTGGTTTTTTGGCAACCGGCTTCTTTGCTACTGGGGCTGCCTTTTTAACTGGTTTCGCTGGAGCTTTAGCTACTGGTTTTTTGGCAACTGGCTTCTTCGCTACAGGTGCTGGCTTTTTAACATTCTTAGCTGGAGCTTTCTTTGGGGCTGGTTTAGCTGCCTTTGGTGCTACTTTTTTAATAATTGCTTTAGTTATCGTTTTTTTTGCTTTAGTTGCTGACATAATGTTAGTACTCACTCACTTTAAGGGCTAAGAAGTTACAGAACTGCTAACTTGTTGAATTTTATTGGAAATTCGAAAACCTTGAATTATAGTCGGTGACTTGAGGTTTTTCCAGATTATTTGAGTTTTGCCATTAATTGCCGATATAGAGCTTTATCACTCTCCTCGGCTTGGCCAGAAGCTATCCTAGCTGCAATATCAGTCATTTGCTCTTTAAGGTCTTGCTGTTCTAGCTTTTTTAAAGTGCCTTCAAAATCTTCTTTTGCGGCATCTTCGCTTAACTCAGCACTCATGATGCGTTCACGCAATATGGCATATGATTTTGCTAAGGCAGTTTTATCCAATTGCTCCTGGAAAACAGCAAAGCCAACATTAGCCGGCATGGCCTCACATTGGCCAATCAGGTCATCCATCAAAAACATGGCTTTATCAGAGCGTTTTTTGGCTGAAGCCAAAATTAAGCGCTTTTGTTCGGGGTCTAATTGGCGCCCCATTTGAGGAAACTGCAACAAGATTCTAAGAACCTGTTCTGCGAGGTCTGTTGGCGCTGTTGGTGGAGGTCCTTTAGGCATCGCTGGTTTTTTATTCCAAGGTTTTTTACCACCTGCATTAGTAGCTGACTGAACATAACTACCTGAATTATTTGAAACCATGGTCGGTGCTGCACGTGTTTCTGTGACTGTCTTAAGACCACAGAAGTTTTCTAGCTCTGCCGGTGTAATCCCAATTTTTTGCGCCAATTCACGAATGAGTTGTGCTCTTAAGGCAATCGCTGGCATAGCCAAGATCAACGGCTTAGCATCGTGTTGAGTTTGTGCGCGACCTTCCGGCGTATTCCAATCATGGCCTTCATTGGCCACCTGAATGAAGAATGTTGAAAGTGGCATTGCTTGATTAATCGCTTGCTCAAAGGCATCTGCGCCACGCTCACGCACAAAACTATCAGGGTCGTGTTCTTCAGGCAAGAATAAGAATTTCACTTCTTTATCATCAGCCATCATCGGCAAACAAGCTTCTAGCGCTCGCTTAGCGGCTCGCTGACCTGCTGCATCGCCATCAAATGAAAAAACAATGCGATCAGATTGGCGCATCAAAGATCTAACATGATTAGATGTGCAAGCAGTACCTAATGTTGCAACGCCATTAGCAAAACCCAACTGGGCCAATGCCACCACATCCATATAACCTTCACAAACGATGACATACCCTTTATCTCTAATAGCTTGTCTAGCTTCAAACAAACCATAGAGTGTGTTGCCCTTTGAGAATAATGGTGTCTCAGGCGAATTCAAATATTTGGGCTCTCCCGCATCAAGAATGCGACCACCAAAAGCAATCACCTGGCCTTTAGGATTACGAATAGGGAACATAATGCGATCACGGAATCGATCGTATCGCTTGGCGTCTGATTGAATGATCAAACCGGCTTCAACTAAAACATTGGCAATAGCATCTTCAGTATAAGTACCAAATACAGCCTCTAAGCCTTGCCATGATTCTGGCGCATAACCCAAGCCAAATCGTTTGGCAATTTCTCCACTTAAGCCACGGCGCTTTAAGTAATCAATTGCTCTAGGTGCGCCCTTCAGTTGTTGCTTGTACCAATCAGCTGCTGGGCTCATTACCTCACTTAATGCGAGCGCTTGTTTTTGTCTTGCTAAATCCTGAGGTCGACGCTCTTCACGAGGGACCGTTAAGCCGGATGATCTAGCCAATTCTTCAATGGCATCAACATAAGTTAAGCCAGAGTGTTCCATTAAAAAACTTATGGCTGAGCCATGAGCCCCGCATCCGAAACAGTGATAAAACTGTTTCGTTGGAGAGACGCTAAAAGATGGCGACTTCTCATTATGAAAAGGACAAAGACCTTGGTAATTAGCGCCTGCTTTTTTAAGTGTGACATGACGCCCGACCACTTCGACGATGTCGACGCGGTTTAATAAGTCAGCAATAAATGACTGAGGGATCATGACTAATAAAAGCGATTATTGAGTGAGGGCAGCTTTAACTTGAGCAGACACAGTTCCCATATCAGCTTTACCCGCCAATTTAGGCTTAACAACACCCATCACCTTGCCCATATCTTGCGGACCAGTAGCACCTAACTCTTGTACAACTTGTGCAACCACAGCAGCTACCTCTGCTTCAGACATTTGTGCAGGCATGTACGCTTGCAACACAACTAATTCTGCTTCTTCGATTGCAACCAAGTCATCGCGTTTAGCAGCTTGGAATTGAGAAATAGAATCTTTACGTTGCTTAATGAGTTTTTCAACGATAGCAACAACTGTTAGATCGTCTAACTCAATACGCTCATCCACTTCTTTTTGCTTCATAGCTGCTAGTAATAAACGAATGGTGCCTAAGCGGCCAGCATCTTTGGCGCGCATAGCGTTTTTCATATCTTCGGTAATTTGTTCTTTTAAGCTCATCATCACTCCTCAAATGAAAAAACCCACTGCGGGATAACCGTCAGTGGGTTCATCGTATCCCAAGGCTAGAAATCCAGCCTGAGAAAGAATTAATACATTTTCTTAGGCAACATCTGGCTGCGAATACGCTTGTAATGGCGTTTTGCAGCAGCAGCTTTCAAGCGCTTGCGCTCAGCTGTTGGCTTCTCGTAGAACTCGCGAGCACGTAATTCAGTCAAAAGACCGTTTTTCTCGATAGTGCGCTTGAAACGGCGCAATGCTACTTCAAATGGTTCGTTTTCGCGTAAGCGGATAGTTGTCATGCTGTGATTCTCTAAAAGGTTCTGAAAAAAAGTCAGAAAAAACTGTAAAACGAGATTGTAGCACGGCAAAATACAGTCATGCGAGTACTTGGTATAGAAACTTCATGTGATGAAACCGGCGTGGCGATTGTCGATACCTCCCCTTGGGAGGCTGGGGAGCCTGCTGGCAAGGGCTTACTGGGCCAAGCACTCTATTCTCAGATCGCTATGCACGTGGATTATGGTGGCGTTGTACCTGAATTAGCTTCACGCGATCACATCAAAAGAGTTATACCCCTTATAAATCAAACACTTAAAGAGTCAAAAAGCACTCTTGAAGAGATTGATGCTATTGCTTATACCCAAGGTCCAGGCCTTGCAGGCGCCCTTTTGGTAGGGGCTTCTGTGGCAAAAGGACTGGCTTTAGCACTCAATAAGCCTGTTTTGGGTATTCATCACCTAGAGGGCCACTTACTGTCACCTTTATTAGCCAGCAATGCCAATATCCAGTTTCCTTTTGTGGCTTTATTGGTTTCTGGGGGGCATACCCAACTCATGGAGGTAGCTGGCGTTGGTGAATATGCCATTCTTGGTGAAACTTTGGATGATGCTGCTGGTGAGGCTTTTGATAAGACTGCCAAATTATTGGGTTTAAGCTACCCAGGTGGTCCTGCTGTTTCAGCGCTGGCCAAACTTGGCACATCTGGCGCTTATCAATTTCCAAGACCAATGAAGCACTCTGGAGATCTGGATTTTTCATTTGCTGGATTAAAAACATCCGTTCTCACACAGGTAAAGAAAAATACTCAAAATGGTCCGTTAAGCTCCATAGAGAAAGCGCAAATTGCTAGAGGTTTTGTAGATGCCATTATTGAAGTTCTTGTCAGCAAATCGATCTCTGCTCTCAAACAATCCGGCATGAAAACTTTGGTGGTAGCTGGTGGCGTAGGTGCTAACGAGCAACTCCGGGAGGCCCTTGAAGTGGCCTGTCAAAAAGAAGGTATAGCCGTTCATTACCCACCACTTCATCTTTGCACCGATAACGGTGCGATGATTGCCTTTGCAGGAGCGATGCGCCTAAAGAAAAATCCCCAACTTGCAAGCAAGAATTGGGGATTTGATGTTCGACCTAGGTGGCCCCTAGATCAATTAAGTTAGTTACTCTGATCGAATCAAAGCGTAAGCACTGTGATTGTGAATCGATTCAAAGTTCTCCGCTTCCACAACAAAATCTTTGATTCTTGCATCTGTCTTTAAACGAGCAGCCACATCACGAACCAAGTCTTCCACAAATTTGGGATTGTCATAAGCACGCTCAGTGACATACTTCTCATCTGGGCGCTTCAATAAACCCCATAGTTCGCATGAAGCTTCAGCTTCAGCAATCTTTACAAGACTCTCAATACTTAAATCAGCATCTGGCGTTAGCGCTACAGTCATTGTCACGTGTGAGCGCTGATTATGTGCACCGTAATTTGAAATTTGTTTAGAGCATGGGCACAAGCTTGTTACTGGAGCAACAGCTTGAAGGTGAAGATCCACCTCTACCCCGCTATTCACTTTTTTCGCCTGCGCAATCCAAGTGACGTCATAGTCCAACAAGCTTTCAACACCTGAAACAGGCGCCACTTTATTGATAAAGTGCGTGTACTTCAAAGTGATCTGGCCTGCTTCTGCTTCTAGCAAAGGCAACATCTTGCCAACCATCAATCTCATTTGCTTAGCGTCCAGAGGCTCGCTGTGCTCTTGAAGTAAAGCGATAAAACGAGACATGTGTGTGCCTTTTTTGTCACCAGGTAAAGACACATCCAAATCGATCACAGCAACACTAGGTTGGACTCCACCCTCAGTTTTGACCTGAATAGGATGGCGAACACCGCGAATACCCACACGATCAATTGGAATGTTTCGATGATCCACGGTGGATTGCACATCTGGCATCCCAGTTGTTTTCAGAAAACCTGTATTTATATCGTTCATAGTCATATTGTGACGTAATTTAATGGCGTTTGCTCGCTTGAGAGCTATTTAGGTCATATTACCCAGTTTGGTAGTAATGGCTTTAGCAATGCCCGCTTGATCTAAACCACATTCCTTCATGAGCAAGCCATGATCGCCATGATCAATAAATCGATCCGGCAAGCCAAGAAGCAAAGAAGGCACCTGAATACCAGCTGCTGCTAAAGCCTCTAAACAGGCACTACCTGCACCACCGCCAATAGCACCTTCCTCAATGGTCACAATTAAGTCATGCTCTTTAGCCAGACGAACCACCAAATCCACATCAAGCGGCTTGATAAAGCGCATATTAGCTACAGTAGCATCGAACTCTTCGGCCGCTGCTAGTGCTGGGTAGAGCAAAGTTCCAAAAGCCAAAATCGCTACTTTTTTCTTCTGGAGGCCTTTAGATACTCTACGAATCTCACCCTTACCTAATGGCAATTCTTTTAATTCTTGACCTACCATTGCACCCACACCAGCGCCGCGAGGGTAGCGAACTGCAGATGGATGATCTTGCTTAAAGGCAGTTGTTAATAAATCACGACATTCAGCCTCATCAGCGGGTGCCATCAACAACATATTAGGAATGCAACGAATAAAAGGAATGTCATAGGCGCCCGCATGCGTTGCGCCATCCGCTCCCACTAAACCTGAACGATCCATTGCAAATACAACAGGTAAATCTTGTAGGGCCACATCATGAATCATCTGATCGTACCCACGCTGCAAAAAGGTAGAGTAAATCGCCACGACTGGCTTCATACCTTCACAAGCCATGCCGCCCGCAAAAGTCACTGCGTGTTGCTCAGCGATACCTACATCAAAATAACGATCTGGGAAACGACGCTCAAACTCAACCATGCCCGAGCCTTCACGCATAGCTGGCGTAATACCAACAAGACGTTTATCGGCAGCTGCCATATCGCAGAGCCATTCTCCAAAGACTTGTGTGAAAGTTTTTTTGGCTGGCGCTGATGGCGTAATACCCTGGGCAGGATCAAACTTACCGGGGCCGTGATACAAAATTGGATCAGCTTCAGCCAACTTGTAACCCTGCCCTTTTTTAGTAACAACGTGCAAGAACTGAGGACCTTCACCGTTCAAAGCCAAACGTCTTACATTTTCTAAAGTCGGGATCAATGAATCCAAATCATGGCCATCAATCGGGCCAATGTAATTAAATCCGAATTCTTCAAAAATAGTTCCTGGAACCACCATGCCCTTAGCATGCTCTTCCAAGCGTTTTGCAAACTCTCTCAAAGGTGGCGCAATCGACAACATGCTGTCCAAACCTTTTTTAGTGGCAGCATAAAAACGGCCACTCATTAATCTTGCAAGATAGCGATTTAAAGCACCCACCGCTGGTGAGATCGACATGTCGTTGTCATTCAAAATAACAACCAAAGGCAAATCTTTATGAATACCGCCGTTATTCAGTGCTTCAAAAGCCATTCCCGCTGTCATAGCGCCATCACCAATCACCGCCACCGCAACTCTTTTTTCTCCTTGGGCTTTTGCACCAAGAGCCATACCAATCGCAGCAGAGATACTAGTTGAAGAATGGGCTGTTCCAAATGTGTCGTATTCACTTTCATCACGACGAGGGAAACCAGATATGCCACCGTACTGACGCAAGGTCCCCATGTGATCACGTCGACCCGTCAAAATTTTATGTGGATAGCTTTGATGACCAACATCCCAGATCAAGCGATCGTATGGGGTTTGAAAAACGTAATGCAAAGCGACTGTTAATTCAACAGTCCCTAAATTCGAAGATAAATGGCCACCTGTTTGTGAAACAGAGTCAACCAAAAATGAACGCAACTCTTCAGCAAGACCGGGCAATTGGTCACGGCTTAAAAGACGCAAATCATTTGGTGAATTAATTGTTTTCAATAAATCAGTCATTAATTTTCTCGGTGCAGCACTTTGTTCGCGATCGACTTCAATAAGTAAGCATTGTCGCCCCAAACTGCAAGACTATCGATTGCTTCTTGATGGAGTTGTTTTGCAAATTCTTGAGCACCACCCAAACCCATCAGTGATACAAACGTAGGTTTATTGGCAGCAGCATCCTTCCCAGCTGTCTTGCCTAGCGTTTGGCTATCTGCCACTTGGTCCAAAATATCATCTACTACCTGGAACAAAAGACCTAAAGAGCTAGCAAATTGATCTAATTGTGCAAGCTCATGTTCGTTTAATTCAATGGCAAGACCACCCATACTTACCGAGGCCCTTAGTAAGGCACCCGTTTTAAGTCGGTGCATGTTCTCTAGACTGCTCTTTGTGAGCGGCTTACCTACGCTTTCCAAATCAATGGCCTGGCCACCAGCCATACCTTCAATACCACCAGCTGTCGCTAGAGTAGCCATCACTCTTACTTTTTGACGATCGACCATTGCGCTTTGTGCAATTAAATCAAAAGCCATTGTTTGTAGGGCATCCCCTACCAATAAAGCCGTGGCTTCGTCATAGAACTTATGAACCGTTGCTCTGCCACGGCGTAAATCATCGTTATCCATACAAGGCATGTCATCATGAACCAATGAGTAGGTATGAAATAACTCAACTGCTACTGCGCAAGCATCGATTCCAGGAACCTGATCTAAGGTCTGACCCTTCAGGCTTGCTGTAGCGTATATCAATAAAGGTCTGATGCGCTTACCGCCACCCGTTGCGGCATAAACCATCGCTTCTTTTAAACTCTGCGCAGAAACACTCATGCCACTAAAAGAAAGAGTAATAGCAGCGTCAACCCTTTGGGTAGACTGCTTTAACCACTCAGCGGTAAGGGCATCAAAACTCAAAATTAACCTTGAAATGTTTTTACTTGTTGCTCGACTTGCTCAAGCACTTTCTGACAATGCTTCAGTAATTCAGCACCGCGCTTATAAGAGCCCAAAGTATCCTCTAAAGTGAGCTTGCCTGACTCCATTTTGGCAATCAACCCCTCCAATTCAGCAACGGCCTCTTCATAGCCCAAGTGCGGGTCTAGAGTCTTAGACTCTGAATCTGTTTTTTTAGGCATAAAACCCCTTTAATTTGATCAAAAACAATTCACTGGTAGATTTTAAGGCTTTAGGCATGGGTATAATCCTTTTTCCTTTCCAATATCGACCAGTCGATGGTTGGATTGGTTGTTCCGCTTAGCTTCGGCTGACTTTTTTCGGGGTGGGAAGAATGACTAATCTGGCTACCGCGCAGCATCTTGCGCCGTCCAAGCTACAACTGCCAGTATCGGCTTATTTTGATGCCGAGCTGTATGCACGTGAAATTGAACTGCTTTTTAAGCAGGGGCCGGGCTATGTTGGGCATGAATTAATGATTCCAGAAGTAGGCGACTATCAAACACTCGCCTCAGAAAACGAAGGCCGGGTATTGGTTAGAAACCAAAACGGTATTGAACTTTTATCCAACGTCTGTCGCCATCGCCAAGCCATCATGCTTAACGGCAAAGGTCATGCTGACAATATTGTTTGCCCTCTTCATCGTTGGACCTATAAAACAGATGGCACCCTCTTAGGGGCCCCTCATTTTGATGAGCAACCCTGTCTTAATCTTGGCAAGAGCCCTTTGCAAAACTGGCAAGGTCTATTGTTTGAAGGCCCCCGTGATGTTCATACTGACCTCAGGAATATGGGGATATCTAAAGATCTCGATTTTTCTGGTTACATGCTTGATCACGTTGAAGTGCACGAATGCAATTACAACTGGAAAACTTTTATTGAGGTCTACCTCGAGGATTACCACGTTGTTCCATTCCATCCAGGTTTAGGCAAGTTTGTTTCTTGTGAAGATCTTCAATGGCAATTTGATGACTGGTACAGCGTACAAACGGTAGGCATTCACAATGGCCTACAACAAGCAGGCTCAGAAACATATAAACGTTGGCATCAAGCCGTCTTAAGACATCACAATGGTCAAGCTCCAAAATATGGTGCTATTTGGTTAACCTACTACCCCAACATCATGGTGGAGTGGTATCCAGGTGTTTTATGTGTTTCAACACTACAACCAATGGGTCCCAATAAAACTCGAAACATTGTTGAGTTTTACTACCCAGAAGAGCTGGCTTTGTTCGAACGCGAATACATTGAAGCTGAAAGAGCAGCTTATATGGAAACATGCGTTGAAGATGATGAAATCGGCGAGCGCATGGATGCTGGCAGAAAAGCCCTTTTTGATCGCGGTGTTAACGAAGTTGGCCCGTATCAAAGTCCAATGGAAGATGGTATGCAGCACTTCCACGAGTGGTATAGAAAAGTCATGTCGTACCAACAATCCTAATAAACAAAGAGTTGCTATGTCACTAATTGAAGCGAGCGAATTAAAACAATGGCTTGATCGTGATGATGATTTTCTATTATTTGATTGTCGCTTTGATCTCGTTGATTCAGAAGCTGGCTACAAATCCTATTTGGAAGGTCATATTCCAGGAGCGATCTACATTCACTCCGACAAAGATCTAGCAACAACTAAAAATGGTACCAATGGTCGCCACCCATTACCCTCAACCACTCAATGGCAAAAAACCTATGCTGAGTTGGGCATCATGCCTTCAAAGAGAGTTGTTATTTATGACAATCAAGGGTCTATGTTTGCAGTGCGCTTGTGGTGGATGTTGCATGCAGTTGGGCAGAAAAATATTTACCTATTAAATGGTGGATACCCTTCATGGTTAGCTGCTAACTATCCTTCAGAAAAGCAAGAGTCTTTGAGAAAACCTGGGGCGGAAACAGCACTCCAAGCGTATCAAGATTTGGTCTTAGTAGATGAAGTAGTTGAGAACCTAAGCAAAGCTCAGTTCACTATCTTAGATGCGAGAGCGAATGATCGCTTTCATGGACAGAATGAAACCTTAGATCCTATGGGGGGTCATATCCCAGGAGCAGTGAATCGTTTTTTTAAAGACAATCTTGAAGCTAATGGCAAATTTAAGCCTCTGGACACTCTCAAGAAAGAATTTACATCTTTACTAAAAGACATTCCAAGCGAGAAAGTTGTTCATCAATGCGGTTCAGGAATCACGGCCTGTCACAACTTATTTACCATGGAACTGATTGGCCTTAAAGGCTCATCTGTTTATGCCGGCAGTTGGAGTGAATGGTGTGCAGACCCTAAGAGACCGGTAGAGAAATAATTCTCTAACCCCTCAATTAGTGCACTGCTAAATCAAAATATCAGTGCGAATGGTCGATATGCGCCAGCCCTGAAATCGACACGACCAGCAAAACACCCAGCAAGATCAAAATAATTTGTTCGAAGGATTCCCGCAACTTAGGGCGCTTGTGCATTTGAGGCATCAAATCACTAACTGCAATGTATATGAAGCTACTAGAAGCAAAAACCACCACATAAGGAATCAAAGCTTCTGCCCGATCCAAAAAGAAGTAACCCATAACACCGCCAACAACAGCTAGCAAACTTGAAAGCAAGTTGTATAGCAAAGCTCTTGCTTTTGAGAAACCTGCATTCAATAAAATAATGAAGTCGCCTACCTCTTGAGGGATTTCATGCAAAGCAATCGCTACGGCAGTCAAGATGCCAACTTGAGGGTCTGCCAAAAAAGCTGCCGCAATCAAGATACCATCTGCAAAGTTGTGCAAGCTGTCGCCTAACAAAATAACCCAACCACTCTTGCCAGCCGACTCTGCATCATGACCATGATGGTGACCATGGCCGTCATGCTCGTGGTGATGATTGTGTCTTAATAATGCTGCTTTTTCTAATATGAAAAATCCCAACAAACCTGCCATCAAAGCAATAAATAACGAAGGAATATCAACATCAGGCGCAGTAAAGGCTTCTGGCAATGAATGCAATAAGGCTGTTGAAAGCAAGACGCCTACCGACAAACTTACCATCTTGTCGACCATGCGTGACAAAATGGTTAGAGACAAACTAGCTGCTGCTGCAATACTCAATACCCCAGCCACAGTTGTGGCCAAGATAATCCAAAATAAAGTCATACAACTCCCTGTTGTTTAAACCAGGCTAGGCATTTTGCCCAACCATCTTTAGCAGGACCTTCACGATAAGTGGCGCGATAGTCGGCATGAAAAGCATGCGGAGCATCTGGATACACCTCAAACGCGCTAGCCTGCGCAGCTTTATTATTTTTAGCAGCTGCCAATGCTTGTTTCATTATCTCAAGACTTTCTAATGGAATGCCAGTATCGGCAGAACCATAGAGACCTAAGACTGGTGCCTTCATGTTCGCAGCCAAGTCCACGGGATGACTTGGGCTGTTCGGGGTCTTATCTCCAACCAAGCGTCCATACCAAGCAACACCAGCTCTAATTTGTGGAATTTGTGCGCTGGCTAACCAAGTGATGCGACCACCCCAACAGAATCCAGTGATCCCTAAACGCTTCACATCACCGCCATTTTTTCCGGCCCACGCAATCGCAGACTGCACATCAGCCATTACTTGAGCATCGGGTGTTTTAGCAACAATTTCTTTAAGAATTTCAGCCATGGTTCCCATCGTATTAGGGTCCCCAGCGCGCACAAAGAATTCTGGGGCAATCGCCAAATAACCCAATTTAGCGAAGCGTCTTGTAACGTCTGCGATATGCTCATGAACACCAAAAATCTCACTAACCACAATCACAACTGGCCAACCGTTTTTAGGAGCCTTGAGCGGCTTGGCCACATAAGCTGGCACTGAGAATCCTTGGCTAGAGAAACTAATTTCTTCACCTTTGATGCCATCAAAATCAGTCTTGATAACTTGAGCCATCACTGGCTCTGAAGCTGCGACATAACCAACGCCCATTGTTGTCACAGCAGCAGACTTCAAAAAATCTCTTCGTGTAGTGCCTGAAGGATTCAACAAAGACTCAGCTTCATTCACTAAATTTTTATCCATGAACCATCTCCTATTTTATTTTATTGAACTACTTTTATTAAAAACATCCATCAACAACTTAATGGGCTTCTTCCCAGTTAGCACCAATACCCACCTCAACCAATAACGGCACTTTCAGTGCAGCTACATCCGTCATTAATCCTGGCAAATATTTTTTAACCAACTCAAGCTCATTTTCTGGAACCTCTAAAACCAATTCATCATGAACCTGCAAAAGCATTCTAGTTTCAAGCTTATTTTGCTCTAACCAGGTTTGAACAGCAATCATGGCTAACTTAATCAAATCGGCAGCAGTTCCTTGCATAGGGGCATTAATAGCTGCGCGCTCTGCACCTTGCCTTCTCATACCATTGGCACTTCTAATCTCTGGCAACCACAAACGGCGGCCAAATACAGTCTCAACATAACCTAACTCTTTAGCTGATATACGGGTTTGAGCCATGTAATCAGCAACCCCTGGATAGCGAGCGAAATAAGTATCGATATATTGCTGGGCAGCGGATCTTTCAATCCCCAAGTTGCCAGCCAACCCGAATGCACTCATCCCGTAGATCAAACCAAAGTTAATGACTTTGGCATAACGTCTTTGCTCTGAAGTGACATCCTTCAAATCAACATGGAACATTTCCGCAGCAGTTGCTTTATGAATATCTTCTCCTGCAGCAAATGCTTTTAGAAGACTCTCATCTTCAGCTATGTGCGCCATGATTCTTAATTCGATTTGAGAGTAGTCAGCAGAAACCATGACAGCCCCAGGCTTTGCAATAAAAGCCTCTCTGATTTTGCGACCTTCTTCAGTACGCACAGGAATGTTTTGCAAATTAGGGTCACTAGAAGCTAAGCGCCCTGTAACCGCTACAGCTTGAGAATAACTGGTGTGCACACGCCCAGTTTTTGGATTAACCATTCTTGGCAACTTTTCAATATAAGTTGATTGCAACTTTGCCAAACTTCTATAGTCCAAGATACGAGCTGGCAATGGAAAGTTTTCAGCTAGTTTTTGCAATACCTCTTCATCGGTCGAGGGTGCGCCCGATGGTGTCTTTTTAACAACCGGCAACTCTAATTTTCCAAATAGAATTTCTGCAATTTGTTTCGGTGACTGAATATTGAAAGGTTGCCCTGCTAATTCATGAATTTGCTTTTCTAAA
This sequence comes from Pseudomonadota bacterium, assembly GCA_039804685.1. Classification (GTDB taxonomy): domain Bacteria; phylum Pseudomonadota; class Gammaproteobacteria; order Burkholderiales; family Burkholderiaceae; genus Polynucleobacter. The sequence continues at coordinate 100,738 of JBDLVQ010000023.1, read as the reverse complement.
TCCAATAAGCGTTGCCCTACTACTTGAGCTTGGGCTGCTAACTTAGGAACATCAATCAAAATACCATTGCGCTCCATAACGGCTAAGGCATGCATTGCAGGCATTTCAATATCACGGTAAATCTTGAGTAATTTTTCGTCGGCTGCAATCGCCGGATACATGGCATGATGCAGACGCAAAGTGATGTCAGCATCTTCGGCGGCATAGTTAGTAGCAGTCTCCAGATTCACTTGATCAAAAGTAATCTGGTGAACACCTTTGCCACAAACCTCTTCATACGTCACTGTTTTTTCACCCAAGTGCCTCTGGGCCAAGCTATCCATGTCATGACTACGATGCGACTCTAGAACATAGGACTGCAATAAGGTGTCATGTAAAACACCACCAAGGGCAATACCTTCATTAGCAAAAATATGAATGTCGTATTTAAGATTTTGACCAAGCTTTTTATGTTCGTCACTTTCTAACCAAGGCTTGAGTTGACTCAAAACCCATTGCTTATCAAGTTGATCTTCATTCGTTGTGTGCGCTAAAGGTATGTAACAAGCTTCTCCTGGACTAACCGCTAAAGAAATACCGACCAAGCTAACTCGCAATGCATCTAAACCAGTGGTCTCTGTATCGACACACGTTAGTGCTGCTTGCTGGATTTTCTCTAGCCAAATATTTAAATCTTTTTCAGTTGTGACACAACTGTAATTTCTAGTTAAAACTTCTTCAGGGGTCTCCGCAACAAAACCTAATAGATCAGCACTCGGTTGCTCTTTTGCTGAAGCCTGCCTTTCTAATGGAATTGCAGTTGGGGTTGATGCTGTATCAACTGCACCAGATCGATCAAGATCGCGTAATAAAGATCTAAAGCCAAACTCGGTGAATAGTTCTCTTAAGGCCTCTTTGTCTTCACCCTTGGCATGTAGCTCATGCAAGCCAATCAAGTGCTCATTCAGATCGCAATCTGTTTTAACAGTGACCAGCTCTCTTGCCTTTGGAAGCCAATCTAAGCTGGCTCTCAAATTTTCACCAATGACACCCTTCACTTCAGATGATCGCTTCATCAATTCATCCAAAGTACCAAATTCAGCCAACCACTTCACCGCTGTTTTAGGGCCCGCCTTCGGTACACCAGGAACGTTGTCAACCGTATCACCCATGATGGAGAGGTAGTCAACAATTCTCTCAGGGGGTACGCCAAATTTACTCTTAACGCCTTCTGTATCTAAGCGCTCTTCTGTCATCGTATTAATTAAGCTGATGCCAGGCTCTACCAATTGGGCTAAGTCTTTATCGCCCGTGGAGATCAATACATTCCAATTGGCAGCTTTTGCTTGCTTCGCTAAAGTGCCAATCACATCATCAGCCTCAATACCAGGCACAACTAGAACTGGCCATCCCATGGCACGCACTACTTTATGAATTGCTTCGATTTGCATCGCCAAGTCTTCGGGCATTGAAGAGCGATTAGCTTTGTACTCGGGATACATCTCATCTCTGAAAGTTTTACCCTTAGCATCAAAAACACAGGCAATATGGTCAGCATCTAATTCTGTGCGCGCACGACGCATCATGTTGACCATCCCCTGAATGGCACCCGTAGGAAAACCTTGCGAATTTCGCAAATCTGGCATGGCATGAAAGGCACGGTAAAGGTAGCTAGAACCGTCAACTAGCAAAAGGCGATGTGTAGACATCCCACAATCGTACAATTGATGCATGACTACATTCATATTTTCTTCACATAAGAGCTTAAATAAGTCTCTTTTAAAACGCCTTATAACCATCTCAGGGCTAACTTTTTCCCTTTTGTCACAAGGACTTAGCGCGCAAGGCGCTCAAGCTTTAGACACTGAGGAACTCAATAAAATCAATCAGCAACCCATAGCTAAAACCATTAAAAATAATGCTGAGTCGGGTAAAGCGGAGCCTAAAAAGCCTAGTTTTGAACATATTGAGTCAGATGGCACAAGCATAAAAGAATACAAAGAGAGTGGCAAACCAACTGAAGTTATTGTTGAGGGTGCATTTGGAAAATATGAAATGAGCGCGCCAAACGACTCTAGCAATCCCAAACGCGAACAAGAAATGATTCGTGTTCCGACGATCCGAATGCCCTTCTAATCAATCATGGCAGTCTTTACTCCCGTTACTCTTGATGAAGTGAATGCTTGGCTTTCTAAGAATTACCAGTTAGGGCTTGCAACACAAATTAAAGGTATCAGTTCTGGCATTGAAAACTCTAATTTTTTTCTAACAACAGAAAAGAACGGTGTGGTGACAGAATACGTATTAACTCTTTTTGAGCGCCTATCAAAAGAACAATTACCTTACTACCTAGAGTTGATGGAGCACTTGGCACTAAAAGGCATCACAGTTCCAGCACCAGTTCGAGATAATCAAAAAAATATCCTAGGTTTCATCAATGACAAACCCGCAACGATTGTTTCAAGACTGGCGGGCATCTCAAGACTAAGTCCTAAATTAGAGCACTGCGAGGCCGTAGGTCAAATGCTTGCAAAAATGCACTTAGCCGGTCAAGACTTTTCTTTATCTCAAGAAAATTTGCGTAGCCTTGACTGGTGGAAAGATACGATTCCTCATATTCATCAGCATTTAACAGCACAACAGAAAGCTTTAATTGATGATGAGCTTGCTGCACAAATTACATTCTTTAACAGCGCTGATTACAAAAAGTTGCCATCGGGTCCAAGTCATTGTGATTTATTTAGAGATAACGTTCTGTTTGATCCATCATCAGGTAAGGACAAGCTAGGTGGATTTTTTGACTTTTACTTTGCCGGCAACGATAAGTGGTTATTTGATTTGGCTGTGACAGCCAATGATTGGTGCATTGATCTCCCCACAGGAGAGATCGATCCTGTGAGGTACGCCGGCCTTTTAAAGCAATATCAATCCGTAAGGCCTCTGAGGCCAGAGGAGCTTTCATCATGGCCCATGATGCTCAGAGCTGCAGCCCTTAGATTCTGGGTCTCACGTCTATGGGACTTCTTTTTGCCTCGCGAAGCTGAAATGCTAACCCCACATGACCCTACTCACTTTGAGAGAATTTTGACGCAACGCCGCCAAAGCATTCCTTTAGTGAATAATTAACCCAAGAAATAAACTTTAGAACGCCTATGCAACTCAATCAAACTAAAGCTAGTAATGGTTATTTATGGATTCGACAGGGCCTTTGGTTATTTAAAAAGAACCCACTTGGATTTTTAATGCTGGTATTTCTGTATATCTTTATCGCGCAATTCGCGATTTTGATTCCAGTATTTGGCGTTTTCATTGTTTTAGTTTTAACTCCAGCACTGACAGTCGGATTTATGACTGCATGCCAGATGGTGATCCGTGGCGAGCGCGCCCTACCTTCAGTGTATCTAGTTGGATTTAAAAAATTAGGGCCCTTAATTAGAAAAAACTTACTGGTGCTTGGCACCATTTATGCATTCTTGGTGCTTATTCTGAGTTTGATTGCGAGTGCCTTCATCGACTTTCAGCAATTGATCCCGATTCTGACTGAAGAAAAACCACCTACCATCAGGGAAGTTAAAGAACTCTACACAGGCCTTGGCATTGGCGTCTTGCTTTACATACCAGTAGCCATGGTCATGTGGTTTGCTCCTGTGCTTATTGCATGGGAAAAGATGTCTGTGGCTCAAGCTTTATTTTCAAGCTGGATTGCTTGCTGGACTAACCGTGGTGCATTTATTTTTTATTTACTAATTTGGGCTGCGTTCATTGTGGCGGTACCGTTTTTCATTGAAGCATTTTTAGATGGTGTTGGCTTACGAGTTGCGATTCCATTCATCATCCCACCCTACTCTATGGCTGCTTTAACAGTAATGTATTGCTCTTTCTTTGCCACTTGGAAAGCCTGCTTCACAAAAGAAGAAATAGCCGAGTCAGTGAACTAATAGCTCACTAATTGGAATGGCTGAGTTATAAAAAAAGGGGGCTTTTGCCCCCTTTTTTATTTTTACTCTTTTAGTTAATTAGTTTGGGTCATTTAATCAATCGCAGTTAATTTAGCAATCGCTAATTGCAACCACTTAGGGCCGTGGCGATTAAAGTTCACATGTGCCTTGGCTTCTGCTGCACTTCCTTCAATTACCAAAATCCGACCTTCACCGAATTTGGTATGAAACACGCTTTGCCCCACTCTAAAGCCGTGACCGCTATCTTTACGCGTCATACTGCTGATCGGGGCAGCAATAGCGCTAGGCGATGAACGTGGCACTGTTGCTGCGCGACCACCCCAATCACTTCCCTCGGACCAAGACGGCATTCTGCTGGTGGTTGTTGAGCTACCCCAACGCGCATCTTTGTTTTTAGGCGTGAGATGCTTAAGAGATTCAGCAGGTAATTCATCTAAAAATCTGGATGGTAAGTTGTAGCGGACTTGACCGTGTAATAGTCTTGATTGCGTATGTGACAAAAATAACTTTTCTTTAGCTCTTGTAATGGCGACATACATCAAACGACGCTCTTCTTCGAGACCATCATCCTCATTCACACTATTCTCGTGTGGGAATAAACCTTCTTCCAAGCCAGTAATAAAGACATTGGTAAATTCAAGACCCTTTGCAGCATGGACAGTCATTAACTGAACCGCATCTTGACCAGCTTGAGCCTGATTGTCGCCAGCCTCCAATGATGCATGCGCCAAGAATCCAGCTAAGGGCGACATCTCAACCACCACTTCAATTTCTGATGTGCCTGCAGCTGTGTTTTGAGGAATACCTTCCTCTGCAATAAATGCAGTGGCAGCATTCACTAATTCTTGTAAGTTCTCTACACGATCTTGGCCTTCACGTTCAGCCAAATAATGTTGAATCAAGCCACTATTCTGAATGACATAATCCACAGTTTCAGGCAATGTGTAATGACGCGTTGCATCTCTCATGTGATCAATCAATCGAACAAACGCTGAAATAGATGATCCCGCTTTACCTTCAAGATAAGGTGCTGCTGCGTAGAACGAGCAGTTATTTAATTTCGCACTGTCTTGAAGAGTTTCGATACTTTTAGCACCTATACCTCTGGTTGGGAAGTTAACAACTCTAGAGAATGAGGTGTCATCGTTAGGGTTCTCAAGTAGTCGCAAATAAGCCAAAGCATGTTTAATCTCAGCACGCTCGAAGAATCGCAGACCACCATAAACACGATAAGGAATGCCAGCAGAAAATAATCCATGCTCAATAATTCGAGATTGCGCATTACTGCGGTAAAGAATCGCTACTTCACTGCGCGTTCCACCCGCATTAATAATGCTCTTGATCTCATCAACAATCCAGGCGGCCTCGGTGCCATCTGTTGCGGCCTCATAAACTCGAACGGGCTCTCCATGTCCAGCATCTGTTCTTAAGTTTTTGCCTAAGCGCTCTGTATTGTTAGCAATTAAATGATTGGCTGCATCTAAGATGTGTCCGAAGGAACGATAGTTTTGTTCAAGCTTAACCAAATGCGGTTTGAAGTGGCGCTCAAATAAACGCATATTTTCCACATCTGCACCACGGAATGCATAAATACTTTGGTCATCATCACCTACTGCGAATACAGAGCTTGGATTAGATGAACCGTAACCTGAGATCAGTTTTAGCCAAGCGTATTGCAAAGCATTGGTATCTTGGAACTCATCTACCAAAATATGGCGGAAACGCTCTTGGTAATGTTCACGAATAGGTTGGTTGTGTTTTAACAACTCATAACTACGAAGTAATAATTCGGCAAAATCAACCACGCCTTCACGCTGACATTGCTCTTCATAAGCTTGATAAAGTTCAACCATCGTATTTTGGAATGAGTCACCTCGATCCATATCTTTTGCACGCATACCTTTTTCTTTGGCATGGGCAATGAAATACTGAAGTTGCTTAGGCGGGTATTTTTCATCATCGATCTTCAGTGACTTCAAAAGTCTTTTGATCGCTGACAACTGATCTTGAGTATCTAAGATCTGGAAAGTTGAAGGTAAGCCAGCATCTTTATGATGGGCCCTCAGCAATCGATTACAAAGGCCGTGGAAGGTGCCAACCCACATACCCCTGGTATTAATGGGCATCATCACCGAAAGACGCGTCAACATCTCTTTGGCAGCCTTATTTGTGAAGGTAACCGCCAAAATACCCACCGGGGAAGCTTGAGAAGTTTGGATTAACCAAGCAATACGGGTAGTCAATACTTTGGTCTTGCCGCTACCGGCCCCAGCCAAGATCATTGCTGACTGGGCGTTTCCAGCCTCATTGACTGGCGGCAAAGTCACCGCTTCAAGCTGTTCTGGATTGAGATTATTAAGAATATTCGTCACATGTGCCTTTAGGTTCAACAAAAAATTATAATTCGGGCTTATGTCTAAAAATCTTTCTGATCTCGCTAAATCTTTCGAACCTGCCCAAATCGAGGCCCAATGGGGTCCTGAATGGGAAAAAAGGGGTATTGCCACCGCCACTTTGGACGACAAAAAGGATAGTTTCTGCATCCAACTACCCCCGCCCAACGTCACGGGCACCCTTCATATGGGTCATGCCTTCAATCAAACCATCATGGATGGCCTTGCCAGACATGCTCGTATGAGCGGTCAAAACACCCTATGGGTTCCTGGCACTGACCACGCAGGTATCGCTACTCAGATTGTGGTGGAAAGACAACTAGACGCCCAAAAGGTCTCTAGACACGATTTGGGGCGTGAAAAGTTCTTAGAGAAGGTATGGGCATGGAAAGAGCAATCAGGCTCAACCATCACCCGTCAAATTCGCCGCTTAGGTGCCTCCATTGACTGGAGCCGTGAATACTTCACGATGGACGAGAAAATGTCCAAAGCGGTTATCGAGGTCTTTGTCAGTCTTTATGAGCAAGGTTTGATCTACAGAGGCAAGCGTTTAGTTAACTGGGATCCTGTTTTAGGGACTGCCGTTTCTGACTTGGAAGTTGAAAGCGAAGAAGAACAAGGGTCGATGTGGCATATCCGCTACCCGCTTTCTGATGGCTCGGGTCACCTCACTGTAGCGACCACTCGTCCAGAAACCATGTTGGGTGACGTTGCCGTAATGGTTCACCCAGAAGACGAACGCTACAAGCATTTAATTGGTCAAACAGTTAACTTGCCACTGTCAGATAGAAAGATCCCCATCATCGCTGATGACTATGTGGATAAAGAATTCGGAACAGGCGTTGTAAAAGTAACTCCAGCGCATGACTTCAATGACTACGCAGTTGGTCTGCGTCATCAACTAGAAATGATCAACATCCTGACCTTGGATGCCAAGATCAATGACCAGGCGCCACAAAAGTACCAAGGTCTTGATCGCTTTGAAGCTAGAAAATTAATCGTTGTAGATTTAGAAGCCCTTGGTCTTCTAGACAAAGTTCAGCCACACACACTGATGGTGCCAAGAGGTGATAGAACTAAATCAGTGATTGAGCCAATGCTGACAGATCAATGGTTTGTGGCGATGTCTAAACCAACAGAGCACAATCAATATCGCCCAGGCAAATCAATCGCTGAAGCCGCATTAGATGCTGTGAAATGTGGTGATGTGAAATTTGTTCCAGAAAACTGGACCACAACCTACAACCAATGGCTTGAAGGTATTCAAGATTGGTGTATCTCACGCCAGTTATGGTGGGGCCATCAAATCCCTGCGTGGTACCAAGAAGACGGCAAGATTGTTGTAGCACGCACAGAAGCCGAAGCTACTGAAAAAGCAAAATCTAATGGCTATACCGGAACATTGCGTCGTGATGATGATGTCTTGGATACCTGGTTTAGTTCGGCACTCGTACCATTTTCATCACTAGGCTGGCCTGAGAAAACTCCAGAGCTAGCTCACTTCTTACCATCATCTGCATTGGTAACCGGTTTTGACATTATTTTCTTCTGGGTGGCGCGTATGGTCATGATGACCTGCCACTTCACAGGCAAGATTCCTTTTAAGACTGTTTATGTTCATGGGTTGGTTCGTGATGCAGAAGGTCAAAAGATGAGTAAATCCAAAGGTAACACCTTGGATCCAATTGATTTAATTGACGGTATAGATCTTGAAACTCTCATAGCCAAACGAACAACAGGTTTGATGAATCCCAAGCAAGCTGAGAGTATTACTAAAAAGACAAAAAAAGAGTATCCAGATGGCATCCCTGCATTTGGAACCGATGCTTTGCGATTTACCTTTGCCTCTATGGCAACTTTAGGGCGCAGTATTAACTTTGATCAAAAGCGTTGCGAAGGTTACAGAAATTTCTGTAACAAATTGTGGAACGCCACGCGCTTTGTACTTATGAATTGTCCAGGCACGGCAGAAGAAAATGGCATCGGAGAATGTACTAGCGATTGCGGTCCAGATGGTTACTTGGATTTTTCACCGGCTGATCGCTGGATTGTCTCTTTACTTCAAAAAGTTGAAGCTGATATTGATAAAGGCTTCAAAGATTATCGTTTTGACAATATCTCCACATCTATTTATCAGTTTGTATGGGATGAATATTGTGACTGGTACTTAGAGCTTGCAAAGGTTCAATTACAAAACGGTACGCCAGCTCAACAAAGAGCCACTCGCCGCACCTTGTTAAGAGTATTGGAAACTATTTTGCGTTTAGCGCATCCAGTCATTCCATTTATTACTGAAGAGTTATGGCAAATTGTGGCTCCTATCTCAGGCAAGCCAATAGAGACCCAAGAAAAGCAAACAATCGCTCTTCAAGCTTATCCAGTAGCACAAATGCAAAAGATTGATGAGCAAAGTGAAGCTTGGGTAGCGGAAATCAAAGCGCTTGTGGATGCTTGCCGCAATCTTCGCGGCGAAATGCAAATCTCACCAGCTCAACGCGTACCTTTATATATCTCTGGCAATGCCGCCTACCTCAAAGTAGCAGCCCCTTACATCCAAGCGTTAGCAAAACTTTCAGAAGTGAAAATTTATGAGGATGAGGCTCAACTTGAAGCCGATGGTGCAGGCGCTCCAGTAGCTATCGTTGGCAACACAAAGATTTTGCTAAAAGTAGAGATTGATGTGGCGGCAGAAAAGTTGCGCCTAGGTAAGGAGATTGATCGCATCAATGCTGAGATTAATAAAGCTAATTCAAAACTCAACAATGAAAGCTTTGTGGCCCGAGCACCCGAGGCAGTAGTAGCACAAGAGAAGCAACGTCTTAATGAGTTTGAGTCACTTGTTGAAAAACTTAACGCCCAATTAAATCGTTTAACATCTTAATATGACCAAACCAATCACAAAAGCAGTATTCCCTGTAGCAGGCCTTGGCACACGCTTCTTGCCTGCAACCAAAGCCAGTCCTAAAGAGATGTTGAATGTGGTTGATAAACCATTGATTCAATATGCTGTTGAAGAAGCTATGGCTGCTGGTATTACAGAAATGATTTTTGTAACGGGTCGAAGTAAACGCGCGATTGAAGATCACTTTGATAAAGCTTATGAATTAGAAGCTGAATTAGAGGCCAAGAATAAACAGGAATTACTTCAATTGGTTCGCAGCATCAAACCAAGCCATGTAGATTGCGTTTATGTTCGCCAGCCCGAAGCCCTCGGTTTGGGCCACGCAGTCCTTTGCGCCGAAAAGCTGATAAGAGATGAAGCATTTGCAGTAATTTTGGCTGACGACCTTTTGGATAGTCCAGTACCCGTCATGAAACAAATGGTGGACAAATACCAACACTATCGTAGCTCGATCATAGGCGTTGAAAAAATCTCACCAGAACAAAGTAAGTCGTATGGTGTGATTGATGGCAAAGCTTTTGAAGATCGTATTTATAAATTGAATGGCATTGTTGAAAAACCAGAGCCATCAAAAGCTCCATCTAATATGGGCGTTGTAGGCCGCTACATCCTGTCATCCAGAATTTTTGATCACATTAGAAATATCAAACCTGGTGCTGGTGGCGAATTGCAATTAACAGATGCCATTCAATCTTTATTGAGTCAAGAGCAGGTATTGGCTTATGAATATGAAGGTATTCGCTATGACTGCGGCAGCAAATTGGGTTACTTGAAAGCGACGGTTGATTTTGCTTTACGCCATCCAGAAGTGAAAGATGGTTTCAAAGAATTCTTAAAAACACGTCAATGATCGCAACAGTTCAACTCAGAAATTTATGAGTTGAACTTATAATGAAAAAGGCTCAATTACTTGAGCCTTTTTATTTTTAGCTTCTGTTTTATTTAAATCTAATTAGCGGCGCTTTAAATAAAACACAAAGGCATCGCCCACTTTTTCTTGGGCAATTAACTCGTTACCAGTGTGCTTAGCAAAAGTTGGAAAATCAGTTGATGAGCCACTATCAGTTGCAATCACTTTTAATGTTTCACCACTTTGCATTTCAGCTAAAGCTTTTTTGGCTCGCAAAATAGGTAGAGGACAGCTTAAACCGGTCGCATCCACCTCTTTGTGAATTAATGTTGGGACGCTCATAGACGCTCTGTCACCCATGCCTGAACACTCTGAAGAGCACCGGCCAGCCCTTTGGGATCTGTACCACCGGCCATCGCCATATCGGGTTTTCCACCACCTTTACCACCCACTTGCTGAGCAACAAAGTTAACCAAATCGCCAGCCTTCACTTTAGCGATAGCATCAGCAGTCACACCAGCAGCCAATTGAACTTTGCCATCTTGAACAGATGCCAAAACAATCGTTGCAGACTTCAACTTATTCTTTAACTGATCTAGAGTCTCTCTCAAAACTTTGGCATCAGCTCCATCTAATTGAGCTGCAAGAACTTTAATACCCTTCACCTCAACAGCTTGTGACATCAACTCATCACCTTGGCTAGCAGCTAATTTAGAAGCCAAACGCTCCAATTCTTTTTCTAAAGAACGAGCATGATCTTGCAGTTGAGTAATACGTTGCTGCAAATCATTTGGCGTTGCTTTAAGAGCAGCTGCTAATTGGTTCACTTGAGTATCCAACTGTTGCAAATAAGCAAGAGCGCGATCACCTGCAATAGCCTCAACTCGACGAATACCAGCCGCCACACCGCTTTCAGCCAAAATTTTAAATACGCCAATATCTCCTGTGCGCTGCACATGAGTACCACCGCATAATTCTTTTGATGAGCCAATTTCCAAAACACGAACGGTTTCACCATACTTCTCGCCAAACAACATCATCGCGCCAGTTTTTTGCGCATCATCCAAGCTCATCACTTTCGCAGATGCTTGAGCATTTGCCAAAATTTCTGCATTTACCAAATCTTCCACTTGCTTAATTTCAGCAGCAGTCATCGGGGCATTGTGAGTAAAGTCAAACCGAGTTTTATCTGGATCAACCAAAGAACCTTTTTGCTGAACATGCGCCCCTAACACTTCACGCAAAGCTTTGTGCATTAAGTGTGTAGCGCTGTGATGGCGAATCGTGCGGGAACGACGTTCTACATTCACCTTAGCAGCAAACTGGTCACCCACTTTAATTTCACCCTCTAATACCTGACCATGATGTCCAAACACATCAGCTTGAATCTTAAGTGTGTCTTCTACATCAACTAAGCAAGAGGCATTACGTAATTCACCGGCGTCACCGACTTGACCGCCAGACTCAGCATAAAAAGGCGTGTTATCTAAAACGATCACCGCGCTATCACCAGCTTTCACAGAAGGCACTTGCGTACCATCTACATATAAAGCTAATACCTTTGCCGCTTCTTGAGTTAACTGTTCGTAACCATGGAAGACTGTAGGGGCACCTGTGTACTCAAGACCTTGAGCCATTTTGAATTTGCCAGCGGCACGAGCTTGCTCACGCTGACGGTTCATCGCTGTTTCGAAACCAACTTCATCAACCGTTACATCACGTTCGCGACAAACGTCTGCAGTTAAATCCAATGGGAACCCGAATGTATCGTGCAATTTAAATGCAGTTTCGCCATCAATTACTTTAGTGCCAGAAGCAAGTGCTGTTTCTAATATTTCCATACCATTAGCAATAGTCTGGAAGAAGCGCTCTTCTTCTTGCTTAAGAACTTCAGTAACTCGAGCTTCATTTGCCTTGAGCTCTGGATAAGCCTCACCCATTTCTTTTACTAGAGCTGTTACTAATAGATGGAAGAATGGAGCTCTTGCACCTAATTTATAACCATGGCGAATAGCGCGACGAGTAATACGGCGTAATACATAACCACGACCGGCATTACCGGGAATCACACCATCAACAACTGTAAAAGTACATGCACGAATATGATCGGCAATCACCTTTAATGATGGACTATTAGCATCACATGGAGCGGCACTCACAGCATCAACTGCAGTTTTAGCAGCTGACAATAAGTTAACAAATAAATCAATTTCATAATTAGAGTGCACGTGCTGTAAAACTGCAGCAATACGCTCTAAGCCCATGCCTGTATCAACACTAGGTTTCGGCAATGGATGCATCACACCATCTTCATCGCGATTGAATTGCATGAAAACGTTGTTCCAAATTTCAATGTACCGATCCCCATCTTCATTAGGACTACCTGGGGGGCCGCCGGGAATTTCTTCACCGTGGTCATAGAAAATTTCTGTACAGGGACCACACGGGCCTGTGTCACCCATCATCCAGAAATTGTCAGATGCATAACGGCCACCTTTATTGTCACCAATACGAATAATTCTTTCAGTAGGTACACCTACTTCCCTAGCCCAAATGTCATACGCCTCATCATCCTCTGCATAAACAGTCACCCACAACTTATCTGCCGGCAACTTATAAACAGTCGTTAACAATTCCCACGCATAACTAATCGCATCACGCTTAAAGTAATCTCCAAACGAAAAATTGCCCAACATCTCAAAGAATGTATGGTGACGTGCTGTATAGCCAACATTATCTAGATCGTTATGCTTGCCACCAGCACGAATACATTTTTGAGCAGTCGTGGCTCTTGTATAGGGACGCTTATCAAAGCCCAAGAAAACATCTTTGAATTGGTTCATACCTGCGTTAGTAAAAAGCAGGGTTGGATCATCGCCAGGCACAACTGGGCTGGACGAGACAACTTGGTGCCCCTTGGATTCAAAGAACTTTAAGAAATTTTCGCGAATTTGAGTAACTTTCATGACCGTAATTATGACTCAGAGCGATACAACTGGTGTAAACCCTAGGCAATAAAGTTGGCCTTTAACCTTTAAGAAAGCTTACAATTTGCAAAAGGTGACGTTTATCAATATAAAAATAAGAGGTAATTAAGATGCAAATTCGCAGTCAAAAAGACTTTGCTTCCGGCTTGATGTTTGTTGTAGTTGGTTTGCTTTTTTCATACGTAGCCACAACCTACAACATGGGCACCACAGCGAAAATGGGCCCCGGATTTTTTCCCTATTGGCTTGGTTTACTTCTCGCGATATTGGGTGCCATTGTCACCATGACATCAATGTCTAATAAAGCACCGAAAGATCAAATTGCAAAATGGGATTGGCCTTCGGTACTTTGGGTGACTGGCTCAGTAGTCATTTTTGGTGTTGTTTTAGCCTATCTTGGGCTAATGCTGTCAGTACTAGTTTTAGTATTTATTTCAGCAATGGCAAGCCATGAATTCCACTGGAAAGGCACCATTGTGAATGCCGTGATTCTTAACTTGATCGCTTACGTTGCCTTCATCTGGGGTTTAAAACTTCAGTTTCAAGTTTGGCCTAGCTTCTTTACTGCCTAAAACCCAGGAGTATTCAAATGGAATTATTAGATAATTTAGCCTTGGGTTTTAGTACAGCTCTAACCCTTCAGAATTTAATGTACTGTTTAATTGGCTGTGTTTTGGGCACATTGATTGGCGTACTACCAGGATTAGGCCCTATCGCAACAATTGCGATGCTGTTACCCGCCACCTATGCATTACCTCCAATTGCGGCACTAATTATGTTGGCAGGTATTTATTACGGCGCTCAATATGGCGGCTCGACAACGGCCATTCTGGTGAATATTCCCGGAGAGTCGTCCTCGGTGGTGACTGCTATCGATGGTTACCAAATGGCTAGACGTGGTCGTGCAGGAGTTGCCTTATTTACTGCAGGTATGGGTTCATTCTTTGCTGGCTGTGTTGCTACATTGGTTTTAGCTGCATTTGCTGCACCTTTATCAGAGTTAGCGTTTAAATTTGGTCCAGCCGAATATTTCTCACTCATGGTTTTAGGCTTAATTGGTGCGGTTGTTCTAGCCTCAGGGTCATTGATCAAAGCGATCGCGATGATTGTTCTTGGTTTATTGCTAGGTCTTGTTGGTACAGACGTGAACTCTGGTGCCGCTCGTTACTCTTTTGACATCCCAGAACTAACTGACGGTATTGGTTTCGTGGCCGTTGCGATGGGGATGTTTGGTTTTGCTGAAATTATGGGTAACCTGGAGCAAAAAGAAAAACGTGAAACCTTCCTGGATAAGGTCTCTAGCTTGTGGCCTAACAAAGAAGATATCAAACGTATGATTCCTTCTATTCTTAGAGGCACAACCATCGGATCAATTTTAGGTGTATTACCTGGTGGCGGAGCGGCGCTGGCATCTTTTGCGGCTTACTCATTAGAAAAGAAAACTTCAAAGCACAGTGCAGAATTTGGTAAAGGGGCTATTGAAGGTGTTGCTGGCCCAGAGTCAGCCAATAACGCAGCAGCACAAACATCATTTATTCCATTGCTAACGCTTGGTATTCCACCCAATGCGGTGATGGCTTTGATGGTAGGCGCTATGACTATTCATAATATCCAACCTGGTCCACAAGTAATGTCATCAAACCCAGCCTTGTTCTGGGGATTGATTGCCTCCATGTGGATTGGTAACTTAATGTTAATCGTCCTGAACTTGCCGATGATTGGCGTTTGGGTGAAATTACTCACAATTCCATACAAACACCTATATCCAGCTATTCTAGTTTTCTGCTGTATTGGTGTTTACACAGTCAACAATACTACTTTTGATATTTATTTAACTGCTGCCTTTGGCATCATTGGATATTTATTTACCAAACTGGGTTGCGAAGGTGCTCCACTTCTACTCGGTTTTGTTTTAGGGCCAATGATGGAGGAAAACTTCCGCCGCGCCTTGCTTCTAGCTAGAGGGGATTTCACGGTATTTTTAACCCGTCCGTTATCTTTAGGTCTCTTAATTGCTGCGGCAGCACTAGTTGTTATCGTGACTCTTCCGGCAGTTAAAAAAACCAGAGAAGAAGCTTTCGTCGAAGAATAAATCTACAATATGGGTATGTCTGAAAAGAAGAACCCAAATCCTTCAAAATTCGAGACCCTAGAGGTCTCGAATTTTTTGCGCCAAATCATTGATGCAGATCTAGCCACCGGCAAGCATGCCAAGCGCATAGATCAGGCTGGTCAAGTCCTGCCAAGCGTCATTACTCGTTTTCCACCCGAGCCTAATGGCTACCTCCATATTGGTCATGCCAAAAGTATTTGCCTTAATTTCGGCTTAGCTCGAGATTACGCCCACGCCCCTAATGGTGCTCGTTGTCATATGCGCTTTGATGACACTAATCCAAGCAAAGAAGAAACTGAATACGTTGATAGCATCATTGATGCTGTTCGCTGGCTAGGTTTTGATTGGATTCAAAATGGTGTAGAGCACCAACACTACGCTAGTGATTACTTTGATCAACTGTATGCATTTGCAGAAGCTTTGATTGAAGCAGGGAAAGCCTATATCGATAGCCAAACAGCCGATGAGATTCATAAGAACCGCGGCAACTTCGGCCAACTAGGGACTAACAGCCCTTTTAGAAATCGGAGCCCAGCTGAAAATATCGAACTGTTTAGAGATATGAAGGCTGGTAAATATCCTGATGGGGCGCATGTCTTAAGACTAAAGATTGATATGTCTCACCCTAATATCGTTTTGCGAGATCCTGTTATATATCGCATTCGACATGCCCACCACCATCGCACAGGTGATAAATGGTGCATCTATCCACTCTACGATTTCACACACTGCATTTCTGATGCATTGGAAAATATTACTCACTCAATTTGCACTTTGGAGTTTGAAAATAATCGCCCTCTTTACGACTGGGTATTGGAAGCTCTCAAGGAATGTGGCGTGTTTAAGGACCCACTACCTAAACAATATGAGTTTGCAAGATTAAATCTTACTTATGCTATTACAAGCAAACGTAAGCTACTTCAATTGGTGGAAGAAAAACGCGTTGATGGCTGGGATGATCCTCGCATGCCCACCATCGTGGGAATCCGTCGTCGCGGTTTTACTCCAGAAAGCATTCGTTTGTTCTGTGAACGCATTGGTGTATCTAAGGCTGATAGCTGGATTGATATGTCAGTTCTTGAGCAAGCTCTTAGAGATGACCTAGAAGCTAAAGCCGAAAGAGCTTTTGCAGTCCTTAAGCCATTGAAATTGATTCTTGATAATTTTGATGATCAAGCTGAAGAAGCTTGCGCTGCACCTAAGCATCCTCATCATGAGGATTGGGGTCGCCGGGAATTTACACTCAGTAAAGAGCTATGGATTGAAGCGGATGACTTTATGGTGGAACCCATTAAAGGTTTCTTCAGACTATACCCGCCTATGGATGGTCAGCCAGGCAGCAGAGTTCGCTTGCGTCATGGCTTCGTGATTGAATGTACTGGTTATGACACTGACGCTAACGGTCAGGTGGTTGCCGTGCATGCGCAGTATTTTGCAGATAGCAAGAGCGGTACGCCTGAGTCGAATAACTACAAGGTCAAAGGTAACCTACATTGGGTAAATGCTAGAAATGCGATCAAAGCAGAAGTTCGTATTTATGATCGTTTATTCACAGACCCTCATCCTGATAGTGGCGACAAAAATTTCTTGGATGCCATGAATCCAAACTCAAAACAAGTCTTAACGGCTTACTTAGAACCAAGCATGGCACATATACAAGCTGAACAACGCATTCAGTTTGAGCGTCATGGCTACTTTGTTGCTGATCGAATTGATCACAACAGCTCCACCCCAGTGTTTAATTTCTGTGTTGGGCTTAAAGATAATTGGAAGTAGAACTTAAAAAGTTCTCTACCGTAGGGTACTTTAGGCGGAATCGAAGTTCATTTAAACGTTGATTTTGTATCCGCCTAGACTCACTCATAAACGAGAGAGTCATGGGCTCCAGTACTTTTTCAAGCGCCACTCTTGTTAGGCGAGGTGATGGGGTTAAATCAAATGCTTTGGCCACCGCATCAAAATATTCACCCATTTTCATATCGCTATCATCACAGGCGTTGATCACTCGCTGGGGCTTGGCACGATTCATGGCATACATGATTAATCTCACCAAATCATCAGCATGAATGTGATTGGTATAAACATCTTCATCAGCCACTAAGGCCGGAGCAGCTTTTTTGATCCGATCGACTGGCAAACGGTCTCCAGCATAAATACCAGGGACTCTTAAAATAGCTGTTTTAACGCCATGACTAATCCCCCATGACCTAATTTGGGCCTCTGCCGAGACCCTCCTAATGGCCCTAGGGGTCTTGGCTTGAAGCTTTTGGGTTTCATCAATGACGGCGCCACCACAGTCCCCATAGACCCCTGTTGTACTGATATAGGTCAGTTGCCGGATAAAACTGCTTCCCTGAGATAAAATCTCTAATAAGTTGCGTGTACGAGTGTCTATCAGCCCCTGAGATGGTGGTGGGGCCAAATGGATAATTTGTTGGGCTAACTGCGGCAAACGCCACAAAGTAGGTGCATGATCTAAGTCCCCATAAATGGGAGTAGCCCCAGCCCTTCTTAATGCGTCAATTCTATCTTGAGAGGAAGTCAGGGCAAAAACCTTGTACTTGGTTTTTAGAATAGGCAGCAAGCGCAGTCCGACATCGCCGCAGCCAATGATTAATATTCTAGGTTTACCAAATCGTTGCATGTGCTAATCGTAATGCTTTAAAAAAGGAAAGTCAGTGTCTTACCAAATTACCCTAAAAACCAGCGGAAAAACATTTACCGCTAATAGTGACGAAACTGTTTTAGAAGCGGCCCTTAAACAGGGTATCAATTTACCTTACGGTTGCAAAAATGGCGCATGCGGTTCATGCAAGGGCAAGATTGAATCTGGTCAAGTTACTCATGGCGATCATAACGAAAAAGCTCTTTCTGCTGAAGAAGCCTTCAATGGTTCAGCACTTTTCTGTTGCGCTAAGCCACAATCAGATCTAGTGATTAACGTTCGAGAAGTTGAAGGGGCCGGTGATATTGCCGTCAAGAAGATTCCTTGTCGCGTTCACAGCTTAGAGAGAGTTACTGACGATGTGGTCATTGTGAAGCTACAACTACCAGCCACTGAGAAATTCCAATTTTTGGCGGGTCAATATATTGAGTTCCTTCTGAAAGACAAACGTCGTGCTTATTCTCTAGCTAGCGCACCTCATGAAGAAGGTCCTATTGAATTGCACATCAGACATATGCCAGGCGGATCATTTACCGACTTTGTTTTCGGTAACTCAGAATCTGGCACCATGATGAAAGAAAAAGATATTCTGCGTTTTGAAGGCCCGCTGGGCAGCTTTATTCTTAGAGAATCTGATAAACCAATCATCTTTGTTGCCTCTGGCACTGGCTTTGCTCCAGTTAAAGGTATGGTGGAACACATTCGCCACCAAGGTATCAAGCGCCCTATCAAGCTATATTGGGGCGGTCGTCGTCCTAAAGATTTTTATATGCATGAATTATGTTTATCCTGGGCCAAAGAGATCACTGGCTTTGAATATATTCCTGTAGCATCAGATGCCTTACCGGAAGATAACTGGACTGGTAGAACGGGATTTGTTCATCAAGTGGCCATGGCTGATAATCCTGATATGTCAGGCCATCAAGTCTACGCATGTGGAGCTCCAATTGTTGTTGAATCAGCTAAGAATGATTTCATAGCAAAATGTCAGCTTCCGGAAGACGAGTTTTACTCTGACGCATTTACATCTGCCGCTGATTTGGCTAAAAAAGCAGCTACTGCAAACTCAACAGCCTCTTAACTGATTCTGAAATTGTCTAAATAAAATGAACCCGAAAACTAAGCAAGCAACTATTGATACCCACTCAGTGATGTACATCACTAAGCGACCTGAATTGGTTTTTGTTGAAGGCCAAGGTTCTTGGTTGATTGATCAGAATGGGAAAAAATATTTAGACTTCCTTCAGGGGTGGGCTGTAAATTGTTTGGGTCATTCCAATCCAGGCATTATTTCTGCGCTGGAACAACAAGCCAGAAAAGTGATTAATCCAAGTCCAGCTTTTTATAATCAGCCTATGATTGATCTGGCTAATTTATTAACAGACAACAGTTGCTTTAAGAAAGTGTTTTTTGCCAATAGTGGCGCAGAAGCGAATGAAGGCGCCATCAAGCTAGCCCGTAAGTGGGGCAAGATGCATAAAAATAAAGCCTATGAAATTATTACTTTTAATCATAGCTTTCACGGCAGAACTCTAGCAACCATGAGCGCCTCTGGTAAAGATGGCTGGGACACCATGTTTGCACCTCAGGTTCCAGGCTTTCCTAAGGCAGAATTAAACGATATTGATTCTGTTGCAAAACTCATCACTGATAAAACTGTTGCAGTCATGCTTGAGCCAGTTCAAGGTGAAGGTGGCGTTATTCCAGCCACCCATGAATTCATGAAGCAGTTGCGCGAACTAACGAAAAAACATCAAGTCTTATTGATTGTTGATGAAGTACAAGCTGGCTGTGGTCGTACAGGCAAGCTTTTTGCTCACCAACTCTATGACATCTCTCCAGACATCATGACCCTTGGTAAGGGTATTGGTGGTGGAGTACCGCTTGCAGCCCTTCTTGCCACTGATGAAGTTGCTTGTTTTGAACCAGGCGACCAAGGCGGCACCTATAACGGCAATCCATTAATGACGGCAGTTGGTTGTAGCGTTATCAACCAACTACTTGCTCCAGGATTTTTGGAGGAAGTGATCGCTAAAGGTGAATACTTAAGTCAATTACTTCTTGAATTAAGCAAGGAGTTAGGTCTTGAAGGTGAAAGAGGCGAAGGTCTTTTAAGAGCCCTGATCCTCAATCGTGACATTGGCCCAGAAATTGTTGAGCGTGCTCGTAATCTTGAGCCTATTGGTTTGTTACTAAATTCTCCTCGTCCAAATTTATTACGCTTTATGCCTGCGCTCAATATCAGTCGTGAAGAATTGAAGCAAATGGTAGATATGTTGAGAGAGATCATTAAATCAATTTAATTATTTAAATTAACTTATTTAATTGAACTAATAAAAAACGCCTCTAATGAGGCGTTTTTTATTGTGGCTTTGGTTAGTTGATGAGTTATAAGCCTTTGGGTAATGGGAACGCTGTGTTTTCAACAATGCCATCCAGCACCCGAACATTTCTAGGGCCAATTTCTTTAATGCGATCGATGATTGATTGAGCCAAACTTTCAGGTGCTGATGCACCTGCAGTTAAACCCACCCTTTTTTTACCCTCAAACCACTCTGGATCTATTTGACTGGGATGATCCACCATGTAGGAAATAACGCCCAACTTTTCAGACAATTCTCTCAAGCGATTAGAGTTCGAGCTATTAGGACTCCCCACCACAATAACTAAATCGACTTGTGGAGCCATGAACTTGACAGCATCTTGGCGATTTTGAGTTGCGTAACAAATGTCTTGCTTCTTTGGTTGAGCAATATCTGGAAATTTTTTTCTTAATGCATCAACAATTTCTTGGGTCTCATCAACTGAAAGAGTTGTTTGCGTGACATAAGCAACGCGACTGTCTGCAGGCACATTCAAAGTATCAACATCTCTAACGTTCTCTACAAGTTCGATGCCATCAGGTACCTGGCCCATGGTGCCCTCAACTTCAGGATGACCACGATGACCAATCATGATAACGCGCATACCTTCTTGGCGCATCTTTGTAACTTCAACATGCACCTTCGTCACCAAAGGACAGGTGGCGTCAAAAATTTTCAGGCCTCGCACTTCGGCCTCTTGCCTCACAGCAGGTGCTACACCATGCGCACTGAAGATCACTGTATTGCCAGCAGGAACCTCACTCAACTCATCCACAAAGATCGCGCCACGCTCACGCAAACCATTCACAACGTAGGCGTTATGAACAATCTCGTGACGCACATAAATTGGCGCACCAAACTTTTCAAGCGCTTGCTCAACAATCGTGATAGCTCTATCAACACCAGCACAAAAACCCCTTGGTTGAGCCAAGAGAATTTCACCGGCAACATCACCAGTATCTTGAACAGAGGCTTGATCAGTCATTGTCATTTATTAAAGAATGCCAATAATTTCAACTTCAAATTGAATTGTCTTACCTGCCAATGGATGATTAAAGTCAAACATCGCAGAGTCATCATCAATCGAAACCAAAGTGCCAGAGTATCTTCCGCCATTAGGCGCATTAAATTCAATCATGTCACCAGGAAGGTACTCTTCCTCTGTAGAACTATTTTCTTTCAAAGTGGTCAACGATACAGTTCTGACCAGGTCTGGATTTTTGACGCCAAACGCACTCTCAGGCTCAAGCTGGAAAGTTTTTCTTTCGCCATTAACCATACCAACCAAAACTTCTTCAAGAGTTGGAGAGAATTGCCCAGTACCCATCAGAAGAGTGGCGGGCTTATCTTCAAAAGTATTAACCAAGTCACCTCCCTCGGGAAGGCCAATCCGGTAATTCAATGTCAAGAACGATGTTGCGGTAACTACGGCACCGCCAGCCATATTTGTATTAGTCATAACGCCATTTTAACTAGCCCCGAGAAAACTGCTCAAAGAATAAAAAATGAGGTTCTAAGCGATATTAGACCTAGAGAAAAACTTCTATTAAAAGGGCCTAGCGATATGCATGATGCAGAGCTCTTAGCTATTCTTTTAAGAACTGGCAGTCGCGGTGAAAATGCCTTGGAATTATCTAAAAAACTATTAAATCAATTTGGATCACTTAGCGCCATCCTGAATTCAAATCTTCAAGAACTTCAACAATTCAAAGGGATTGGAGTCTCTAAGTGGTCACAACTGAAAGTGATTTATGAACTTGTTCAGCGCAGTTATTTGGAAACACTCAAACAGCAGAATGTTCTCTCATCTACAAATGTAGTTAAAAATTACTTGATGACTTTAATTGCTCACAAGGAACATGAGGTCTTTGTTTGCTTGTATTTAGACGCTCACCTTCGATTAATTAATAGCCATGAAATTTTCAGGGGATCGATCTCGGAAACAACTGTACATATTCGAGAAATAGCCAAAGAATGTCTATTAAGAAATGTCAGTTATTTGATCATTGCCCACAATCATCCCAGTGGAGAATTGCAACCTAGCCAAGATGATTTAAATCTTACCGATGCACTTCACCAGGCTTTGAAATTAATTGATATCCAACTCCTAGATCACTGCATTGTGGCAAAACATGGGGCAATTTCTTTGGCAGATATGAAATTAATGCCTTTAAATGATAGTGGTCACTAACTTTACTCGCTTTTTTTGAAAATTATTTTTCAAAAACTAAGGAAATAAGCCTTGAATGAGTGGAATACTTTTCCGCCACCTGCTACAATCTTTCTTTTCGCATTTTAAGGAGCGTGTCATGGCAAGAGTATGCCAAGTCACAGGGAAGAAGCCGATGGTCGGCAACAATGTTTCCCACGCAAACAATAAGACAAAACGTCGCTTTTTGCCAAACTTGCAAAATCGCCGTTTTTGGGTTGAATCAGAAAACCGTTGGGTGAGCTTACGCATCGCTAACGCCGGTCTTCGCATGATCGATAAAGTAGGCATTGACGCTGTATTGGCTGATTTGCGTGCTCGCGGTGAAATCTAAGGAGCAGCAAAATGGCTAAAGGTGGACGCGAGAAAATCAAGTTAGAGTCGACAGCTGGTACAGGTCACTTCTATACAACAACAAAAAACAAACGTAACATGCCTGAGAAAATGGAAATCATGAAGTTTGATCCAAAAGCTCGTAAGCACGTTTCATACAAAGAAACAAAGATTAAGTAATTCTTTAATCTTTGTTCTTAACAAAAAGCCCGCTTATAGCGGGCTTTTTGTTTATTTTGCTGGTAACTTTTTCTCAGATCGTATAGCGACGTAAGCGTAAGGAAAACTCTTGCAAGCCAATCATACCGCTGGCCTCTGCCCTTTGGCACCATGCCTGTAGCTGGGCGGTTAATTGCTCTTTAGTCGTGTGTGAACGCTCCCAAAGAGCAGCCAACTCGCGACGCATCTCAACCATTAACTTAACTGCCTTATTAGTCATCATCAAGTTTTCAAGACGGGCTTTTTCTTCAGCACTTAATTTAGTTTCATCTTTATATAACCATGAACGCTGATCACTATATTGACTAGCCAGTTCTCGAACGCGTGCAACTTCAGCATCAAACGTCTGGCGCAACGCTTTTGAGTAACGAGCCATCACTTCATAACGATTAGCGATAACAGCTTGCAAAGTTACTTCTGACGCTGATGCTACCTCAGCTAATACTGGCTTAGGGGGCAACTTTTTAACTTTAGCTAAACCCATAATTTCTAGTGAGCGGATATATAGCCAACCAATATCAAACTCGTACCACTTGTTAGATAACTTGGCACTTGTTGCATAAGTATGATGATTGTTATGCAGCTCTTCACCACCAATCAGAATGCCCCAAGGGAAAATATTGGTTGAAGCATCTTCACAATCGTAATTGCGGTAGCCTTTGTAGTGCCCAACACCATTGATGATGCCTGCAGCTGTGATCGGAATCCACAACATCTGCACGGCCCAAACTGTTGCACCTAATACGCCAAATAAAATTACGTCAATGATTAGCATCAAAGCAACGCCCTGCCATTGGTATTTAGAGTATAAGTTTTGCTCGACCCAATCATCGGGTGTGCCGTGGCCAAACTTATCAATGGTTTCTTGATTCTTAGCTTCTGCACGATATAACTCCGCACCTCGTGATAAGACAGTATCGATACCGAGTATTTGTGGGCTGTGAGGATCATCCACGGTTTCACATTTAGCATGGTGCTTACGGTGGATAGCAGCCCACTGCTTTGTAACCATGCCGGTTGTTAACCAAAGCCAGAAACGGAAGAAATGGGAAGGGATTGCATGCAATTCTAATGCTCGATGCGCTTGGCAACGATGCAAAAAGATAGTGACGCTTGCAATAGTGATGTGCGTGAGTAATAAGGTGAGCAATAAGACTTGCCACCAAGACCAATTCAAATAACCATTGGCCAACCAATTCAACACAAAATCTCTAGTAATTTCTAACCAAGACATCCGGTTATTCCTCTCAATATACTTAACAGAGTAATTTTACCAAGATTCTGTTAAATTTTCTTGAGCAAGAATAAAACCATTGATGGAAATCATGCTTTTTAGGCATTAAATAACGCTAATTGATAAAAATTAGCGTTATTTCATTAAAATCAGGCTTTTCTCTCTAAGATGGCGCCAAAGAACCCGTCTGTGCCGTGAATATGCGGAAATAACTGCCAGTAACTTGAGTTTTCGCTCGCGCCAATCGGCAATTCACCCATAAGAGGGAAGCTGCCTTTTAGAACTACTTTAGGATCTTTTAGCTCAAAATTAGGATTTTTAGCTAAAAATGCCTCAACAACTTCCTGATTTTCATGAGAAATTAGACTGCAAGTAGCATAAACCAAACGACCGCCAGGTTTCAATAAACGAGCAGCCGAAGTCAAAATAGATAACTGCTTTTGAGTTAGTTCAGCAACACTTTGAGGTGATTGGCGCCACTTGAGGTCTGGATTACGGCGCAAAGTGCCTAATCCACTGCAGGGTGCATCAACCAATACTCGATCAATCTTACCGGCCAAGCGTTTTACCTTAGCGTCATTTTCGTTATCAATCCAAACAGGATGGACGTTAGATAAACCACTCTTAGCTAAACGAGGCTTTAAATTAGCCAAACGCTTCTCAGACACGTCAAAAGCGTATAAACGACCGCTAGACCTCATCATGGCGCCCAAAGATAAAGTTTTACCGCCTGCACCAGCACAAAAGTCCACAACCATCTCACCACGTTTGGGCTCTAACAACATGCTTAAAAGCTGACTACCTTCATCTTGCACCTCAGCAAATCCATTTTTAAAGAATTCTTGGGTTTGAAGCGCAGGCTTACCCTTTAATCGAACCCCATTAGGGGCATAAGGAGTAGGTTCAGCGCTATAACGCCCCCCCAACTCATTTAAAACGCCCAGGAGATCTTCTCGTTGAGTTTTAATGGTGTTGACGCGCAAATCGAGTGGCGCAGCCTTCAGCATCGCCTCAGCAAGCGGCAAACATTCGTTTTTAGGTACAGACGAACCCAAAGCACTCCAAATCCACTCTGGAAGGTTCACTCTAGTGAGAACAGCTAAGGTTTCACGTTCGATGGTGCCAAAACGCTTTAACCAGTCAATTTCATTCGGTTGAACCACAAAGGCCAAGTCAGCCAAAGCGCTTTCAGCTCGGTTGCCTGTTCCTAAACCACTCTCAACCATCGTAATAAACAATGAGAGCAACGCTAAACGGCGGCCAAGGGGGCCTGCTCCACTCTCAGCAAACTGAGAAATTTCTGTTTTCCGTCGCAAAAATGCAAAAGATGCTTCAGCGATTAAAGCGCGATCCCTATTGCCTAAACGAGGGTTCGAGCGGAAATAACGACTCACCACCATATCTGCTGGGTGGGCAAAACGCATTAACTCTGTGATCACCACAGATAAATGCTCAACGTGTTGTGGCAGGGCTTTAGCCCTTGCAGCCACGGCTTTTTGGTCAATAGCCATTAATTTACTTATCCTGCGATACGAGTAACTGAGACTCAGGTGGACTGATCAAAACTCGATTTTGATCAATAGAGATACGATTATCAATGAACCAGCGCACAGCGCGGGGATAAATAACGTGTTCCTGCTTTAAAACTCGATGTGCCAAGGTGTCAGCCGTGTCATCTGGGAAAACAGGGACAGACGCCTGGATCACCATGGGGCCGTGGTCTAGAGCCTCAGTCACAAAGTGGACCGTTGCGCCATGCTCTTTCACACCCGCCTCTAAGGCCTGTTCATGGGTGGCCAAACCAGGGAAAAGTGGCAATAAAGATGGATGAATATTCAGTAAACGCCCCTCATAGTGGTTTACAAACTCTCCTGTCAGGATCCTCATGAAGCCCGCCAAAACCACTAAATCTGGCTTGTAGCGATCAATTAACTGGACTAATTCAGCGTCAAAAGCTGCTCGATTGGGGAATTGACGATGATCCAAAGAAGCCACCGGAATGCCATGAGCCCTTGCAAAATCAAGGCCTGCCGCATCTGAACGATTAGAAATCACCGCTGAAATTTGAGCTGGCCAGGCCTCAGTTTGAGCAGCACGAACAATGGCCTCCATATTGGAACCACGCCCTGAAATAAGAATAACAATTGAAGTCATGCCCGCCAATATAATTCATACCTTAACGTGAAGGTAATTAGAGGCATCCCTCCTGTATCTAATTGGACCCCCTGCGCCCTAACCATCGGCAATTTTGATGGTGTGCATCGGGGGCATCAGGCACTGCTTAAAAAATTAGTCCAGACCGCCAAAGAAAAGAATATCCAATCTTGTGTGATGACCTTTGAGCCACATCCGATTGAATACTTTGCTCCTGAAAAAGCACCATCTCGCATTTTAAGTTTGAGAGATAAATTAGAAGCTCTGGCCGAAGTAGGCATTGATCAAGTGTTAGTGATCCACTTTAATCAACATTTCGCCAACCTAAGCCCCACTGAGTTTGTTGAAAAAATTCTAGTGAACGGTCTGCAAGTTCAATCTATTTTGATTGGGGATGACTTTCATTACGGCGCGAAAAGAGCAGGCAATTTTTTAAGCTTATGTGAAGCGGGTCAGAAATACGGATTCACAGTTGAGCGAATGGAAACATTGGAAGAAAACAATCAACGCATCTCAAGCTCAGCAACCAGAGAGGCACTGAAGCAAGGTGATCTTAGTCTGGCCCGCCAATTGCTTGGTAGACCTTATATGTTCAGTGGCCATGTTTTACATGGGCAAAAACTGGGGCGCACACTAGGCTTTCCAACTTTAAATATATCTCTTGCAAACAAACTTCATCGCAGAAAACCAGCTGCCCAGGGAATTTTTATCGCACAAGTCCATGGCTTAAGCGACAATCCACTACCAGCTGTCGCAAGCCTTGGTCAAAGACCTACGGTAGATGATTCTGGAAGATATTTATTGGAAGTTCACATCTTTAACTTCAATCAGTTGGTGTACGGAAAACTAGTACGAATTGAATTACTTGAGAAAATTAGAGACGAAGCAAAATACAACGATTTAGAAACACTTAAAAACGCCATCGACCAAGATGCAACTGCAGCAAAAAATTACTTTGAAATAACTGATCATGTCTGATAACAAAAAAAATTCTTATCCTGTTAATTTGCTAGATACCGCGTTTCCGATGCGCGGTGATTTACCTAAACGCGAACCTGTTTGGGTAAAAGAATGGCAAGAAAAGAAAATTTATCAAAAGATAAGAGCCTCAAAAGCTGGTAAGAAGAAGTTTATTTTGCATGACGGGCCTCCTTATGCAAATGGCGATATTCACATTGGTCACGCTGTTAATAAAATCTTGAAAGACATGATTGTTAAAGCCAAGGGCTTTTCAGGTCACGATGCTCTGTATGTTCCAGGCTGGGACTGTCATGGCATGCCGATTGAAATTCAAATTGAAAAGCAATTTGGCAAACACCTACCAACTGCAGAAGTTCAAGCCAAAGCCAGGGCCTATGCACAGATTCAAGTGGATAAGCAAAAAAAAGATTTTGAACGTTTAGGTGTTTTAGGTGATTGGCAAAACCCGTACCTAACCATGAATTTTAAAAATGAAGCTGATGAAATTCGTGCGCTAGGAAAAATTTTTGAAAAGGGTTACGTCTACCGTGGCCTTAAGCCTGTGAACTGGTGCTTTGATTGCGGCTCTGCCTTGGCTGAAGCTGAAGTGGAATACCAAGACAAAGTTGATATTGCAGTTGATGTTGGTTTCGCTTTCCCGGAAGATCAATTAGATTTAATTGCTAAAGCATTTGGTTTAAAGGCACTCCCGAAAAAAGAAGGTATGGCGGTCATTTGGACAACCACCCCATGGACCTTACCTTCTAACCAAGCTCTCAACGCCCACCCCGAAATTGAATATGCTTTAGTTGATACATCCAGAGGTTTACTCGTCCTTGCAAAGGATCGAATTGAAGCCTGTCTCAAAGAATATGTGTTGGAAGGTCAAACCATTGCAACATGCAAGGGTCAAGCCTTAGCAGGTCTTGAGTTCTATCACCCACTAAGCAAAGCTGATAAGGGCTTTGAAAGAAGATCACCCATTTATTTGGCTGAATATGTCACGATTGATAGTGGAACTGGTCTAGTTCACTGCGCCCCAGCTTATGGTGAGGAAGACTTTAAATCTTGCAAATCGAATGGACTGAAAGATCACGACATCTTGAATCCTGTCATGGGTGATGGTGTGTATGCATCTTGGTTACCTCTTTTTGCCGGCTTATCTATTTGGAAAGCCAATCCTCAAATTGTTGAAACACTACAGCAAGTTGGCTCACTACTGCACTCAGCAAAACTAAATCACTCGTACATGCACTGCTGGAGACATAAAACTCCTGTGGTTTATCGTGCTACTGCGCAATGGTTTGCCAGCATGGATAAAAAACCGCATGAAGGTGACAGTCTCAGAGAAACAGCCCTAGCAGGTATCGAAGCAACTGAGTTCTTCCCTGCATGGGGCAAGCAACGCTTAAACAGCATGATTGCTAACCGTCCAGATTGGACGCTATCAAGACAGCGGCAATGGGGTGTTCCGATGGCATTCTTTGTTCACAAAGAAACAGGCGAACCACACCCTCGTACACCTGAGCTACTAGAGCAAATTGCGGCGCGCGTAGAAAAAGAAGGTATTGAAGCTTGGCAGGCTATCGATGTAAAAGATTTGCTAGGTCCCGATGCTGCCATGTACGAAAAGAATAAAGATACTTTGGATGTTTGGTTTGACTCAGGCACAACCCACTGGCACGTTATTCGTGGCTCACATGCATCAACACTAGCCGATCCATCAAGAAATAATCCTGATGGGCGCTGGGCTGACTTATATTTAGAAGGCTCAGATCAACATCGTGGGTGGTTCCACTCATCACTTCTCACTGGCGCCATGCTTGATGGCAAGCCTCCATATAAAGCCTTGCTAACCCATGGCTTTACGGTGGACGGCCAAGGTCGCAAGATGAGCAAGTCAGTCGGCAACGTGATTGCTCCACAAGAAGTGGCTGACAAGATGGGAGCAGAAATTATTCGTCTATGGGTGGCATCTACAGATTACTCTGGCGAAATGACTATTTCTGATGAGATTCTCAAACGCGTAGTTGAAAGCTACCGTCGCATCAGAAATACGCTCAGATTTTTATTGGCTAACCTTTCAGATTTTGACATTGAAAAACATCACATTGACAGCAAAGATTGGTTGGAAATTGATCAATACGCTTTAGCGCTTACTGAATCAGTACAAAAAGATTTATTAGCCCACTATGATCGTTATGAGTTCCATCCTGCTGTTTCTAGACTGATGACATTCTGTTCAGAAGATATGGGCGGCTTCTATTTGGATATTCTGAAAGATCGCTTGTATACACTATCAGCAGATGCTTCTGCACGATGTTCAGCGCAAAATGCACTGTTCCACATCACGCAATCTTTCTTACGCTTGATGGCACCATTCTTATCTTTCACAGCCGAAGAAGCTTGGAAGATTTTTGATCATCAAACAAACAGTAAAGATACGATCTTTACTGAAGAGTTCCACCAACTT
Organism: Pseudomonadota bacterium; assembly: GCA_039804685.1. Lineage (GTDB taxonomy): Bacteria > Pseudomonadota > Gammaproteobacteria > Burkholderiales > Burkholderiaceae > Polynucleobacter. Next base: position 70,945 of record JBDLVQ010000023.1, on the reverse strand, counting down.
CCTGCGATTGATGGCGCTGAGGCTCTTATCAGCAAGTGGGATCGTATCCGCGCGATGCGCTCTGATATCACTAAAGCGATTGAGTTTGAGCGCGAGGCTGGCAAAGTTGGATCTTCTCTTCAAGCTGAAATCCACATCATTGCTCCGACTGCAGACGCTGCATTACTTGCATCACTGGGCGATGACTTGCGCTTTATCACCATCACATCCAGCGCAACAGTTGAATCCAAAGAAGGCGCCACTGAATTACAGGTGAATGTTCGTTCTTCAGAGCACCAAAAATGCGGCCGTTGCTGGCACTATAAAGAGGATGTTGGACATAACCCAGAACATCCAAACTTATGTGGTCGCTGCACAAGTAATTTGTTTGGTGATGGCGAAAAACGCCATATCGCTTAATCCAGGAGAATCATTTGGCACGCTCAGGCAAATCCAGTAGCACTAACCAATCATTTTTAATTTGGATGGGGCTATCTGGCCTTCTTTTAGTTATTGATCAACTGACCAAAATCATTGCTAAAAATAATTTGTTTGAAGGCGTTTCTCAAACAGTGACTAGCTTTCTTAATTGGACCCTGGTCTATAACTCCGGAGCTGCTTTTTCTTTTTTAGCTCAAGCAGACGGATGGCAAAGATGGTTTTTTACAGGATTTGGCATCATTGCAGCTCTTGTAATGATTTGGTTAATTCGTAAAAATAGTTTCCAAACTATTTTTTCACTGGCACTGAGCTTGATCTTAAGTGGCGCCATTGGTAATGTGATTGATCGGATAATGTATGGCGCAGTTGTAGACTTTATTGATATTCACTACATGACTTGGCATTGGCCAGCATTTAATATTGCAGATAGCGCCATTACGATTGGTGTGATTCTGTTAATCTTTGATGAAATCAAACGAGTTAACAAATAATCAAGGCTCATCACTGATCATGAATTCACTACAAGGTAAAAAAATACTCTTAGCCATGTCTGGGGGTATTGCTGCATTTAAAGTAGCTGAATTAGCACGCTCACTCATCCAAGAAGGTGCCGAGGTACAGGTAGCGATGAGCGATGCAGCGACCCACTTCATGACGCCAGTTACGATGCAAGCCCTTACAGGCAAGCCTGTTTATGTGAGCCAATGGGATGCACGCATTCCCAATAACATGGCCCATATTGAGCTTTCTCGTCAAGCGGATGTCATCCTTATCGCTCCTGCTAGCGCAGATTTAATGGCTAAGATTGCTTTAGGATTAGCTGATGATTTAATCAGCACGATTTGCTTAGCCAGAGAGTGCCCGCTGATTGTTGTCCCTGCGATGAATAAACAAATGTGGGACAACTCAGCAACCCAAAGAAACGTAGCCCAACTCCAAAAAGATTCTGTATCCGTTCTAGGCCCCACTAGTGGATCACAGGCTTGCGGTGAAAATGGCATGGGGCGCATGCTAGAAGCACATCAGATCCTGGAGGGAGTCATTGCATTTTTCCAGCCTAAAGCTCTTTTGGGTAAAAAAGTTTTAATTACAGCAGGACCTACATACGAAGCGATTGACCCAGTTCGCGGCATCACTAACAAGAGCTCAGGGAAAATGGGGTTCGCTATTGCTCAGGCCGCACTAGAAGCGGGCGCAGATGTTCAACTCATTGCAGGACCTTGCCATCTAGACACACCACTTGAGTTTTCTGGCAAGATCCAACGCACCAACATCACCAGCGCACAAGAAATGCATGCTGCGGTGATGTCTAAACTAGATTGTGATATTTTCTTTTCAGTGGCAGCAGTTGCTGATTGGAGAATCAAGAATATTAACCAAGAAAAGATCAAGAAATCGAGCGCAGGATCACCAAGCCTGGAGTTTGAAATGAACGTAGATATCTTGGCGGAAGTGGCAAAAATTTCTCAAACCAAGAAAAGGCCCTACTGCGTAGGCTTTGCGGCTGAGACGCATGATCTAGAGCGTCACGCTCAAGAAAAACGCGCCAAGAAAAATGTGCCGATGCTAGTAGCTAACATTGGTCCAAGCACTTTTGGTCTTGAAGAAAATGAATTACTCATTATTGAAGATGGCAACTCAATCAAATTAGCAAAATCTGACAAACTTAATTTATCACGTCAATTAATTAGCCTTATTTCTAAAAAAATCTAATATGAAGAAACTACAAGTAAAAATTCTTGATGAAAGAATGAGAAATAATTTGCCACAGTACGCCACTGCTGGCAGTGCAGGTTTAGATTTAAGAGCCTGTTTAGATGAGACCATTACGGTTGAACCAGGTCAAACAGTTTTAGTTCCAACAGGTCTATCTATTTATTTGGATGATCCAGGATATGCGGCATTGATTTTGCCAAGATCAGGTTTAGGCCACAAGCATGGCATCGTTCTTGGTAACTTAGTTGGATTAATTGATTCTGATTACCAAGGTCAGCTTATGGTGAGCACTTGGAATCGCGGTCAAACAGCCTTTAAATTAGAGCCTATGGAGCGTTTGGCTCAATTGGTGATCGTGCCAGTTGCTCAAGTTGAATGGTCAGAAGTAGAAGAATTCACCGCCAGCGAAAGAGGTGCTGGCGGCTTTGGAAGTACTGGTCGCGCTTAAATTTGTTCTGTTTCAGGATTACCTGTTGATACCTTCTTAACAGCAGGCCTTACTGGAGCGTCAAAATCTAAGAGAACTTTATCTTCAGCATCAATATCTACAACTACATGGCCGCCATGGGCCAATTTGCCGAACAATAGTTCATCCGCCAAGGCTTTTCTCACAAGATCCTGAATCAATCGCTGCATTGGTCTTGCACCCATGAGAGGATCAAAACCATGTTTAGCTAGATATCCTCTTAGGGCTTCAGTGAAGCTAGCATCCACTTTCTTCTCATGCAACTGTTCCTCTAACTGCATCAAGAACTTATCAACCACTCGTAAGATGATGCTCTCATCAAGAGACTTAAAGCCGACAATTGCATCTAAACGGTTGCGGAACTCTGGCGTGAATGTGCGCTTAATGTCACCCATCTCATCACCAGCCTCTCTTGCGTTGGTAAATCCAATAGATGATTTTTGCATTGTTTCAGCACCGGCATTCGTTGTCATGATGATGATGACATTTCTAAAGTCAGCTTTGCGGCCATTGTTATCAGTCAAAGTACCGTGATCCATCACCTGCAACAAGATATTGAAAATATCTGGGTGTGCTTTTTCAATTTCGTCCAATAAAAGAACGCAATGTGGTTTTTTATTAACTGCTTCCGTTAACAAACCACCTTGATCAAAGCCAACATAACCAGGAGGCGCACCAATCATACGGCTCACAGCATGGCGCTCCATATATTCAGACATGTCAAAACGAACAAGTTCGATGCCCATAATGAAAGCTAACTGCTTAGCCACCTCAGTTTTACCAACACCTGTTGGACCGGAGAATAAGAATGAACCAATTGGCTTGTCATCTTTACCCAAACCAGCTCGTGACATCTTGATGGCGGAGGCCAGAACCTCAATAGCCGGATCCTGACCAAAGACAACGCTCTTCAAATCACGATCAAGGGTTTGCAACTTGCTACGATCATCAATAGATACCGATTGCGGCGGGATACGTGCAATCTTGGCCACAATATCTTCAATCTCTTGACGTCCAATGGTTTTCTTTTGCTTAGATTTAGGCAAAATCCTTTGAGCGGCACCAGCTTCATCAATCACATCAATAGCCTTGTCTGGCAAATGACGATCATTGATATAACGACCGGAGAGCTCGGCTGCTGCTGTTAAAGCAGCTTGAGCATATTTAACACCATGATGCTCTTCAAATTTAGATTTAAGGCCACGCAAGATTTGTACCGTCTGATCTACGCTAGGCTCTAGAACATCAACTTTTTGGAATCTTCTAGAAAGAGCAGCATCTTTTTCAAAAATACCGCGATACTCATTAAAAGTTGTTGCACCAATACATTTCATTTGGCCACTTGAAAGCGCAGGCTTCAGCAAATTGCTTGCGTCTAAAGTACCACCAGATGCAGCCCCAGCACCAATCAATGTGTGGATCTCATCAATGAATAAGATAGAGTCAGGGTTATCCTTAAGGCTTTTAAGCACGCCCTTCAAACGCTGCTCAAAGTCACCGCGGTATTTGGTGCCCGCTAATAACGCGCCCATATCCAGCGAGTAAACAACTGCTTTTGCTAAAACTTCAGGCACATCATTTTGAGTAATTCTCCAAGCAAGACCCTCTGCAATTGCAGTCTTCCCAACACCAGCTTCCCCCACCAATAGTGGGTTGTTTTTGCGACGACGGCAAAGAACCTGAATAACTCGTTCTACTTCACCGTCACGACCGATCAAAGGATCAATGCGGCCTTGTTTTGCTAATACATTAAGGTTTTGAGTGTATTGCTCTAATGGACTGTCTTTGCCGCCAGAGCTAGATTCATCAGCTTCAGAACTGGCCTCGCTTGGCTTTGGCGCTTCTGCCTGATCTTTACGAATGCCATGACTGATGTAATTAACAATATCTAAACGAGTCACGCCTTGCTGCTGGAGATAATAAACAGCATGAGAATCTTTTTCGCCAAAAATAGCAACGAGAACATTGGCCCCAGTCACTTCCTTCTTACCATTCGAAGTCGATTGAACGTGCATGATGGCACGTTGAATCACACGCTGAAAACCTAGAGTCGGTTGCGTATCAACCTCTGCTGAACCAGGTACGATAGGTGTGTTGTCATTAATAAAGTTTTTAAGATTACTCTTTAAATCATCATTATTGACAGCGCACGCCTTAAGAACATCTACAGCCGTGGCGTTATCTAATAAGGCGCACAAAAGATGTTCTACTGTTATAAATTCATGTCTAGATGCTCTTGCATCCACAAATGCCATATGTAAGGTAACTTCTAATTCTTGAGCAATCATGCTTCCTCCATAGTGCACTGCAAAGGGTGACCCGCTTCACGGGATCTATCTACAACCTGTTCTACTTTTGTTGCTGCAACATCTTTGGTATAAACACCACAAACTCCTTTACCCTCTAAATGAACTTGCAACATGATTCTAGTTGCGCCCTCTTGATCCTTATGAAAATACTCCTGTAGCACCATCACCACAAATTCCATAGGGGTGTAGTCATCATTTAACAGGACAACTCTAAACATTTTGGGAGGTTGAACACGCTCCGTCTGACGATCCATTACCGTCGCCTGATCCTCCTGGATTCCGGGCAAATCTAAATGACTTGGGTTTTTGGGTTTTGGACTCATAATTGCTATTCTAAACACAAGTTTCAAATTAAGTGTTGGGACAATTCTATAAGGGTATTAGCAGGTAATAACCTGGCTCAATTTGATGATTTTTTAATCTTTCACGCCTTCCAGTCTGATAAAGTGATGGCTGAGTTCAATTAATTTAAATAGAGAAAAAATGTCAAAACTTCTTATTACCCTAGCCTTAACTTGTTTCGCAACTTTTACTCTTGCTCAGGGAACCCCTCCAGCAACACCAGTGAACCCAGTCAGTCCAGCAGCCAATGAACAAGCTGCTGAAAATGCGAAGCCTCAAAAAGCTAAGAAACAAACTAACAAGAAACAGAAACAGAAAAAACAAGGTAATAAGGGCAACAAAACAAAAGCTAACAAATCTAAAGCCAACAAACCAACTACCGAAGCTAGTTAATCTGTAACGCCTTCTTTGAACCCCATCTCCAAAAAATTTGTCTGGATTGCAACTGCCCTTCTTTGGGGCCTGACAAAGCTCGCTTGGGCACAAAAGCTACCAACAATAGAGCTACAAGCTGGCTTGTACAAAATTACAGCAGAAGTGGCAGCCAATCAGGTAAGCAGACAACTAGGCTTGATGCATAGAAACTTTATGCCCACAGATGAGGGAATGCTTTTTGTTTTTGAAAACCCAGCGACTCATTGCTTTTGGATGAGAAATACGCGCATTCCTTTAGCCATCGCATTTATTGCCGATGATGGAAAGATTGTGAATGTCGAAGAAATGAAGGCAATGACGGAAGATAATCATTGCCCTTCTAAACCAGTACGTTTTGCGCTTGAGATGAATCAAGCCTGGTTCACCAAAAGAAATATTTCGGTCGGGCACACCATTTCTGGTCTGCCCACGCGTTAAATATTTTTAGCCAAAATGGCAAACGTAATGAACCGCTTGCTCTGCACGAATAATGAAATAACCACCTGCTTCAACAGTCCATGATTGGCCAGCTGGATAAGCAACTTCAGGAGCACCATTGATACTCACATAAGCTGTGCCATCAACCACTTCCATTACCTCTTTAGTACTTAGGTCAAATCGCAATGTACTTGGCAAAATCACACCAACAGACTTGCGCTCACCGCTAGGCAAAGTGACTGTATGTGACACACATTTACCATCAAAGAAAACATTCGCTTTTTTACCAACAGAAACTTGATCAAATTGCATTTTTTATCCTTACTAAATTAAGAGCCACGTTTTCTGCGTGCATTTGCGGCAATACGCATACGCAACGCATTCAACTTAATAAATCCACCAGCATCAGCTTGGTTATAAGCACCGCCATCATCGTCAAAGGTAGCGATTGTTTGATCGAACAATGTATTTTTAGAGTCACGAGCAACAACAGAAACAGAACCTTTGTACAACTTCACGCGAACAAAACCACTAACGCTTTGCTGAGTATGGTCAATTAATGTTTGAATCGCAACGCGCTCTGGCGCCCACCAATATCCGTTGTAAATCATACTTGCGTAACGAGGCATCAAATCATCTTTAAGATGAGCCACTTCACGATCTAGCGTGATACTTTCGATACCTCTGTGAGCCTTCAAAAGAATGGTTCCACCTGGAGTTTCGTAGCAACCACGACTCTTCATACCAACATAACGGTTCTCGACTAAATCCAAACGGCCAACACCATGCTTGCCGCCAATTTTATTTAATTCAGCCAACATTTCATGTGGTTTGTAACGTGTGCCATTGATGGCAACAGCATCACCGCATTCAAATTCAATATCTAAATACTCTGCTTCATCTGGTGCAGCTTCTGGTGAAACAGTCCAACGCCACATAGATTCTTCAGCCTCAGCTTTAGGATCTTCTAGGTGACGGCCTTCATAACTGATATGTAATAAGTTCGCATCCATCGAGTAAGGAGCGCCACCCTGCTTATGTTTCATTTCAACAGGAATACCATGCTGCTCTGCATAAGCCAATAGTTTTTCACGAGACAACAAATCCCATTCACGCCATGGGGCAATCACTTTGATAGATGGTTCTAATGAGTAGTAACCCAATTCAAAACGTACTTGATCATTACCCTTGCCTGTCGCGCCGTGAGAAACAGAATCAGCACCAGTCTGACGAGCGATTTCAATTTGACGTTTAGCAATTAAAGGACGAGCAATCGATGTGCCTAATAAATACTCACCCTCATAGATGGTATTAGCGCGAAACATTGGGAAAACAAAGTCTCTAACAAACTCTTCACGCAAGTCATCAATAAAAATATTTTCAGGCTTGATACCAAACTTCAGAGCCTTGGCACGCGCTGGCTCCAACTCTTCACCCTGACCCAAGTCAGCAGTAAAGGTAACAATTTCGCATTGGTATGTATCTTGAAGCCACTTCAAGATCACGCTGGTATCCAAACCACCTGAATAAGCTAGAACAACCTTCTTAATATCTGACATATTTATCTACGTTTATTTAAGTTTTATAAAAAATTACAACTTGCCGCATAGCAAGAATTCCATCAACGCCTTCTGAACATGAAGGCGGTTCTCAGCCTCATCCCAAACAACGCTTTGCGAACCATCAATCACTGACGCAGAAACCTCTTCACCTCTATGAGCTGGCAAGCAATGCATAAACAAGGCACCTGGATTAGCAACAGCCATCAGCTCATCATTCACCATCCAACTCTTAAATGCTTTGAGACGAGCTTGGTTTTCATCTTCATAACCCATGCTTGTCCATACATCAGTTGTTACTAGATCAGCACCACGACATGCATCTTTGGGATTATCAAAAATATTAAGATATTTTTTAGCTTGAGGACTCAACATCTTTTCATCCAACTGGTATCCAGGAGGTGCAGAGAAGTTAACTTTGAATCCTAAAATTTCGGCTGCCTGAACCCAGGTATAGGCCATGTTGTTGGCATCCCCAACCCAAGCAACCGTCTTGCCAGCAATAGTGCTGCGATGCTCCACGTATGTGAAGATATCAGCCAATACCTGACAAGGGTGATATTCATTCGTCAAACCATTAATGACAGGGACTCTTGAGTTCGCCGCAAAGCGCTCAATGATGTCCTGACCAAATGTACGAATCATGATGATGTCAGTCATTCTTGAAATAACTTGTGCAGCATCTTCCACCGGCTCCCCACGACCCAACTGCGTATCTTTTGTATTTAGAAAAACAGCGTGACCACCCAATTGATGGATACCTGCTTCAAAAGACAAACGTGTTCTAGTCGAGTTTTTCTCAAAAATCATTGCAAGAGTTCTATCGTGCAATGGATGCCAAGTTTCATATCTTTTGAACTTAGCTTTTAAGAATGCGGATCTTTGAAGTAAATATGCGTACTCGTCCGCACTGAAATCAGCAAATTGGAGGTAATGTCTAACAGGAATATTCGACGACATAGCTTTTTAACGCCTGGTTAATTCAAATATCTATTCAATAACAGTTGAGACTGATAAAATCTAGGGGTTATCCCGAACCATCAATCTATTTATACAGCAAAGACACCGTGACGACCAAACAATTCTTCATACAAGGTCTCACCAACGATGGCAAACCATTCAGGCCTAGTGACTGGGCTGAAAGGCTTTGTGGTGTTATGGCTCAATTTCGCCCAGATGGCGACACGAGCGACCCTCGCTTCACTTATTCACCCTACGTCAAACCCGTCAATATTGCCGGTGTTAAATGCGTTGTTGTGGATGAAAGGCTGCGTGAAATTGAACCTAAAGCCATGGATTTCGTTAAAAACTTCGCAATAGACAACAATTTACCTATTGTCGAGGCCTGCGAAATTCCAATAAAACCTTCCAACTAAAAATAAAAAACCCGCTCCGGATAAGGGAACGGGCTCTTTTTCAACCTAATTGAATTAGGCTGTCATACCCTTGATAGCTGCAGACAAGCGTGATTTTGTACGCGCAGCAGTGTTTTTATGCACTACTTTTTTGTCAGCAATTTTATCGATGGTAGCCTGAGCAGCTTGGAAAACCTTAGCTGCTGCGTCTTTATCACCAGCGTCAACGGCTTTACGCACAGTCTTGATAGCTGTACGAAGACGTGAACGCAAGCTAGAGTTGTGTTCGTTTTGAGAAACTGCCTGGCGGGCACGTTTACGAGCTTGGGCGGTATTTGCCATGTTTGTAACCTTTAGGGGTATTGCCAAAAGAAAAAGATTATAACTTATCCTGGCCAAGGCTACCACCCCCGCCAGAAATCTGTAAAACTACGTCTGTGAATTTATTATCTGCCGCCGCCAAAATTAGCAGCTTTACGATGCTTTCCCGCATCACTGGATTGCTACGAGAAACCCTTATAGCCCGTACTTACGGGGCTTCAGAGTGGACAGACGCCTTTAATGTGGCCTTTAGAATCCCCAATTTATTAAGAAGATTGTTCGCTGAGGGGGCTTTTTCTCAGGCTTTTGTGCCTGTTTTAGGCGAAACATCAACAAAAGAGGGGCAAGAAGGTACCTATTTGATGGTGAGCGCCATTGCTACCCTTCTTTTTTGGGCCTTGATCATTACAGTCATTATTGGTCTCATTGGGGCCCCTTGGATCATATTTTTAGTGGCTTCGGGCTTTCAAGATGGCGGAGCTCATGAAGCTAGCCTGGTTCTAACAAGGATCATGTTTCCGTATATCGGTCTGATTTCCATGGTTTCTTTATCAGCCGGCATCCTTAATACCTATAAAAAGTTCGCAATTCCAGCCTTTACTCCCGTTCTCTTGAATTTATCGATGATTTTTTCATCTTGGCTGCTTTCCCCATACTTTGAGACACCGATCTACGCACTAGGGATTGGCGTTATTTTGGGAGGCATCACACAATTAGCAATTCAAATTCCGGCATTGAAGAAAATTGGATTACTGCCGAAAATCAGTCTCACTTGGGGCAATATCAAAAATGCTTGGAACCACCCAGGGGCCAGAAAAGTTTTACAGCTGATGATTCCTGCCTTATTTGCTGTATCAGTAGCTCAACTATCTTTAATCATTAATACCAATATTGCATCTCACTTGGCAGCAGGGAGCGTTTCTTGGCTTTCGTATGCAGATCGATTAATGGAGTTTCCAACAGCGCTTCTTGGGGTTGCGATTGGCACAGTCCTACTACCAAGTTTAAGTAAAGCTAACGCACAAAAAGATAATGCGCAAATTGCTCAATTAATGGACTGGGGTCTCAAACTAACATTTATCCTATCTGCACCAGCAGCCATTGCTTTATTTATGTTTGGACAACCATTAGCCGCATCCTTGTATCACTATGGTCAATTCACAGCGATGGATGTGGTGATGACACAACAGGCCTTAGCCGCCTACGGTGTTGGTTTGATTGGTTTGATTTTGGTAAAAATTTTGGCACCCGCCTACTACTCAAGACAAGATATCAAAACGCCGGTGAAAATTGCTATAAGGGTGTTAGTACTCACTCAGGTTGCTAACATTATTTTAGTGCCATGGATTGATCATGCTGGGCTAGCCTTATCCATTGGATTAGGTGCATGCCTAAATGCTGCAATGCTTTGGAGGGGCTTAAGCAAAATTGGTATTTTTCATGAGAATGCGGGTTGGGTTAAATTCTTTATGAAGCTAGCAATTGGCTTAATCGCCATAACAGTTGTTTTCTATTTTGGTGCACGTCAGCATGATTGGCTGGAACTAAGAAATACACCAATGATTAGAATTGGTTTATTGATGCTTTGGTTAAGTCTTGCTGGCTTTGTTTACCTTGGCACCTTATGGATGACAGGCTTTAGAACAAAAGATTTTTTATACCAAGCGAAATAAACTAACGCATATGCCAACACAACAATTAGATTACTTCGCATCACTCGTATCTGAGGACGAACACTTTCCTCTGACAGAAGCTGCTATAGCGGCGGCTCAGCACGCTTATCCAGATCTCATTATTCAAAATGTAATGGATGAGCTGGACCTGATGGGCGACAAGGTCAAACATCGAGTCACCAATGAAATGCAGGATATTCAAAAGTTACAAATCCTTAAAAACTTCTTTTTCAAAGAATTAGGGTTTGGGCCTAATCGCAATGACTACTACGAGCCCAATAACTCTTATTTGCACAGCGTTATTGAGACCCGTCGAGGGATTCCTATTTCTTTGGCGCTCATCTTCATGGAATTAGGTCAACAATTAGGTTTGAATATCAAGGGAGTATCATTCCCCAATCACTTTATGGTTAGAGTGTCGCTACCACAGGGCGAAGTCATCATGGACCCTCTAACAGGCACATCGCTATCAAAGCAAGAACTACAAGAAATGCTCGATCCTTATTTAGATGCTCAAGGCTACCGAGGAGAATTGCAATTACCTTTAAGTACTTTTTTACGATCATCTAGCCCAAGAGAAATACTCTCTAGATTCTTAAGAAATCTTAAAGCAATCTATACCCAACAAGAACGCTGGGAAAGACTATTAGGCATTCAACAACGTCTAGTTATTTTGTTACCGCAAGCCATCGAAGAAATCAGAGATCGTGGTTTAGCTTTGGCGCAACTAGACTACATCCGACCTGCTATGGAAGATATGCAGAAGTACATTGATGAGTCTCCAGAGGCGACTGACCTTGATGAAATCAGAGAGCAGATCATTGAGCTTGAGCAACAGTATCGCCATCACTAGAAAGTTTTGCGTATTAAATGAGACAAGCTATCGCCGCATTGCCGGATACTCTGATCAGTCAAATTGCTGCCGGCGAAGTTGTTGAAAGACCCGCGTCAGTTGTTAAAGAAGTTTTAGAAAATGCCATTGATGCTGGATCTAGTGCCATCATCATTCGTCTTGAAGAAGGTGGCTGCCAAAGAATTTCTATTCAAGATGATGGTCAAGGCATCACTCATACGGAATTACATCTTGCAGTACAACGTCATGCCACCAGCAAAATTAGATCACTTCACGATCTTGAGTCAGTTGCCTCTCTTGGCTTTAGAGGTGAAGCTCTCGCATCAATTGCATCTGTATCAAGATTAACCATTACCACACGCACCAGCGATGATGACCACGCATGGGAAATTAATGTGAATGGTGGAGAAACAATGGGTGATGTTAGTGCAGCATCAGGGCCAACAGGCACCACAATTGATGTTCAAGATTTGTACTTCAATACGCCTGCACGACGTAAGTTTTTAAAAAGTGCCTCAACAGAGCTAGGACACTGTTTAGATGTGGTTCGTCGCATTGCACTATCCCGCCCAGATATCGCTTTTGCTATTTGGCACAATGGCAAAGTGCTTGAGAGATGGGCCCACGGTAACATTGAGCAACGAGTCGATGCGATTCTAGGTAAAGAATTCCATGAATCACGCATTGCTCTAGAAAGCGCCTCCGGGCCATTAACTCTAAGAGGCTTTATTAGCCAACCAACAGCGAGTAGAGCTAGAGCAGATCAACAATTTAGTTATGTGAATGGCCGATTTGTGCGAGACAAAGTAGTACAACACGCGATTCGCAGTGCCTACCAAGATGTTTTGCATGGCGACAGACAACCAATGGTGGTTCTATCTCTTGAGATTGATCCCAATTTGGTTGATGTCAATGTCCACCCGGCCAAGACGGAAGTGCGATTCAGAGAAGGTGGAGCAGTTCATCAATTTATTTATAAAGCTATTCAGCATGCTTTAAGCACGGCTGCTGGGCAAACAATCAAAGCACTTGATAGCTCACAAGAAGCCTATTCATTTAAAAATGCTGATCAGGCTATACCACTAGGTTCATCATGGAACCCTCAACTTTCACAGGTAGGCAATCAACACTTACCACTGAGTCAGAGTAGCAAAAGTAGCATTGATAGCTTTTTTTCCAATTTAAATCATCAAGAAAAACTTCATACCGAGTTAACGCCTCACTCAAGCTCAAGCGCCGAACAACCTTTAGGTCATGCACTGGCACAAATACACGGCATTTATATTTTGGCGCAAAACCAACATGGCTTAGTTCTTGTGGATATGCACGCCGCACATGAACGTGTTCTGTATGAAAAACTCAAACAAGATTTAGCAACGGGCATCAAAGTTCAACAATTACTGGTTCCTATCGTGATGCATGCATCAGAGCTAGAAGTGAGCAAAGCCGAAGATCACCGCGACACACTCACTCAACTTGGTTTTGATGTGGCAAACCTATCACCAACACAATTAGCGATTAGAACAATCCCTACACTCTTGCAGAGATCGGAACCTATCGGTCTATTAAGAAATCTATTAGGAGAACTCGACTTAACTGGCTCCAAAGCGGTTATCGATGCAGCTCAACATGAAAGACTAGCCACACAAGCATGTCACGCTGCTGTGAGAGCGCATCGCGCGCTCACATTAACTGAGATGGATGCACTGCTTCGCCAAATGGAACAAACTGAGCGAGCCGATCAATGCAATCATGGTCGCCCAACATGGGTTCAGTTAAGCATTCAAGATTTAGATAAATTATTTTTGCGCGGTCGATAGTCTTGAATTCAAGCGAAACTGTTATTTCTCTTGTTGGACCAACTGCCAGCGGCAAAAGCGCCATGAGCATGCGATTTGCTAGAGCAGCAAAAAAGCATGGGCGAACTATTGAAATTATCAGCATGGATTCTGCATTGGTGTATCGAGGAATGGATATCGGTACGGCCAAACCTAGCAAAGAAGAAATGCAAGAAGTCATTCATCATGGCATTGATATTGCTAATCCAGAAGATCCTTATTCAGCTGCTAAATTTGCTAAAGATGCCAAACAATGGATACAGGAAATTCGCACACGCGGAAATATTCCGCTGATTGTTGGAGGCACGATGCTCTATTGGAGAGCATTGGCGCATGGCTTGTCGAACATGCCAACTGCTTCACCAGAAATAAGGGCTGATATTGAAGAACGTGCCAAAGAATTAGGCTGGCATGCTATTTACGATGAATTAGTTCAGGTGGATCCGATCACGGCAGCTCGTCTAGAAAAGAATGATGCTCAACGCATCCAACGGGCTTTAGAAATATTTATACAAAGCGGCAAACCCATGTCAGAGTGGCTAAAAGAAGAGCCCAAAGACACCGGCCGTGGCGACTCAGACATACCCGTTAACTTACGATTGATTTCAATAGAGCCATCAGACCGATCTGTTTTACATAGTCGAATTGCTCAGCGTTTTGAGATTATGATGGATCAAGGGTTTTTAGAGGAGATGCAAGCTCTACGAAAAAACGCTGCACTACATCCCGACCTTCCCTCTATGCGCGCTGTAGGCTATCGCCAAGCTTGGCAATACCTTGATGGCAACATCAGTGTAGAAGAATTAAAAGATCAATCAATTGCGGCCACACGTCAACTTGCTAAACGACAGTTAACCTGGTTGCGCGGCATCTCAGAAAGAGAAGTGTTTGATCCACTCAGCGAGTCTGATATGGATAGGTGTGAACAAGTTTGTCTTGCTCACCACCTAATTATTTAATCAATAAAGAAATTAATGCAGTAATCAAATAACGATTGTTTGATGTGCTCCAGCAGGTCTAGCAACAACCTCACCCAATTGATAAACGGTTTCACCTGTAGACTCTAATTGAGTTTTTGCAGCAGCTACATCTGCCGAGTTCAGGATGACAACCATACCAATGCCGCAGTTGAATACACGGTGCATTTCTGCATCCTCTACGCCACCTTCTTTTTGCAACCACTGGAATAATTTTGGTAACTGCCAAGCATCACGATGCAATACAGCTTGAGTGTTCTCAGGTAAAACACGGGGCACGTTTTCAACTAAACCCCCACCAGTAATATGCGCCATACCTTTGACAGTGATCTTTGACATCAATGCCAACATTGATTTGACATAAATTCTAGTAGGAGCCATCACAACATCACTGAGTGTTTGGCCATGAAAATCATCAGTCGGCTTAGCGCCTGCCCGATCAATGATCTTACGAACCAAAGAGTAACCGTTAGAATGCGCACCACTTGATGCCAAACCAAGGATCACATCACCCGGAGCAATAGTGGCCCCCGTAATCATGGCTGACTTTTCTACTGCGCCTACAGCAAATCCTGCTAAATCATATTCACCCTCAGGGTACATACCTGGCATTTCAGCAGTTTCACCACCGATCAATGCACAACCAGACAACTCACAACCCAAAGCAATACCACCAACAACCGTGGCAGCTGTATCAACAGATAACTTGCCACAAGCAAAGTAATCCAAGAAAAATAGAGGTTCAGCACCTTGGACCAAAATATCGTTCACACTCATGGCAACTAAGTCTTGACCTACTGTGTCATGACGATTCCAGTCAAAAGCCAACTTGAGCTTTGTACCAACGCCATCGGTACCAGAAACCAATACTGGCTCTTTATAACGCTTAGGCACCTCAAAAAGGGCTCCAAAGCCGCCTATACCTGCTAAAACGCCTTCACGCATGGTTTTCTTGGCCATCGGCTTAATACGCTCCACTAGAGCGTCACCAGCCTCCATATCAACGCCCGCATCGCGGTATGAAAGTCCTTGAGATTTTGAAGAATTTTGATCAGACATAGCTATAAATGTATTTGAATCAGTAGAATCTTAGAATTCTAGTGGATACGCTAAACCTATGGTCTCTTTATTAACAACTTTCTTAGCTGCTTTTATCTTAGCTTACGTCCTAAGACCCCTAGCCGTGAGGCTTCAAAGGCTTGGGCTGGGTAAGATATTATCTGCAATTTTTACGGTTTTAATTGGTTTTTTTGCAATTTCAGGGCTAATTCTTCTATTTTTAAGTGTTTTACAGAAAGAATTACCAGCCTTAAGAGAGCAATTTCCAGTTTGGCTCGCTCAAACCCAAACCGCACTGCAACCGACGCTAGATACCCTGGCCATTAACTTTGACATCCAAAAAATCCAAGGTTTATTGCAAGAACGCATCAGCGAACAACTATCCAACAATGCAGATGCTCTGATTGGATCAGGTTTATCAGCATTACTAAACTCAGGACAAACTTTATTGGCTGGCATTTTTGCCTTGGTGCTAATTATTTTTATTGTTTTTTATCTTCTTACTGAATGGGATAAGTTTTTCAAAAAGTTAACTCCTATTATTCCTCTGCGCTGGATAACTGAAGTCACAACGATTACCCAAGAGATTGATGAGCTCTTATCTCAATACCTAAGAGGTCAATTAATAGTGATTGCCCTGCTTTCAATTTATTACTGTATTGGTTTGTACTTCCTTGGCATGACCGGGGCATTAGCACTTGGTTTGCTAACAGGTATCGCGATTTTTATTCCTTATATTGGCTATGGCGCAGCATTAGTGTTGGCTCTCTTATCAGCTGTATTACAAGCAGAGGCTGGGGTCAGTGTTATTGCCGTGCTGGCTCTTTACATAGCCGGTCAATCTCTTGAAAGCTTAATTCTGACGCCTAAATTAGTTGGCGAACGAATTGGCTTACATCCCGTATTGGTTGTCTTTGCGCTCATTCTGTTTGGTGGCTGGTTTGGTTTTTTTGGCGTATTGCTCGCCTTACCAATGAGTGCTATCGCACTCGTATTAACGAGACATGCGATGCATATCTATCAAAACAGTGCTTGGTATAAGAAGTAATCAAAGTGTCTAAACTGTCTTCTTTGCCTCGCCAAATAGCCCTTGATTTAGGACACACACCACAAGCAAGTTTGGATAACTTCATCCCAACAGGCAACGAAAATTTATTAGCCCTGTTAACAGACTTACAAAAATTTTGGCGAGGAGCTGAACAAGAAATCTCCCTACGTGCTGACTTAAGAATGATGCACCTTTGGGGCGAAAGTGGCTCTGGAAGAACCCATATCTTGGAAGCAATGGAATTGAGCGCAAAAAACTTAGGCGTCGATACTTGTTTGCTCAACCATGACAGCACCCAAGATCAATGGCGCGCTGCAGGTTCTTTGGTTTCGGAAAAACCTTTAACGCCTGTTCTTTTATGTGTTGATGACATTGACTCTTTAGATGAGTTTGCTCAAGGGGCGCTGTTTCGAATTCATAACTTGATTCGAGAGTCATCATGCCAAACTCTTTTAACTTGTGGCCAACAGCCTCCAGCCAATCTTCAATTAAGAGATGATTTAAGAACACGTTTGGCCTGGGGCCTTGTATTTCAAATGCACGCACTTTCTGACTCGGAAAAATCTCAAGCATTAGAGCAAGCCGCTCATGCCCGCGGCCTCCAGCTATCCAGCGATGTCACACCATGGCTCCTGCGCCACTTCCATAGAGATATGTCGAGCTTGATGTCACTACTTGATGCCTTGGACACATATTCCCTTGAAACTAAGCGCGCTATCACGCTTCATTTAGTAAAAGAACTGCTAGCTCAGAAAAATTGAGCATAATTACACTTAATGACACAATTAGCCTTATTCGATTTAGATCACACACTCCTCCCTATTGATAGCGACCATGAATGGGGGCGTTTTTTAGTTAAAACTGGAGTTGTCGACGCACAATATTACGCCGCCGAAAATGAGCGTTTTTATAATGACTACAAAGCTGGGCGCTTAGATATTTTTGCGTTCTTAGCATTTGCCTTAAAACCTCTTGCTGAGCACTCTCGTGAACAACTCAATATTTGGCATGCAAGCTTCATGGACGAAGTGATTCGCCCTAACCTTCATCCAAATGCTTTTAATTTGGTGAAGAAACATCAAGATCAAGGCGATCTATGTTGCGTTGTAACGGCCACCAACAGTTTTGTAACAAGACCGATCGTTGCAGCATTTGGTGTTGAACATCTGATTGCAACCGAACCCGAAGTGATTGGTGACCAACTAACTGGTAACTTTTCTGGAAAAGTTGCTGGCATCCCTAATTTTAGAGAAGGTAAGGTTGTTCGAGTTGATAAATGGCTAGCGGCACAAGGCTTATCTTGGGAAAGTTTGACTGAAAGTTACTTTTATTCAGATTCAATCAATGATCTACCCCTCATGGAAAAAGTATCCATCGCTAAACCAACTAACCCAGATGATCATTTGCGTAAAAAAGCGATCGAGAATCATTGGTCTGTTTTGGAATTATTCAAATGATTCGTCGCTTCATTGACAGAATTCTAAGAAAACCTTCTAAACAGAAAAGTTTGTTGCATGGGCATGGTCTATCGCCTAAGAAAATCCTAAAACGCTCACATCACATCAATCCAGAGTTACTCTCAAAAAATGCCATCAAGGTTACTCATGTCCTACAGGACGCTGGGTATGATGCTTATATTGTTGGTGGCGCTGTTAGAGACTTACTTTTAGGCATTGCGCCCAAAGATTTTGATGTGGCAACTAACGCAACTCCTGATCAGGTGCAAAAATTATTTAGACGCTCACGATTAATTGGCCGTCGTTTTCAAATCGTGCACGTTACTTTTTACGGCAAAGACAGACCTGAAATTATTGAGGTGTCAACTTTCAGGGCCCATGTTCAAGCAGATGACGCTCACGTTGCAGCCAATGGACGAATCCTAAGAGATAACGTTTGGGGGAGCCAAGGTGAAGATGCCACTCGTAGAGATTTCTCAATCAATGCGATGTACTACGATCCCCAGACTGAAACCGTACTTGATTACCACGGCGGCATGCAAGATATTGAAGCCAAAACGATTCGAATGATTGGTGAACCTAGTCAACGTTATCGAGAAGATCCTGTCCGAATGCTTCGCGCGATTCGTTTTGCCGCTAAAACAGGATTTGTAATTGAACCGAGCACGCTTGCACCTATTGAAACTCTGGGTGATTTAATTCAGGATGTACCAAGCTCTAGATTATTTGATGAAATTCTTAAGCTCTTAATGTCTGGACATGCTTGGGCATCTATCCAGGGACTTAAAGATGTTGGGCTGCATCAAAAAATACTCCCTCTCATTGACGCGATTCTTGAAAATGAAGATAGAGCTCTTTTTGTTAAAAAATCTCTAGACAATACTGATCTTCGCGTTCGAGCTGGCAAACCAGTTTCACCAGGATTCTTATTTGCCAGCCTGCTTTGGCATGATGTTCAAGATGCTTGGGCTCACCACGAAAATGGCGGCATGCCAAGCGTTCCTGCTTTACATGCGGCAATTGATGAGGTTTTTGAATCTCAAAAAGCTTTCTTAGGGATGCAGCGCCGACACGAAGCAGACATGCGTGAGATCTGGACAATGCAGCCAAGACTTGAAAAAAGAGTGGGGCGCTATCCTTTTAGGCTCATTGAGAGCGCTAAATTCAGAGCTGGCTACGACTTCCTTCTTCTCCGTTGCGAAACAGATGAAATGCCTATGGAAATTGGAGAATGGTGGACAAAATTTTGGCAAGGTGATGACCTTATTAGGCAAGATTTGATGGCATCTGTTAAAAATATCGTCTCTGAATCAAATGGGCCATCCCCTAAACGAAAAAGAAGAAGAACACGCTCACGAAATGCCAAATCGGTAGCGACTGAGCAAAATAACTAAAAAAAAGATAAAGTACGGTTATAGAGAAAAGGGAGTTTCATGGCACTGGCCTTTATTGGTCTCGGCGGCAATATTGGTGATACTAAACAGCTTATCCAAGATGCCATAGTTTGTTTAGCTCAGAATCCTGAGCTAAAAGTGCTGACTCGTAGCTGCATGTATCAAAGTGCGCCTGTTAATGCTAGTGGCAATGATTTCATCAATGCTGTGATTTCAATTGAAACCCAACTAACACCCAACGACTTACTTCACATTTGCCAAAAAGTTGAAAATACTTTTGGCCGTGAGAGGCCCTTCATTAATGCGCCAAGAACACTAGATTTGGATGTCTTGGCTTATGACTTTGTTTCTGTCAAAGAAGAAACCCTAACGATTCCGCATCCAAGAATGGTTGAACGAGCTTTTGTTTTATTACCGCTTCTTGAAATTGCACCAGATATCGATTTACCAGGATTTGGTAAATTAGCCCAATACGTTGACAATGTCGCACATCAACGCATCGAAAAGGTTAAAGGGTGTAACTGCCCCAGCCAACATATTTAAGGCTTAAAAAATCATGGCTTATTTACAAGAATCAACAGCAGATCGCCCTGCTAAAACTATTACACAGCTCAATGCCATGCATCAAGCTGGCGAAAAAATTACTGTATTAACAGCCTACGAATCTAGCTTTGCAGCACTGCTTGATCATGCAGGTATCGATGCATTACTTATAGGCGATTCTTTAGGCAATGTCATCCAAGGGCATAGCAGCACAACACCTGTCACTATCGAACAAATGGCATATCACGTTACTTGTGTTGCTAGAGGTAATCAGTCGGCTTTTTTAATTGCTGATATGCCATTTGGTACTTATGCAACACCTGAACAAGCTATGGAAAACGCAGTGATCTTGATGAGAGCCGGTGCGCAGATGGTGAAGTTAGAAGGTGGTGAATGGTTAGCCAAAACAGTTCACTTTTTAGTTGAGCGCAGCATTCCTGTTTGCGGTCATTTAGGATTACTTCCTCAATCTGTTCACACACTTGGTGGTTTTAGAGTACAAGGCAAATCACCTGAGGCAGCTAAGCAATTGATTGCTGATGCACTAGCTCTGCAAGCCGCTGGCGCACAAATGATTGTCTTAGAAGCCATTCCATCTGAGCTTGGTAAACAAGTGACTGAATCAATCAAGATCCCAACCATTGGGATTGGAGCTGGGCCAGATTGCTCGGGTCAGGTGCTAGTCATGCATGATATGTTGGGAGCATTCCCCGGTCGTTCGCCAAAGTTTGTGAAAAATTTTCTAGAAGGCCAAACTTCGATTGAAGCGGCAGTTAAATCATATATTGCAGAAGTCAAAACCGGGAAATTTCCCGGTCCTGAGCACTGTTTTAAATCTTAAGAATAGGTATCAATTAAAAAAGTCTTTGACTCTATCTAACCAGCCTTTTTGTTGCGGGCTGTGTTTAGCGCCGCCAGCCTGAAGACTTTCATCAAATTGTTTCAAGATATCTTTTTGAGCCTGACTCAACTTCACGGGTGTTTCAACTTGTACATGAATGTATAAATCACCCGGCAATGAAGTTCTAAGACTCTTAATGCCTTTTGAACGCAATCTAAATGTTCGACCACTCTGAGTACCCTCAGGCACATCAAAAGTCGCTTTACCCGATAGGGTTGGCACTTGAATTTCACCACCCAAAGTAGCATCGACAAATGAAATTGGCATCTTGCAATGCAAATCATCACCGTCGCGCTCAAAAACTGGATGAGGCTTAATATGAACTTCTACGTATAAGTCACCACTAGGGCCACCATTAACACCTGGCTCGCCGTTACCACTAGAACGGATGCGCATACCGTCATCAATACCAGCAGGAATTTTTACTTCTAGTGTTTTTTGAGATTTGATCTTGCCTGCACCATGGCACTTCTTACATGGTTTTGGAATATATGAGCCTGAACCACTGCAACGTGGGCAGGTTTGCTGCATCGAGAAAAATCCTTGAGCAACTCTTACCTGACCAGCACCGTTACAGGTTGTACATGTTTCAACTTTAGAACCAGGTTCAGCACCATCACCATGACAAGCTTCACAATTAGACCAACTAGGCACTCTAATTTGAGTTTCATGACCATGTGCAGCCTCTTCTAGACTAATCTCCATGCTGTAACGCAAATCAGCGCCACGATAGACCTGAGGACCGCCACGACCTTGTGAGCCGCCGCCAAATATGTCTCCAAAGATATCGCCAAACGCGTCTGAGAAACCACCGCCACCGAAACCGCCAGCACCTCCGCCAAAGCCACCCATATTAGGGTCAACGCCTGCATGACCATACTGGTCATATGCAGCGCGCTTTTGAGGATCAGATAGCATCTCATAAGCTTCTTTAGCTTCTTTGAATTTACCTTCAGCTTCTTTGCTATCAGGGTTACGGTCTGGGTGATATTTCATAGCCATCTTCCGATAAGATTTTTTAATCTCATCGTCAGAGGCATTCCGAGCTATACCCAGAATTTCATAAAAGTCGCGCTTTTTAGACAAAACTATTCCTTACTTCTTATCGTTTACTTCCTTGAAATCGGCATCAACGACATTGTCGTCTTTAGGCTTAGCATTATCGCCGGCTGGCTGAGCAGCTTGCTCTTTTTCAGCCATAGCAGCATAAACTTTTTCACCTAATTTCTGACTAGCTTTACCTAATTCTTCAGTTTTGGCGGCAATCGCATCTTTATCAGTGCCTTTGCTAGCCTCTTCTAAATCCTTCATTGCGGCTTCAATCTTCTCTTTTTCATCAGCCTCTAAAGATGCACCATGCTCTTCCATGGCTTTCTTAGTGGAGTGAACAAGTGCTTCAGCTGTATTACGAGCATCAACTAATTCGCGCAACTTACGATCTTCTTCAGCATTCACTTCAGCATCCTTCACCATGCTCGCAATTTCTTCCTCAGATAAACCTGAATTTGCTTTGATGGTGATTTTGTTTTCTTTGCCAGTTGCCTTATCTTTGGCGCCCACATGCAAAATACCGTTGGCATCAATATCAAATGACACTTCAATTTGTGGAGTGCCACGTGAAGCTGGCGCAATACCTTCCAAATTGAATTCGCCAAGCACTTTATTAGCAGATGCCATTTCGCGCTCACCCTGGAAAACTTTAATTGTTACTGCAGGCTGGTTATCTTCAGCAGTTGAGAAAACTTGTGCATGCTTTGTTGGGATCGTTGTGTTCTTTTTGATCATCTTAGTCATCACACCACCCAAAGTCTCAATACCCAATGAGAGAGGTGTCACGTCTAATAACAATACGTCTGTGCGATCACCTGATAGAACCGCGCCTTGAATCGCAGCACCAGCGGCAACTGCCTCATCAGGGTTAACGTCTTTACGTGGCTCTTGACCAAAGAACTCTTTAACTTTCTCTTGCACTTTTGGCATACGTGTCATACCGCCAACCAAGATAACGTCTTGGATGTCAGTAATTGAAACGCCAGCATCTTTGATAGCAATACGGCAAGGCTCAATTGTTCTAGCAATTAAGTCTTCAACCAATGACTCCAATTTGGCACGAGTCATTTTGATGT
This sequence comes from Pseudomonadota bacterium, assembly GCA_039804685.1. Lineage (GTDB taxonomy): Bacteria > Pseudomonadota > Gammaproteobacteria > Burkholderiales > Burkholderiaceae > Polynucleobacter. The sequence goes on along the minus strand of JBDLVQ010000023.1, from coordinate 47,736 downwards.
TTAAGTGCTTAGGGCCAGAGGCATCAGCCGTGATGTAAGGCAAGTTGATATCTGACTGCTGGCTTGATGACAATTCAATCTTTGCTTTTTCTGCAGCTTCTTTTAGACGCTGCAATGCCAATACGTCTTTGGACAGATCAACGCCCTGCTCTTTCTTGAACTCAGCAATGATGAAATCAATGATGCGTTGGTCAAAGTCTTCGCCACCTAGGAATGTGTCACCGTTAGTTGATAACACTTCAAATTGCTTTTCACCATCAACGTCAGCAATCTCAATGATTGAAACGTCAAATGTACCGCCACCCAAGTCATAAACGGCGATCTTACGATCTCCCTTTTCTTGCTTATCCAAACCAAAGGCTAATGCAGCGGCTGTTGGCTCATTGATAATGCGCTTAACATCTAAACCAGCGATGCGGCCCGCATCCTTAGTAGCTTGACGCTGGCTATCGTTAAAGTAAGCTGGAACTGTAATAACAGCCTCAGTTACCTCTTCACCCAAATAATCTTCTGCAGTTTTTTTCATCTTACGAAGAACTTCTGCTGAAATTTGTGGGGGTGCCATTTTTTTACCACGCACCTCAACCCATGCGTCACCGTTATCGGCTTTAGCAATGGTGTAAGGCATCAAGTCGATGTCTTTTTGAACTTCTTTTTCATCAAATTTACGGCCAATCAAACGCTTTACAGCATACAAAGTATTGCGTGGATTAGTCACTGATTGGCGTTTGGCAGGGGCACCCACCAAGATCTCGCCATCTTCCATGTAAGCGATGATTGAAGGTGTTGTACGAGTGCCTTCTGCGTTTTCAATCACTTTAGGCACATTGCCTTCCAATACAGATACACATGAATTTGTTGTACCTAAGTCAATACCAATAATCTTAGCCATGCTTAACTCCTAAATAATGTTTATATACTCAATATGGGGATCAATGCTGATTCTTCAAGACCTAATTACTTAGGCTGACTAACTGTCACTAAAGCGGGTCTCAAAATGCGATCAGCGATCAAATAACCTTTTTGCAATACGGTTACAACCGTATTAGCTTCTTGCTCGTGAGGAACCATCGCAATTGCTTGATGGCGATGTGGGTCAAACTTCTCTCCCACGGGGTTAATTTCAAGGACTCGGCCCTTTTCTAATGCAGATATCAACTGCTTTAGAGTCAATTCAATGCCTTCTTTCATCTTTACAGAATCGGCACCGGTATCCGCCATAGCCGCGGTCAAACTATCAATCACAGGCAATAAATCGACTGCGAAACCTTCGATTGCAAACTTATGAGCCTTAGCTACTTCCTCGATAGATCTTCTTCGAGCATTTTCAACTTCGGCTTTTGCACGCAAAAACTGATCTTGGTGTTCTTGGATTTGAGCCTGCAAAACTGCAATTGTTTCTTCAGGCGTTAACGGAGCAGTTGGCGGAGTTTCTTTTTGCTCTGCTGATGCCTGAGATTCACCTAACTCATTGATTTCTTGTTGATTTTCTTGTTTTTTATCGTCGTTCATATGTTATTTATCTTTTGAATAGATAAGCATATGGGGTCAAATAAACGAACTTCAAGCCCCGTATTAGAAATATTTCTATTTCTAATACGGCTGATTTTTAAGGGTGTAAAACAGGGCAGGCTGCGAGTTCAGATGCTCTTTTTTGACTGAGCGCCAAAACTTCTGAAGATTCAGAATTGAGAGGCCAAGAGCCCGTGTGCTCCATGGCAATTTGATGCAAGCCATCGATCCAAGAAGGCGCATCATTCAAACATGCGATGTAGTTATATTCACCGCCACCCGCATGGATAAAGTCTTCTTGAACTTCCATAGCAATTTCTTCCAAAGTTTCCAGGCAATCAGCTGGAAATCCTGGGCAAAAAATATCTAAACGTTTGGTTTTTTTCTCACCCAACATTTTTACTGTTGGCGCTGTATAGGGCTTTAACCACTCAGCTTTACCAAAGCGGGATTGGAACGTAACCATGGCTTGCTCGGCATTTAAACCTAAAGCCTCTCGCAATAGGCGCCCTGTTTTATGACATTCACAATGATAAGGGTCACCTTTATCTAAAGTTCTTTTAGGCACACCATGAAATGAAAAAAGTAACTTATCGCCACCATCAAAGTTGGGGCGGCCATATTGAGCCCAATAAGATTCAACTTGTTGCTTAAGCGCTCCGATGTAAGCTGGATGATCGTGATAGTGCTTAACGATTCGTAACTCTGGCTGATTGCGCCAAGAACCTAAAACTCTAAAAATCTCATCAAATGTTGAGGCTGTCGTTGTAGCTGAATATTGTGGATAAAGTGGCAATACCAATAAACGCTCCATACCCTCATCTCGCATACGCTCCAAAGTCGACTCTAAACTTGGGTTACCGTAACGCATAGCCATCTCGACCATAACGTCATGACCTTGCGCTTCTAATTTTTTCTTTAAGGCTTGAGCTTGCTTTTGAGAGTAGATCAATAAAGGTGAACCACTAGTTTCGCCATGCAACCAAATGCTTGCATACTTCTTAGCAGATGCACCTGAGCGAATTGGCAGAATAATTAAATTCAAAATACACCACCAAATCAATTTGGGAATCTCAACCACACGAGGGTCAGATAAAAATTGCTTAAGGTAAGGCCTTACAGCTTTAGCGGTAGGCGCATCAGGTGTACCTAAATTAACCACCAAAATAGCAGTGCGTTGGGCTTGTCGTTGAATAGCCATAAATTGTCTCTCAGTATTTTTAGTTATTTTTAATCTTAGTCTTTATTTTCCGTAGATGCCGCTGCTCAGCGCCCCAGAAAGTAATTTGGCAGTGACATCAACAATTGGGATAACTCGCTCATAAGCCATGCGAGTGGGGCCAATCACCCCTAGGGTTCCAACAATTCTTCCATCCACGTTATAGGGGGCAGTAATCACCGCCATATCTTCCATTGGCACTAAAGCACTTTCACCACCAATAAAAACCTGAATACCTTCAGCTCGAGATGAAACATCTAACAATTGCAGTAAGCCTGTTTTTTCTTCAAACATACCAAACAATTGTTTCAACTTATCCATATCAGAAGATAAATCACCGACATTTAGTAAACGGCGCTCACCAGAAATCACCACCCCTGCGTCAGCATCAGCGCCTTCAGCACCTGCTTTTAAAGCAGCTTCCATTAAAGTGGTGATCCCTGAACGCAAACCTTCCAACTCTTGTCTGAGGCGCTCCTTAACCTCATAGAAGCTAAGGCCAGCAAACTGACTATTTAAATAATTCGCTGCCTCAACCAACTCCGATGGACTGTAATCACGCTCAGTCAAAATAATTCGATTTTGAACATCGCCATCAGGAGTAACCAAAATGAGAAGAATCCGCTTTTCTGATAATCGCAAAAATTCGATTTGCTTGAATAGCTCTGATCGCCTAGGTGTTAAAACCACACCAGCGAAATTTGTTAGATTAGATAAAACTTGGGCAGCAGCAGCAACCACTCGCTGAGGGGCATCTGCCTGAATGGCATCTTGAGCCTCATGAGCCATAATTTCTTCAATAGGCTTAACTGTCAACATAGTGTCGACAAATAAACGGTAACCTTTCGGGGTTGGAATGCGTCCAGCTGAAGTATGCGGACTGGCGACAAAACCCATATCCTCTAGATCCGCCATCACATTGCGAATCGTGGCGGCTGATAAATCTAAGCCAGAAAACTTAGACAAAGCACGTGAACCAACGGGTTGGCCATCAGCAATGTAATGCTCAATGAGAGTTTTTAAGAGGCTTTTAGAACGATCATCCATGATTTAGTAATTGTAGGGCTATTAGGGCTATGGTTTAATCAACATCATGTCAAATCTTAAGACAAAAAACACAGAACGCCATTTTAAGAAGATCGCCCTGGTAGGCAAATACCAGGCAGATGGCTTCGCCCATATGCTCAACAAATTGGCCCAAACCCTTCAAGCAATGGGTTGCGAGGTTTTTTTAGAGTCTGAAACTGCGGCAAATACTGCTATTCCAGGTCTTAAAAGCATTAAAACTAATGAATTTGAGGCAAATATTGATTTGGTCATTGTTTTAGGTGGTGATGGCACCATGTTAGGCATTGCCCGACAGATTGCCGGTAAACATGTACCGCTCATCGGCATTAACATGGGGAGATTGGGTTACATGACAGACATTCCACTACAAGATGTGGAAGCTGTGCTGACCGAGATGCTCAAAGGACACTTTAATGAAGATGTACGCTACTTACTTGAAGCGGAAGTGATCAGAGACCATCAAGTGATTGGTACTGGCCTTGCCCTTAATGATGTTGTTGTTAATCGTTCTGGTGTTTCTGGCATGTTAGAGCTCACCGTTCATGTTAATGAACAATTTATGTACAACCAACGCTCAGACGGATTGATTGTCGCAACACCGACGGGCTCAACTGCTTACGCCATGGCGGCAGGTGGCCCCATTCTTCATCCATCAGTTGCAGGTGTAGTTCTAGCACCGATTGCACCTCACTCCCTATCCAATCGCCCGATTGTCTTATCGAGCGACAGTACGATTTTTATTGAACTCATAAGCGGTAAAGATGTGAGTGTGAATTTTGATATGCAATCTTTAACGCATTTAAAAATTGGCGATCAAATCAAAATTAATCGCTCACAAAAAACCGTGACATTGCTTCATCCAATCGATCATAGTGAATACAAAGCACTAAGACAGAAATTACATTGGAATGAATATCCCTCTTCGTTTTAAATATGTTGCGCAGCCTTAATATCCGTGACTTTGTCATTGTTAACACATTAGATATCGACCTAGAGAGCGGCTTCACAGTCCTCACTGGCGAAACGGGTGCGGGTAAATCTATTTTGCTGGACGCCCTTGCGTTAGTGTTAGGTGAAAGGGCAGACGCCAGTCAAATTAGAGAAGGGAAAAATAAGGCTGAAATCTCAGCTATTTTTGCTCTGCAAGGGCAACTCCAAACAAACATTAATCAATGGCTTGATGGGCAAGGTTTCCTAAGTGAGGATGATGGTGCAACGCTAATCCTCAAGAGAGTGATTGACACCTCTGGAAGAAGTCGCGCTTTTATTAATGGAGGCACAGCCACACTCCATCAGGCAAAAGAACTCGGAAATTTATTAGTTGATATCCACGGGCAACATGCTCATCAACTATTACTGAAGTCTGGTGCCCAAAGAGATTTACTGGACAATCAAGCTCATTTGCAAGATCAGGTGGCACAAGTCAGACAACTTCATCATCTTTGGCAATTGGCTAAAAAGCAACTTGAACTTGCGATGCACGCGGGTGAAAATTTACAAAAAGAACAAGAACGACTTTTGTGGCAACTTGAAGAATTAGATGCTCTCGCCCCGCAGGCTGGAGAATGGTCTGAAGTTGAGATTGACCACTCTCGCCTAGCCAACGCGGCTCGTCTTATTGAAGGCTCACAAAATGCCATTAATCTTTTGCAAGAACAAGATGGGCACGCTGAAGAACTTTTATCTAAAGCTTTTAGCGAAATTGAAGATCTTGCAAAATTGGATAGCAATCTAGATGATGCAAAGATTGCCATCGAGGCCGCCCAAATACAGCTAGGCGAAGCTGCGCATAGTCTAAATCGTTATTTGCAAAAAATTGACGTGGATCCCGCTCGACTAAAAGAAGTTGAAGAGCGCTTAAAAGATCTTCATAGTGCAGCTAAAAAATTCAAATGTAAGCCAGAAGATCTTCCTCAAATTTGGGAAGACATCCGCGAAAAAGTAACTGCGATTAAAGACTCTCAAGATCTGGCTGCTCTTGAAAAAAATCTAATGACTACGCAAGCGAGCTACCTCAAAGAAGCTAAGTTACTGAGTCAAGCGCGCAAAAAAGCGGCTAAAGTTCTTGAAAAATCTGTCACAGACGCCATGCAAGATCTTTCTATGGCAGGTGGCTTATTTAGCATCCAATTAGAAGAGTTAAGCGAGGGTGGTCCTTACGGATTGGAACAAGTGGAGTTTCTAGTTGCCGGTCACCCTGGCGTCACACCTAAACCGCTTGCAAAAGTTGCTTCAGGTGGTGAATTGGCGCGCATCAGCTTGGCCATCAGTGTCATCACATCAGAAGCAAGTCAAATACCTACTTTGATTTTTGACGAAGTTGATTCAGGTATTGGTGGCGCTGTTGCAGAAACAGTGGGCAAGCGACTCAAAGAACTAGGTCAAGCACACCAAGTATTATGTGTCACACATCTAGCTCAAGTAGCCGCCCAAGGTCATCAACATTGGAAAGTTTCAAAGCACAGCGAAGCAAATACAACCATTTCTCAAATCACCAGCTTAAATCGTCAAGAGCGTGTTGAAGAAGTGGCGCGGATGCTTGGTGGCTCTGAAATTACCGAAACTACTCGACGTCACGCCAGAGAGTTATTAGATACCTAAGACTTGCTGCCATAGTGCCATCACAGCAGTTCTAGCATCCATCAATGCATGATCGAGATCCTCTAAGCTAATACGTGTCTTATCAGCCCCATCCAATCGAATACGATGCTGATGCTCCCGATAGACTCGATAAGCGCTTGCTACCTTGAGTGCCAAATCATCAGGTATCAATCTTTCCTTAGCAGCCATGCCCAAAAGCGCGATATTTCCAAGGTTTCCAAGTAAATTTTTATGTTCATGACTAAATCGTAAAACGAGATATTGAACAATAAACTCAATATCAACCATGCCGCCAGCATCATGCTTGATATCAAATTGGCCAGAATCATTCGGGTGGCCATCACTGACCTTAGCTCGCATCGATAAAATTTCTTGCTTAAGCGCACTCTCATCGCGCTTCTGCGCAAGAACTTCAGCTCTAATTTCTTCAAATTGCAGCCCGATCTTAGAGTCACCCGCGCAGAAACGAGCTCGCGTTAAAGCTTGATGCTCCCATAGCCATGCGGAGTTGTCACCTTGGCGCAACTGATATCGTTTGAATGCATCAACACTGGTTACCAAAAGTCCAGCGGCTCCATTCGGTCTTAATCGAGTATCAATCTCAAATAAAACACCCGCTGATGTTGCTGTTGTTAACCAGGCAATTAAGCGTCTAGCGAACATGGCATATCTCTCGGTGGCATCTTGGTCCGAATCAGGAGCATCATGCAAAAACACAATGTCCAAATCAGATGCATAACCCAATTCTTTTCCACCCAATTTGCCATAAGCAATCACTGCAAAGGATGGCGGAACCAAAGCATTAAGTTGATATTTTTTAGCAATAATCGGCCAAACTCGCTCCAACGTGAGACCCAAGATCAAATCAGCCAAAGCTGATAATCGATCACTGACTTTTTCTATAGGCAAGGGGCTATCTCTACCAATCCCCAACTCAGCTAGTAAAGTTAAAAATGTTTCAGTGTGATGGACCTGACGCAAAATATCCATTGACTGCTCAGATGGATCACTTTGTTGCTCTGCTGCATCATCTAACAGGATATTTAGTTCAGATCTAAGCTTAGTCCAATAGACAGAAGGATGATCTTCTGGGGAATACTGTCCCTGCCCAGTTAACAAATCATCCAAAAGATGAGGATGCTTAATTAAGTAATCCGCCCCCCATTTTGAGGATGAAATCAAAGCAATCAAATGATCAAGAATATGAGGATATTCAGTTAATAAGGCCAAGTAAGAAGCTCTTCTAGAAATAGAGTCTAGAAGATTCATCATTCGAACCATCACCTCATCTGATTTTTTAATCTCCCAGCCTTGCCTTTCAACATACTCTGATGAACTAGACATTAATTGCATAAAACGTCTTCTAGCTGTATCCGTCAGTGAACGTTGCCGAGCACTCCCGCACCAAGCAGCCCAAATCTCAAGCAACTGAGGGCAATGATTGGGAGGTGACCAAGCAATACCTAAATCATCCGCACTATCAGATTCAGCACTATGTTTTTTCAAGACAAAAGCATTGGCAAATAACGTGGCCACATTAGATCGGTGATTCGCTAGAATCACTCTGAACTCATCAAGATCAGCATGCCCCATTGCCTCAGCAATTCTTGTCTGCGCTTGATCATCAAGTGGCAAATGATGAGTCTGAGCATCCTCCCAGTATTGCAGGCGATGTTCTAATTTTCTAAGATATAAATATGCTTGGGTGAGCTTTTCTAAATCATCCAAAGAAATTAACTGTCTCTCATGAACGGCGGCTAGAACCTCCAATGTTGGCCTAATTCTCAACCCCGGATCCTGACCACCACGGACCAATTGAAACATTTGAGCCATAAACTCAATTTCCCGAATACCACCGCGACCTAATTTAATATCAGCAGCGCGCTCTGGATGTGACAAGCTTCTCTTTTCGGCCTCTTGCTGAATTTGTGCATGCAATTCACGAATGGCGGCAATGACACCAAAATCAAGATATCTTCTATATACAAAAGGTCTAACTAAATCCTGGAAACCTTTTTGAGCGCGAGCTTGACTAGCATCACTGTCGGAAGGGTAGATCATTCGACCCTTGATCCAGGCATATCGCTCCCACTCTCGACCTTGAACACTGAAATACTCTTCTAACATCGCTAAGCTACAAACCAATGGTCCAGAATCCCCATTGGGCCGCAAACGCATATCAACTCTAAAAACAAAACCCTCAGGCTTGACTTCGCTTAAAAGTGCAATCAATTTTTTACCAAGACGGGTGTACCACTCTTGGTGAGAGATGCTCTTAAGGCCTCCCTGCGTTTCACCATCGTCTTCGTACAGAAAGATCAAATCAATATCTGATGAGACATTCAACTCTCGCCCACCTAACTTACCCATACCAATGACAATCATCGGTTGATATTGACCATCTGCACTCAATGGCTCACCCACTAAATCGCGCATATCTGATCGCAAAGCCTCAATTGAGATACCAACAACCTTTTCAGCAAACAGGGTCATAGCCTGGGTAACTTCAATAACATCCGCATCCTCATTAAGATCGCGCATCGCCAACAAAAGCATTAATTGCTGTCTCGCTAGTCTTAATTGGGCCGCCAAAGCCTCCAAATCCAGCGGTGAGGTATTTAAAAGGGCTTGCGCTGGCTTGAGGATGTCATTCAGCTCGGCATCGCCCACTGGGCTTGATTGGCGCGACAAAAGACCATCTACCCAAAGCGGCTGAGCGGTTAACCAACGAGTCGCATAGGCCGAATGCTCTAAAAGTACTAAAATTTTCTTGTGATCCAATGTCATAGGTATCATGTTAGCGCTATCAATACCCCTTCGGCTACAGCATAATTATAAAAATGTCATGGTTATTTATTTCCACTTCGCTTGATAAGCTGCGTCAATTAAAAATTGGCGCGGATAAAGTTGCTATTTGGAAAAAGAGAGCCAAATGGGCAGGGGTAATAAGCGCCCTATTATTTGTCAGTATTCATTTACTAGTTCGATTCTATTTTTGGCCAATGGTCGAGAAAAATAAAACCGAATTTGAAAAATTAATCAGCCATAGCATTGGTGCAGATTTAAGAATTGGCGAGATTCAAACTGATTGGCACATTTTCTGGCCAGAATTTAAAATCAAAAATGTCACCATTTATGACGCAAAAGAAAAGAGCTCAGAGCCGCTTTTAAGCATTCCAGAAATCACAGGCAATTTATCTTGGGAAACATTATGGGAATGGCAGCCCCACTTTCATAACCTGAAATTTGAAAATGCTCGCATTCATATCAAACGTGACACTCATGGCAACTGGGACATAGCGGGCATTAAACTAGACAAAACTTCTGCAGGCTTTAAAGCAGGCAATTGGATTTTTGATCAAGACAGTGTGCAAATTAACCAAGCTGAAGTTATTTGGCTAGATCAATACAAGCAAACGTCAGAACATCATATTCAAATTGAATCCCTGAATTTAAAAAATAAATGGTTTACACACAAAATTAATTTAGCCTTACGTTCACCATGGAATGAGGGCCTAGCCAAGGTAGACGGCCAATTTAGACACAATATGTTTGGCAATGCAGGCAATTGGCGAGACTGGAATGGTCTCGCTAATTGGGATATAACAAACCTTGACTTAAAAAAAATCAATCGATTAATCGAAGGGTCCATCAATATAGTTGATGGCACCATGACCACAAAAGGTAACGCATACTTAAATAGCGGCTTGCTGGATGGCGGACGAACAGATATTCAATTGAGTCATTTACATTTTGAATGGGATCGACTTGGGCAACCCCTAAAAATCATGAGCCTACAAGCTGAAATTTTGCAAGACACCTATGGCAGCAAAATGACTATTAGCGCTCCACAATTAAATTGGCAGCTTGATAACAAATCACCCAAACAAGAACTTAATGATTTAAGTTTATATTGGAAAGTGGCGCCAAACATCAACTCAGTTGAGTATGCTGGTATTAAAGCAGTAAAAATCAATATTGCGCTTGTTGAGCAGCTAGCAAAACAATTTCCATTACCTAAAGATATTCAGAGATTCATCACTAACTACCAACCATCTGGTGAGTTAGAAGATTTAGATGCCAGCTGGAATGCCCAAGCTAGCAAGCTTCCTTTTAATATTCAGATCCCTGGTTTTTATGAGTCGCACTACAAAATATCATTTGGATTTAATGAGCTATTCTTAAAACCCCTAAAGAAGGACGATCTATCTATCTCGAATTTCTCGGGCAAGTTATTTGCTACTGAATTGGGTGGTGAGGTCAATCTCAACAACAGAAATAGTTCGGCACAGCTACCCGGGCTACTGGAGGATGACTATTTAGATCTCAAACGAGCAAAAGGTCTTATTAAATGGGTGAAACATGATGCGAACTGGGATTATGAGTTCAAAAACATGTATCTTGAAAATAACGATCTTGCTTTGCAGTTTGATGCGACATACCAATCCCCCACGGCCAAAACTGAAGATCACCTCACTATTAAAGCGAACATTGAGAAAGCTAAAGTCCTCAACCTGACCAGGTATTTCCCAGCAGCCATGTCAAAAAATGCGCGTACATACATAAACGGCGCATTAAAGGCAGGTCAAGTTACAGATGGAACCTTACGTATTAGTGGTTCACCAACACACCTTCCATTTAATAGCCGTCACCCTGGCATTTTTGAATTAAATCTACCTATTGAAAATGTTGAATTTCACCCCGCCGGCAAAAATATATTTGGTGAAGGTCAGTGGTCTGCTTTCTCAAAAGTGAATGGTCGCGTAGTGATGAAAGGCCCAGAACTAATTTTGGATTTCCAGGATGCTCTTTTTGAAAGTGTTGAACTTTCTGATATTCATGGCTCGATACAAGATGTCACAAACATCCAATCTAATTTAAAAATTAATGGTCAAGCTGCGGGTCTGACCCAAGACTTATTGAAATATTATTTACAAAGCCCATCAGGTCAGCCCTTGAAAGATCTATCTGACAAACTAAGCATCACGGGCTCATCTAAATTAAAAATTAACATTGACATGCCGCTGGCTGATGTCAACAAAACATCCATTAAGGGTGAGGTATCACTTATAAGTAATACAGCAATTTTCAATAAACGAATTGAAGTTAAAGATATTTCTGGAGAAATTCTTTTCTCTGAAGAAAGCATCAGCGCAAAAAACCTAAGGGCTAAAGCTCTAGGTGGTGATATTGCAATCAATAATACAAGCAACTTATCTTGGGCCAACCAACCTAGCATGAAAGTGCAGGGCAAACTACAGGTGGACCAACTCATTCAAGCAATTAATCCAGAAACATCTGACGAGTTACTTAAAAATATCTACAGCCAAGTTGATGGTTCGATTAATTACGATGGAAAGCTACTCATCACACCAAGCGGCTACCAACTACAGTTGGGTGTCCAGCTTAATCAGTTGAGCGCTAACTTCCCTGCACCTTTTAATAAAAAAATAGGGCAGGCAATGAATGGCGAATTCGAACTAAGCAATTTAGCTAAAAATGAAAAACACTCAGGGTTTTTAAAAATTGGAAAGCTGATTGATGCGCCATTTGCTATTGATAAGAATAATCAGTTGAGAGCTAATTTAGGTATCAACACTCCAGGCTCGATGCCATCCAACGGAGTTTCTTTAAATGCCAACCTTGCACAACTTAATGTTGACGAATGGGAAAAGTGGCTCTCAAAATATGCACCAGAACAATCTCGAGCATCTAATGGCAAAAAAGAATCGCCACTCATCAACAGCTTCACAGCATCAATTGGCCAACTGAAGTTTTCCGATAAAGTCTTTAAAGACATCAAACTATCAGGCAGCTTCAAAGATGACTTCTGGCAAGCCAATATTAATTCGAACATTGCTACAGGATCAATTCAATGGCGCCCTGCCCGCGTCGATCTCCCCCAAGGCAAGCTCACAGCAAGGCTTCAAAAGTTAATTATTGAAAAAAATACAACGGGTGAAGCTGTTACCAAAAGTATTAATAACAAAATTCAAAAACTACCTGCATTAGATATCGTCGCCGATCAATTAGTTTTCAATAATCATGATTACGGAAAACTCTACCTGATTGGTAGCAATGATAAAAACGACTGGAAAATTGATAAGCTAAGCATCAAAACTCCGGATGCATTGCTAGAGGCATCCGGAAGATGGGAATTACCAAAACAATCTAAACCGGGTCAGCAAGGCAGAACTCAACTGAATGTTGAGTTAGATATTGATGATGCAGGCAAGCTATTAGACAAACTTGGCTTCCCAAAAACAATCGACGGCGGCTCTGGCAAATTAATTGGTCAATTGAACTGGGCTGGTGCGCCTTATCAATTTGATATTGCATCACTGCAATCTGACTTATCTTTAGATTTAGCAAAAGGGACTATTTTGCAAGTCGACCCTGGGGTTGGTCGTTTATTGGGTGTTTTGAGTTATCAAGGTTTAACACGCATAGCCACATTAGATATCGGCGGTGTTTTAAAGCCAATTGTGGCGCAGGGAACTCCATTTGACCGAATCACTGCTCAAGGTAGAGTTCAAAGTGGTATTGCCAAGATTCAAGATTTGACGATAAAGGGGCCTCAAGGCAATGTTCGCCTAACTGGTAGCGCTCACTTAGTAGATGAGACGCAGGATATGCGCATCACGGTTGTACCTAATCTCAATGCAGGATCTGCATCTCTGGCTTATACGTTTGTTAACCCAATTATTGGTCTGAGCACTTTAGTTGGCCAATACTTGATTGCTGATGAGTTCAGCAAGCTGTTCCAACTAGATTACCTTGTCCAAGGCACCTGGGCGGCACCGCAAGTCATTGCTCTAGATGCTAAAGGACAACCCCTCGATGAAAATAAACTTAAAGAGATTAGGGATAAGTCTTTACTTCGCCAACAACAAAATCCGAATAAGAAATAGAATTAGGGCATGACGCCTTCCAATCAATTGACTGTTGCTAGCATCCAGATGGTTTCTTCACCATCTGTCGAGGGCAATTTAGCATCCTCAGAAAGACTGATTCAACAAGCGAAGATTGGCGGTGCAGAGCTAGTAGTTTTGCCAGAGTATTTTTGTTTAATGGGGCACCGCGATACTGATAAAGTGGCTATTAAAGAAGAATTTAACAATGGGCCCATTCAAAAACGCTTAAGTGCAATAGCTAAAGCTAATGCAGTTTATTTGGTGGCGGGAACCCTCCCACTTCTGGGCTCAACGGAAGACAAGGTAAAAAATACAACTCTTGTTTACTCACCCACTGGTGAAACTATTTGCCGCTATAACAAAATTCATTTATTTGGATTTAAACAAGGGCAAGAGGAGTATCAAGAGGCTAATACGATTGAAGCTGGACAAACACCCTCCTCATTTGCAATTACCAAAGGCGAAACCTCATGGAAATTTGGTTTATCCATTTGCTACGATCTGCGATTTCCTGAGTTATATAGATCGATGGGTTCTATTGATTGCCATATTATTCCAGCAGCGTTTACATACACAACAGGTCAAGCTCACTGGGAAATTCTTTTAAGAGCTAGGGCGATTGAAAACCAATGCTATGTTTTGGCCAGCGCACAAGGTGGCAAACATGAAAATGGTCGTTCCACCTGGGGGCAGAGTATGCTGATCGATCCATGGGGCCAAATCAAGTCTCAAGTTAAAGAAGGTGAAGGCATTTCCATGGGTGTGATTGATAAACAAGTCACCCAAGAAATACGCACCAAGTTACCCGCACTCCAACACCGCATGCTTTAATCAGGTATATGAATTCACATTTAGCGCTAGAAAACCACATAAATCTCAGTAGAGCAGATGCTCTAAAAATTGCTAAAGAGATATTGTTAGCTCCTGCAGGCCTCACTGAAGAGGACCTACAAAAAACTTTGGCTCACATGCACTCACATCACCTTGATGATGCAGACCTTTACTTTCAAAGAACGCACAACGAGTCTTGGAGCTTAGAAGAAGGTATTGTTAAATCTGGAACATTCAGCATTGATCAAGGCGTTGGGGTTAGAGCGGTTAGCCAAGATAAAACAGCATTTGCCTACTCCGATGAAATTAGTGCTGCCGCCCTCAAGAAGGCAGCCGAAGCAACTCGAGTGATTGGCGCAAATAATAATAAAACCTATATCAGCCCTCAATGGAAAACACCTGGCACCCATGCCTTATATCAATCAACCAATCCACTAAACAGCTTAGATGCCAAAGCCAAAATTGCACTTCTAGAGGATATCGAGCGCAAAGCAAAGGCTAAGGACCCAAGAATTGTTCAAGTAATGGCTGGATTAGCTGCAGAATATGACGTTGTGATGGTTGCTAGAGCAAATGGCGTTTTAGCAGCAGATATCAGACCCTTAGTGAGGGTTTCTATCACTGTGATTGCTGAACAAAATGGTCGTCGTGAAGTTGGGTCATCAGGTGGTGGCGGCAGATTTGATTATCACTTCTTTGTACAAGAAAAGATCGACCGATGGATTGACGATGCCGTTCAATCAGCGTTAATCAACCTTGAATCAAGGCCAGCACCAGCGGGTCCTATGACTGTTGTTCTTGGGCCTGGCTGGCCTGGCGTATTACTGCACGAAGCGATTGGTCATGGGCTTGAAGGTGACTTTAATCGAAAAGGTTCTTCAGCTTTCTCAGGCAAGATTGGACAACGCGTTGCAGCTAAGGGTGTTACTGTTGTTGATGACGGCACAATCGCTGGTCGCCGAGGCTCTCTATCGATTGACGATGAAGGCAACCCAACACAATGCACCACACTCATTGAAGATGGCATATTAAAAGGTTATATCCAGGATAGCCTTAATGCACGCCTGATGAATATGCCAGTCACTGGCAATGCCAGACGAGAAAGCTACGCCTCACTTCCAATGCCACGCATGACCAATACCTATATGCTGGGTGGGAAAGAAGATCCTCAAGAAATTGTTAGCAGCATCAAAAAGGGTCTCTATGCTGTGAATTTTGGTGGTGGTCAGGTGGACATTACCAGCGGTAAATTCGTGTTCTCAGCCAGTGAAGCTTATTGGGTTGAGAATGGAAAAATTCAATATCCAGTTAAGGGTGCAACCATTATTGGTAATGGCCCAGAGTCCTTAAAAGATATCAGCATGATTGGTAATGATATGGCTTTAGATAGCGGCATTGGAGTTTGCGGCAAGGATGGTCAAAGTGTCCCCGTTGGGGTTGGCCAGCCCACCCTTAGAATCAATAATATGACTGTTGGCGGCACCGCTTAATAGACCAGCTGAAAAACTGTGCTACATTAACTGTATGTCTGCAAATAAATTCTATTTCTTTTACTTTTGGTTCTCAGCCCAAGGCGGTCGAGAGGCAGAAATTCAAGCATAAGTTTCCTGCACTCAAAATAACCGCCGACACAAACGGCGGTTTTTTTTTACATATTTAAGTATCTAGCAATAAGGAGTTAATGAAATGGTTGATAAAGCCCTCAGCAACAGAGATAGCTGGTATGCCAGTGTTGATAAAACATCAGAGACGGATGATGCTCGCATTGAGAACATCACTATTCTTCCACCACCAGAACACCTTATTCGCTTTTTCCCGATTCAAGGCACTGCTGTTGAAAATCTCATCAGTAAAACTCGCCAAAAAATTCGTGACATCATGCATGGCAAGGATGATCGCTTATTAGTCATCATAGGCCCTTGCTCTATTCATGACCCCAAAGCAGCTCTTGAGTACGCCAACAAATTACTTGAGCAACGCAAAAAATACGCTGGCGAACTAGAAATTGTGATGCGCGTTTATTTCGAGAAGCCGCGCACAACTGTTGGCTGGAAAGGTTTAATTAACGATCCATACTTGGATGAAAGCTACAGGATCGACGAAGGCTTACGTATGGCCCGACATCTATTGATCGAAATCAATCGCATGGGTATGCCTGCGGGTAGCGAATTCTTGGACGTTATTTCACCGCAGTACATCGGGGACTTAATTTCTTGGGGTGCAATTGGCGCAAGAACAACAGAAAGCCAAATTCACCGAGAACTTGCTTCAGGCATCTCAGCTCCCATCGGATTCAAGAACGGCACTGATGGCAACATCAAAATTGCAACGGATGCTATACAGTCCGCTAGCAGACCACACCACTTTTTATCTGTGCATAAAAATGGTCAAGTGGCGATTGTGGAAACAAAAGGTAATGGTGATTGTCATGTCATTCTTCGTGGCGGCAAAACAACTAACTATGATGCAGAGAGTGTTGCTAAATCATGCGCTGAATTAGAAGCAGCTAAATTGCCAGGTACATTGATGATTGATTGCTCACACGCTAATTCAAGCAAACAACATGAGCGTCAAATTGAAGTGGCGAAGGATATTGCAGGTCAACTATCCGCAGGCTCACAACAAATTTTTGGGGTTATGGTTGAGAGCCATATCCATGCTGGCGCTCAGAAATTCACGCCAGGCAAAGATAATCCTAATGAATTGAAGTACGCTACAAGCATCACTGATGCGTGTATTGGTTGGGATGACTCAATTGACGTTCTAGAAATTTTGGCAAACGGCGTTAAACAGCGTCGCAACAAAAAATAAAAGACGGGGCCAACCCGTCCCTCTTTAGAAAAAGACCCTAGGTTTACTTAGGGTCTTTTTTATGGTGCCATAGCGTATCTGAGCCACCAGCTTCTTTATTAAGAACTCTGGCCAACACAAATAACAAATCTGATAAACGATTAACGTACTGTCTTGGCGTGTCATGGATAGCCTCATGACGACCCAACTTCACAATAGAGCGTTCAGCACGACGGCAAACTGTTCTACAAACATGCGCCTGAGCTGCGGCACGTGTACCACCAGGCAAAATAAACTCAGCCAAGCGCGGCAAGGTGGCATTGTATTTAGCCAGCCAAACATCTAATTGAATAACTTGCTCTTCTTTCAGCAAGGTGTAATTCGGAATGCAAAGCTCACCACCAAGGTCGAACAAATCATGCTGCACTTGCGAAAAAAGTTCTTTGAGCTCTTCCGCAACACTAGAAGGTAGCTCTTCAGTAATCAAGACGCCAATTTCAGAGTTGAGTTCATCCACATCGCCCATGGCGCAAATGCGTAAATGGTCTTTATCTACACGCTGGCCATCACCTAAACCAGTGGTTCCTGTATCCCCTGTTCGGGTTGCGATTTGAGTCAATCTATTAGCCATAGACCTGATTATAGGGAAATGGCTAGAATAGAGTAAAACCACTATAAATTGAGACAATGAGCATAGCCCTAGACACCTCAGAAAATGGCATCCTTATCCGGCAGCAAGAGCTTGTTAGAGCCCTGAAACCGGTCCTACCAGCCCATGCACTGCTATGGGAGCCTGAAGACACTATCCCCTACGAATGTGATGGTTTGGCAGCTTATAGGCAAATGCCCCTAGCAGTTGCACTGCCAGAAACAGAAGCGCAGGCTGTAGCTGTTATTAAGGCATGTCAAGAGTTACAAGTCCCCATTGTTCCCCGTGGATCAGGCACTGGTTTATCCGGCGGCGCAACACCGATGGCTCAGGGGTTAGTTCTCTCTTTAGCGAAATTCAAGAAAATCGTCAAAGTTGATCCAATTGCAAGAACTGCAGTTGTTCAACCAGGTGTTCGTAACCTCGCCATCTCAGAAGCAGTTGCTCAACACGGTCTTTATTACGCACCAGATCCCTCATCTCAAATTGCTTGCTCTATCGGTGGCAATGTGAGCGAAAACTCTGGTGGAGTTCACTGCCTAAAATATGGTTTAACACTTCACAATATTCTCAAAGTTCGCGCCATTTTGATGAATGGCGAAGTTGTTGAATTCGGCAGCTTGGCCCCGGATGCGCCAGGTTTAGATCTTTTATCTATTTTGGTGGGCAGCGAAGGTATGCTGGCTGTTATCACAGAGGTGACGGTCAAGTTAGTTCCCAAACCACAATTAGCTCAAGTCATCATGGCCAGCTTTGATGATGTGGGTAAAGGCGGCAATGCCGTAGCGGCCATTATTGCTGCAGGAATTATTCCGGCTGGTTTAGAAATGATGGATAAAGCAGCAACGCGAGCTGTTGAAGAATTTGTACATGCGGGATACGACATCAACGCAGAAGCGATTCTTTTATGCGAATCTGATGGCACACCAGAAGAAGTTGCTGAAGAAATTGAACGCATGACCCAAGTTCTCAATCAATGCGGTGCTATCAGAATTCAGATTTCTCAAAATGAAGCAGAACGATTGAAATTTTGGAGTGGCAGAAAAAATGCCTTCCCAGCTGCAGGGCGTATTTCTCCAGATTACTACTGCATGGACGGCACAATTCCAAGGCAGCATATCGCCACTCTTTTACGACGCATTCAAGAGATGGAGAAAAAATATCAATTACGTTGCATGAATGTATTTCATGCGGGTGATGGCAATATGCACCCATTGATCTTATTTAATGGTGCGGATGAAGATGAATGGCATCGTGCAGAAGAGTTTGGTAGTGATATTTTAGAAACATGTGTTGAGCTAGGCGGCACAATTACTGGTGAACATGGGGTAGGCATTGAGAAAATTAACTCAATGTGCGTGCAGTTTGGTGAGTTAGAGCGTGAATTATTTTGGGGTGTTAAGGCTGCCTTTGATCCCAAAAAACTGCTCAACCCAGATAAGGCGATCCCCACACTTCACCGTTGCGCAGAATATGGCCGTATGAGAATTACTGGCGGAGTGCTCCCTCATCCAGAATTGGAGCGATTTTAATGAGCGCGCCTATTTTGAAAAAATTTCAAGATCAAATCATTCAAGCAGGCCAAGCTAAGGAAGTACTCCGCATCTCAGGCTCAGGTTCAAAAGATTGGTATGGCAATGCTTTAAATGGACAAGTCTTATCGACAAAAGAATATGCTGGCATCCTAAGCTATCAACCAGATGAATTGGTCATCACCGTCAAATCAGGAACGCCTCTAAAAGAAGTCGAAGCAACTCTGGCAGAAAAGGGTCAGCAGTTTGCTTTTGAACCACCACACTTTGGTCCTAACGCTACTATTGGTGGCATGGTTGGCGCTGGATTGGCTGGCCCAGGAAGAGTCAGCGTGGGCGGCTTAAGAGATTTTGTATTGGGTGCCAAGGTGATGGATGGTCAAGGGCACATCATGGATTTCGGTGGCACCGTTATGAAGAACGTTGCTGGTTACGATGTATCACGATTAATACCGAGCTCATTAGGTACTTTAGCTTTGCTACTTGATGTTTCCATTAAGGTTTTACCGGTAGCCGCAGCAACTGCTACAGTGAGTGTTCAAATCAAACAAGCTAAAGCTATTCATTTAATGAATCTGCTAGCTAGTCAGCCTTGGCCACTCAATGCGAGCGCATGGATTGGTGAAAACTTAGGCACACTGTATCTACGCCTAAGCGGAGCAAAAGCTGCTGTTCAATCAGCCATTAGCTCTTTCTCCAAAACCTACGGCATGGAATTGATGACTGATGATGATGCGCGTGTATTTTGGTCTAGCTTGCGCGAACAAACGCATCCATGGTTTAACAGAACTCAGCAAGAAAATCTGTGGCGCATGGCACTGCCATCTACCACTGAAGCTTTGGCAATGCCTGGCGAAACAATTATTGAATGGCATGGTGGACAGCGCTGGTATAAATCAAATCAAGCTGCTCAAGAAATGAAAGCCCTGGCACAGTCATTAGGTGGTCATGCCAGCGCTTTTAGATCTGAGAATAAAAATGAAGCTCTTTTAAGTTCATTAAAAGATAATCCACTGACAGCTGCACTAGCGCCAATTGAAGATCGCTTAAGAAAAACTTTTGACCCGCAAGGCGTATTTGCGACAGGAAGGTTAATTTAATATGCAAACACAATTAGCCCCCCAGTTTGTTGGTACACCTGATGGTGAAATGGCTCAAACCATTTTGAGCAAATGTGTTCACTGCGGCTTTTGTACCGCTACTTGCCCAACCTATCAATTGCTGGGCGATGAATTAGATGGGCCTAGAGGTCGCATTTATTTAATTAAACAAATAGCAGAAGGTAAGCAAGCCACAGAAAAAACAAGAGAGCATCTTGATCGGTGCTTAACTTGTAGAAACTGTGAAAGTACTTGCCCAAGTGGCGTCGACTACGGTCACCTTGTAGATATCGGCAGGAAATGGGTTGAAGAACAAACCCCAAGCCGCCCCCTGTCAGAACGATTACTCCGATCTGCTTTAGCTAAGGGATTGACGAACAAAACATTGTTTGATGTCAGCATGAAATTAGGTCGCCTGTTTAGGCCGTTCATGCCAAGCGTTATTCAACAAAAAATTCCTCAAGGTAAAGCGCCAGGATTAAGACCGCAGGCGGGACAAAACAGTATCAAAATGCTGATGCTCGAAGGTTGCGTTCAACCAGGCATGCTACCTAATATTAATAACGCTACAGCCAGGGTACTTCATCGGCTTGGTATTGATGTTTTATCTGCGTCTAAAGCTGGATGCTGTGGCGCCCTGAAGTACCATTTAAACGAACAGGAAGCCGGCTTAGATGATATGCGTCGAAACATTGATGCATGGTGGCCCTACATCACCGGCCAAGCACCTGAATGTCAAGGTCAAAAAGTTAGCACCTTGATCATGAATGCTTCAGGCTGCGGTGTCACAGTGAAAGAATATGGTCACATCTTGCGCGATGACCCTGCTTATGCAGAAAAAGCTAAAACCATTTCTAGCATTTGCAAAGACTTAGTGGAGATCCTGCCAAGTTTTGTTGATGGTCTAAAAAAATCGATGGGCAACTCCACTCAAGCAGGGGTTGTATATCATCCTCCTTGCACTCTTCAACATGGGCAAAAAATCAAAGGTCAACTTGAGGAATTTTTAGATCAATTAGGTATCAAGACCAATGTGTGCGAAGACAGTCATCTATGCTGTGGATCAGCCGGTACTTACTCAATCCTTCAAGCAGATCTATCTAAGCAACTTAAGATACAAAAACTAGAAAAACTTCAAACAGCTGTTCAAAAGCATCAGGCCGATCGGATTGTGTCTGCCAATATTGGCTGTATTACGCATTTACAAAATAAAGATACGGTTGTAGAACACTGGATTGAGTTAATTGATTCAATAATGGAGCAAAATGGAGGGTATGACCTCCATTCAAGATAATTTAGTCACAGTACAAGAGCGCATCTCAGAAGCCGCCAAGGCATCTGGGCGCTCTGTGACTGATATCTCCTTGTTAGCAGTCTCAAAAACATTTCCAGCATCAGATGTCCGTTTAGCTTATGAGGCTGGGCAACGTTCCTTTGGGGAAAACTATGTGCAAGAGGGTGTCTCAAAAATCGCTGAGCTTAGCGATATCAGAGCTGCGCTGGAGTGGCACTTTATTGGACCACTGCAAAGCAATAAGTCTCGTGATGTAGCGGAGAGTTTTGATTGGGTTCACAGCATTGACCGTTTAAAAATCGCACAAAGATTAAATGATCAGCGCCCTCCTGAATTACCCCCCCTCAATGTTTGCGTTCAGGTCAACATAAGCGGAGAGTCGTCTAAAAGTGGTGTCGAGCCCAATGAAGTCGCTAGCTTATGTAAAGCGATCGCTCAAATGCCCCATCTGCGCTTAAGAGGCCTAATGAGCATCCCAGAACCAACAGAAGATGAGGTTCAGCAAAAAGCCGACCATCATCAACTTTTTACTATTTACAAAACACTAAAAAAAAATCCATCATTACAAACAGAATCGGTTCAGCTAGACACTATATCTATGGGCATGTCTTCAGACATGTCTGCTGCTATTGCAGAAGGTAGTACGATGGTGCGTATTGGCACAGCAATTTTTGGCAAAAGAACTTATTTATGACATCTTTATCAAATTTAAAAATTAGCTTTATCGGCGGCGGCAATATGGCGAGTGCTTTAATCGGTGGACTTATTCAGCAAGGCGCACAAGCAAGCCATATTTCAGTAGCTGATCCTTATGAGCCGACCCGTCAAAATCTTGAAAAGAACTTTAAGATTGCCACAACGGCCAATATTCAAGGTCTTACTGAAAAGATTAAGGAAGCCGATATTTTAGTTTTAGCAGTCAAACCCCAACAATTCAAAGAAGCTGCTGCTGAATTATTGTCAGTCTTTAATCAATCCCCTAATAAACCTTTATGTTTAAGTGTTGCTGCTGGCATTCGCACTCAAGATATGGCGAGATGGTTAAATCACACTCGCCTCATTCGCGCCATGCCCAACACGCCAGCATTAATCGGTCAGGGAATGACTGGTTTATTTGCAAGCCCTGAGGCTACCCAGGAGGATCGAATCAATGCGGAAAGCATTTGCTCAGCGGTTGGGGAAATCACTTGGGTTGATAACGAAAAGCAAATTGATGACATTACTGCAGTATCAGGAAGTGGCCCTGCTTATGTATTTGCCTTCATAGAAGCTTTAGAAAAGGCAGCCATTGCACAAGGTCTTGGCGCAGATCAAGCGCGTCTATTAGCGACTCAAACCGTTTTAGGCGCAGCTACACTCGCATCACAATCAACAGAATCTCCAGGAATCCTACGTGAACGAGTGACATCTAAAGGTGGCACCACTTATGCCGCATTACAAGTTCTTGAAAAATTAAACTGGGCGAGCATTATTGGGGCAGCGGTTGCTGCTGCTAGCGCCCGCGGTGCTGAAATGGGCGAAGAGTTCGGTCAATAATAATTGATTGTTTTTAAGAACATGCAATCGCTATAAAAAATAATGCACCTAACCAATTATTTTGTTTAAACGCTTGGAAACACTTAGCTCTATCTCGAGTCTTCACCAAATGGTAATAGTGCCAAACTAAAGCCAAACCTAAAACCCAAAATAACCAAAAGACCCAGTGTAATTTTTGGCTAACTGCCACATAAGCAAAGCCTAAGAAAAATATTCCATAGCAAAGAAAAATAGCTAAGACATCATATTTTCCAAACGTTATTGCGGATGTTTTAATCCCCAACTTAAGATCATCGTTTTTATCCACCATCGCATAAGCGGTGTCATATGCGATGGCCCAAGCAACGTTCGCAAGGACCAGAATCCAAGAATATAAAGGGATCTCATCTTGGACAGCAGCAAAAGACATTGGAATACCAAATGAAAAAGCGATTCCCAAAACAGCTTGCGGAATAGAAAAAAATCTTTTGGTGAAAGGGTAAATAATCGCAACTAACAAAGCAGGAACTGACAATAGCTTGGTGTAGTTATTGAGTGGCCATATCAATAAAAAAGCCAATGCAGCCAGAATAGCTGCAACCAGCAACGCCTCCCAAGGTCGAACTCTTCCAGAAGTCAAAGGGCGATCTTTTGTTCGCTCGACATGCCTATCAAAATCTCTATCTGCATAATCATTGATAGCACAACCAGCACTTCGCATTAAGAAAGTACCCGTAACAAAAATTAAAAAATACACGAAATTAGGTTGGCCATTACTTGCTAACCATAAGCCCCAGAGAGTGGGCCATAAAACCAATAGAGTTCCAATTGGTTTTTCAAATCTAATCAATGCCAAATAATCTGAAACCTTCGCAGGCATCATAAATATTCAACCCCAGATAAACCTGCTGACTTAATAACCTCTGCCAATGCATGCATTGCTGAAGTTCTAGCATAACTTTTACGCCAAGCTAAAACCACACGCCTTTTCGGTGTTGGTTTGGCAAAAGGGATATATTTAATTAATCCATTAGGGTTAGCTTGATCCACAATGGATGTAATTGGAAACACGCTAATACCAATTCCACCGGCCACCATTTGACGAATAGTCTCTAATGACGAGCCTTCAAAAGAACTCATACCATCATCACGTTGCGCACGCTGCACATCAGGACAGATATCTAAAACCTGATCTCTAAAGCAATGGCCTTGCCCCAATAAAAGAGTGGTTTGAGACTGCAGATCAGCGTGCTGGATAACATCCAAATGCTCCCAAGGATGTCCTACAGGAACTGCGACCATTAGGCTTTCATCATATAAAGGAATGACCTCCAATCCACTTTGTGGGAATGGGTCAGCCAAGATGGCAGCATCAATATCGCCTTGCTTGAGCAACTCCAAAAGACGGACAGTAAAACTTTCTTGAAGATAAAGCGGCATATTAGGCAACTCTTGCCTACTTCTAGCAATTAATTTTGGCAATAAATAAGGGGCTATTGTGTAAATCGCTCCTAATCGAACTGGGCCAGATAATGGGTCTTGTCCATGTTGAGCTAAATGCTTCAGCACCTGAGCTTCTTCCAGAACCTTTTGCGCTTGATGAATAATGCTTTGCCCTAATGGCGTTATGGTTAATTCCGCCCCAGATCTTTCAAAAATCTGAACATTCAGCTCATCCTCAAGCTTTTTAATTGCTACAGATAAAGTTGGCTGAGAGACAAAGCAGGCTTCAGCTGCCCTTCCAAAATGGCGCTCTCTAGCTACAGCAACGATATATCTAAATTCAGTTAGTGTCATAACGACAGGATATCAAGCTTTTAAGAAATCAGCTCGGTGCCCCAACCATCTCTGTAGATGTCTTTGGGTAACTTCTGGATAAAAACTTAATAATTGAACTGATAGCTCTTTTGTCTTTTCAATTAAATCATGCTCATGTTGCAAATCAACAAAACGTAACATGGCCTCACCAGACTGTTTAGAGCCCAATAACTCACCAGGACCTCTTAGCGCCAAATCTTTTTCAGCAATAACAAAACCATCTTGAGTTTCTTTTAAAGTTTGTAACCGCTCTTTGGCTGCTAAAGATAATTGAGGGCTATACAACAGTATGCAAATAGATTGCGCCGAGCCACGACCAACTCGACCACGTAATTGATGTATTTGAGAATAACCAAAGCGTTCGGCATGTTCAATGACCATTAATGAGGCATTAGGAACATCTACACCAACCTCAATTACAGTAGTAGCAACCAATACCTGAATCTCCCCGGCGACGAATGCTTGCATCACTGTATTTTTTTCATCAGCTTTTAATTTGCCATGAACCAACCCTACTCTTACATCAGGCATGGCCGCCTGCAAAGCTTGGTACGTATCTACGGCAGTTTGCAATTGAAGAACTTCAGATTCTTCAATTAAAGGGCATACCCAATAGACTTGGCAGCCCTTTTTCAACTCTTCAGCTAAACCTACAACAACTTCCTCACGCCTTTCACTTTTGACAAGTTTGGTAATAACCGGAGTTCGACCAGGAGGCAACTCATCAATAACAGAGACTTCTAGGTCAGCGTAAAAGGTCATTGCCAATGTTCTTGGAATTGGTGTGGCAGACATCATTAATTGATGACAATCAATTTCAACATCATCAATTTTTTGCTGCAACTGTAAGCGCTGCTTCACACCAAAGCGATGCTGCTCATCAACAATCGCTAGACCTAATCTTGAGAATTGGACGCCCTCCTGAATGAGCGCATGAGTGCCAATCACCAATTGCCCTTGCCCGCTCGCAATCAAAGCCTGAGCATCTCTTTTTTCTTTGGCCTTTAGTGAACCTGTTAGCCATACCGGCTGAATGCCCATAGGCATCAACCAGGCCGCTAGCTTTCTATAGTGCTGCTCCGCCAGAATTTCTGTTGGAGCCATGATGGCCGCCTGATAACCATGATCAATGCAATGCATAGCGGACAAAGCAGCAATAATTGTTTTGCCACTTCCTACATCCCCCTGCAACAAACGATTCATAGGATATGAGCGAGCTAAATCTTGCAAAACCTCTTGCCAGACACGCTCTTGAGCACCAGTTAACTGGAAGGGCAACTGGTCCAAGAATTTTTCTAGGATGCCATCTTTCTTAGGCTTTAAATTCATTTGAATCGCTTGCCTACTCAAACGTTTTGCCCTAGCTTGCTGGAGCGAAATTTGCTGCGCCAATAATTCTTCAATTTGAATTCTTCGCCAAGCAGGATGAGTTCGATTCTGAATTGATTCCATATCATCCGATTTGCTTGGGTGATGAAGTGTATGAATAGCACTCCACAAACTTGGCAAAGTTAAAGAAGGAAAACATTTCTTTAAAATATCTTGCGGCAAGATCTCAGCAAACAGCGCCTCTAGATTAGCATCTTTGAAGGCTTTATCAATCGCCCTGCGAATACTTAACTGACTAACACCAGCGGTTGCTGAATAAACGGGCGTTAGAGTGCTTGGAAGTGGCGCATCAGGAGAAACTGCTTTAACGACTGGATGAACCATCTCGGGCCCATAGTACCCATCTCTCACATCGCCACGCACCCTAAGGTGCTGCCCAACAGCCATTTGTTTTTGCTGACTTGGATAAAAGTTCAACCACCTTAAAAACAACTCATCCCCATGATCATCCCGAATAACTACCAAAAGCTGTCGCCTGGGGCGAAACATGACCTCTTGGCGTATGACATACCCCTGAACCTGAGCTGTATTAATGCCAAAACTATTAATAACTGAGGCAATCGTAGATAATTTGGTCTCGTCCTCATAGCGAATAGGCAAGTGCAAGGCACAGTCCAATGAGGAATGCAGGCCTAACTTTTCGAGAGGATTTGAACTAGATTTGCTAACCATGTTTAGAATCTTACTGTTCCTACGGTATCTCGATGCGACTTTCTGACTTTAATTACAACCTACCAACTGAGTTAATTGCTCAGCACCCCCTTCCTGACAGAACTGCAAGCCGGCTTCTAGAGCTGGGGGTTGATGCTACGGGTCAAACTTTCATTCAAGATAAGCAATTTACTGATGTCATTAATTTAATTCAAACCAATGATTTACTGGTATTTAATGACACCAAAGTTATACCTGCTCGCCTTTTTGGAAAAAAGGAAAGTGGTGGCGCTGTAGAGGTTTTACTTGAACGAGTCACAGGTACAGATACAGCGATTACTCAAATTAGAGCCTCCAAATCACCTAAACCTGGAAGCTTTTTACAAATGGGCTCGCAATCTGATCCATTCTCGATTGAAGTGATTGGTCGTCATAATCATGAGCAAAGCCCATTTTTTGAGGTTCGATTTTCAGGCCCTTGCATTCCATTGTTTGAAAAACATGGTCAACTCCCACTCCCCCCCTACATCACCCATACGCCTGATGAGGAAGATCAAAAGCGTTACCAAACGGTAGTTGCCAAAAACCCTGGTGCCGTAGCAGCACCAACAGCAGGTCTGCACTTTGATCAAAAAACTTTAGATACTCTATCGAATAAGGGCGTTAAACACACCACTTTAACTTTGCACGTGGGTGCCGGCACATTCAGCCCAGTTAGAACAGAAGATCTTTCTCAACATCAGATGCATAGCGAGTGGTTCTCTGTACCGCAAGAAACCCAGGAAAGAATCAAAGCGACTAAAAACTCAGGTGGAAGAGTGATTGCTGTAGGAACTACTAGCCTAAGAGCACTTGAATCAGCAGCAGCGCTTCAATTACAAGAGGGTGAAACGAAGTTGTTTATCACCCCTGGTTATGAATTTAAAGTTGTTGATTGCCTAATTACTAACTTCCACTTGCCTTGCTCAACCCTTCTGATGCTTGTCAGCGCATTTGCTGGTTATGAGCACATCAGAAAAGCATATGATCATGCTATTCAACAACAATATCGCTTTTTCAGTTATGGCGATGCTATGTTTTTAAGCCGTTTATGAAACCTTTAAGCTTCGAACTCATTAAAAAAGATGCCCGCACGCATGCAAGACGTGGCCGGGTTAACCTGCCACACGGCTCAGTTGAAACACCTATATTTATGCCAGTTGGCACTTACGGCACGGTTAAGGGGATGACTCCGCGAGATTTGGAAGAGGCTCAAGCCCAGATCATCTTAGGTAATACTTTTCATTTATGGCTAAGGCCTGGATTGGATGTCATTTCAAAGCATCATGGTCTTCATGATTTCATGGGTTGGAAAAAGCCCATCTTGACCGACTCTGGTGGCTTCCAAGTATTTAGCTTAGGGGCCCTTAGAAAAATCACCGAAGAAGGTGTTGCATTTGCATCCCCCGTTAATGGAGATAAGTTATTTATGTCTCCTGAAATTTCTATGGAGATTCAAGCCGTACTTAATAGCGATATTGCCATGCAATTTGATGAGTGCACTCCTTATGAAACAAATGGAGTACGCACTGATGAAAAAACAGTTCGTCAATCTTTAGAGTTATCCCTTCGTTGGGGTGAAAGATCCATTCAACGATTCAGAGAACTTGAAACTGGCAATGCTCTTTTTGGCATTGTTCAAGGTGGCATGTTTGAGAACTTAAGAGAGGTATCTCTAGCAGGGGTTCGAGAACAAGATTTTGACGGTATTGCCATTGGTGGTTTGTCCGTTGGAGAACCAAAACCCGAATTTGAGCGTATTTTGGCGCATATTGCCCCTCAACTGCCTCCAGAAAAGCCTCATTACTTGATGGGCGTTGGAACACCTGAAGATTTAGTTTTAGGCGTCTCCCAAGGTATCGATATGTTTGACTGTGTGATGCCCACTAGAAATGCCAGAAATGGATGGTTATTCACTAGATTTGGTGATTTAAAGCTTAGAAATGCCACATTTAAGGAAGATACCCGCCCCCTTGACCCTACCTGCACCTGCTATACCTGCAGAAACTTCTCCAGATCTTATTTGCACCACCTTCAGAAGGCTAACGAGATCCTAGGCTCACAACTCAATACCATTCATAACATTCACTATTACCTCAACCTCATGAGCGAAATCAGAGCGGCTTTAGATCAAGATAAATTCCCTGAATTTATTAAGGATTTTCATGAAAAACGTCAAATTGGCGTGATTGAGGCAACAGGGTAAAATCCTTCTTTCTACTTGGAGGAAAAAGAATGTTAATTAGTAACGCTTATGCACAGCCAGCCACAGCCGCAGCCGAAGGTGGCGGCATTATGGGCTTTTTGCCTTTGATTTTGATGTTTGTAGTTTTGTACTTTGTGATGATTCGTCCGCAGATGAAACGTCAAAAAGAAGTTAAGAACATGCTTGAAACACTGGGTGTTGGTGACGAAGTTGTAACAGTTGGTGGTTTGATGGGCAAAGTAACTCAGCTTAAAGACCAATACGTTACTGTTGAACTAGTTCCTGGTACAGAAGTCAAAATGCAAAAGAATGCTGTGACTGCTGTATTACCTAAAGGCACGATCAAAGCTATCTAAGAAAGCTAAGCATGAACCGTTACCCGCTGTGGAAATATATCGTTATCGTAGTTGCACTATTTATTGGTGCCATCTACACCATCCCAAACTTTTTTGGGGAGGCACCAGCTGTACAAATCTCAGCGGGTAAAGCAACGGTCAAAATTGATTTAGCAACTCAAGAACGGGTGACGCAGTTACTCACACAAGCTAATATTGAGAATAAAGGTATTCAATTTGAACGCGCTGGCAACAATGGCACGATCAAAATTAGATTATCTAATACAGATAATCAACTCAAAGCTAAAGATGTTTTACAAAAAGCATTTAACCCGGACAGCAATGACCCAAGTTATGTCGTAGCTCTTAATTTAATTTCTAATACACCAGCATGGCTAAGCTCAATGGGTGCGATGCCGATGTATTTGGGTTTGGATTTACGTGGTGGCGTTCACTTCTTATTACAAGTTGATATGCGTGGCGCGCTCCAAAAGAAGCTTGAAAGCTTAACAACTGACACACGCACGCAATTGCGTGAAAAATCTCTTCGCCACAATGGTATTGAACGTCAAAATGATCAGATCGCAGTTAGATTTTCTAAGCAAGAAGATGCTAGCGCCGCTCGACAATTACTCAATAAAAATCTTATAGATTTAGATTTCAATGTTGAAAAATCTTCCGATGGATTTAAGCTTATCGGGAAATTCAAAGAAAGTGCCCTGAAGGAAGTTCAGGAAAATGCTGTTAAACAGAACATAACGACACTTCACAATCGTGTCAATGAATTGGGCGTTGCAGAACCTGTAATTCAACAGCAAGGCCAAGATCGCATCATCGTTCAGTTACCGGGCGTACAAGATACAGCTCGCGCCAAAGATATTATTGGCCGTACAGCAACATTAGAGTCTCGCTTGGCGGATCCAGTTAAGACCTATCTATTGTCGGGTGAAGTAGCTCCTCCAGGAGCTGATGTTTTTAGAACAGGTGACGGCAGACAAGTGGTATTTAAGCGCTCAGTTATTTTTAGCGGTGATCGCATTACCAGCGCATCAGCTGGCTTTGATTCAAATCAACGCCCAGCAGTCAACATTACGCTTGATTCAGCTGGTGGTCGCGTCATGCAAGAAATCACGCGGGAAAACATTGGCAAGCCAATGGGCATGATCTTGTTTGAAAAAGGTCGCGGAGAGGTTTTAACAGTAGCGACAATTCAAAGTGAGTTCGGTGCAAAGTTTCAGATTACAGGTCAATCGAGTACTGAAAGCGCTAACGACTTAGCTCTTTTACTAAGAGCTGGGTCATTAGCTGCCCCAATGGAAATTATTGAAGAGCGCACAATTGGTCCAAGCCTTGGTGCTGATAATATTGCCAAAGGCTTTAACTCTGTCATTTATGGTTTTTGCGCTATCGCTATCTTTATGATGGCCTATTACCTTTTATTTGGATTCTTCTCAGTCATTGCACTTGCGGTGAACTTATTCTTACTGGTAGCCATCCTCTCCATGTTGCAAGCAACACTTACATTGCCAGGTATTGCAGCGATGGCCTTGGCCTTGGGTATGGCGATTGACTCAAACGTATTGATCAACGAACGAATCCGTGAAGAGCTAAGAGCTGGTGCAACGCCTCAAGCAGCCATTGCTACTGGCTTTGAGCGCGCCTGGGGAACTATTTTGGACTCCAACATTACCACTCTGATTGCTGGCGTTGCTCTGCTAGCATTTGGATCAGGTCCAGTAAGAGGTTTTGCCGTGGTACATAGTCTTGGCATTCTGACTTCAATGTTCTCTGCAGTGTTCTTCGCTAGAGGTATTGCTAACCTTTGGTACGGACGTCAGAAGAAGCTTCAAAAAATATCTATTGGCCAAGTTTGGCGCCCAACTGAATAAGAGGATTCAAGACCATGGAATTTTTCCGCATTCGTCGTGACATTCCCTTTATGCGCCATGCTTTGGTGCTTAACCTGATTTCGGCTTTAACTTTTGTTGCTGCTGTTTTCTTTTTAGCCTATAAAGGACTTCACCTGTCTGTAGAGTTTACTGGTGGCACCGTGATGGAAACAAGTTATTCACAAGCTGCCCCACTTGACTCGATCAGATCAGATCTCACACAACTAGGCTACCTAGACATCCAAGTACAAAATTTTGGTAGTTCTAAGGATGTATTAATCCGCCTACCTATCCAAAAAAATGCTGAAGGAAAAGTACTCTCTTCCGCAGAGCAAAGTGAACTTGTTTTAAAAACACTCAAAGCATCACACCCAGAGGTATCACTCAAGCGTGTTGAATTTATCGGCCCTCAAGTGGGTAAAGAATTAGCTACCGATGGATTACTAGCTCTGCTATTCGTGGTTCTTGGTATTGTTATTTATCTATCTGTACGATTTGAATGGAAATTTGCCTTAGCCGGTATCATCGCTAACCTTCATGACGTAGTGATTATTCTTGGTTTCTTTGCTTTCTTTCAGTGGGAATTTTCACTTTCAGTATTGGCAGCGGTGCTGGCCGTGCTTGGCTACTCTGTGAACGAGTCTGTAGTTATTTTTGACCGTATCCGTGAAAACTTCCGCAAGTACAGAAAAATGGACACCATCGCTGTAATTGATAACGCGATCACCAGCACAACAAGCAGAACCATCATTACACACGGCAGTACTCAAATGATGGTTTTAGCCATGCTGCTATTTGGTGGGCCAACCCTTTATTACTTCTCTTTGGCGCTTACGATTGGTATTTTGTTCGGTATCTATTCTTCAGTTTTCGTAGCTGCGGCATTAGCTATGTGGTTTGGCGTAAAACGTGAAGACTTAATTAAGACTGAGAGCAAGCCCGTGAATGAGATAACTAAATCTGATGATCCCAACTTTGGCGCTCAGGTATAAAAATTAGTTTTGTATATTAAAAAGGAGACCTAGGTCTCCTTTTTAATTTCTAGCGATTAAAGCATCTATCGCCATGCCGTATCCAGATATACCAAATCCCGCCAAAACTCCCACTGCAACTGGTGATACATAGGATTGATGACGAAACGCTTCACGCGCATAGACATTAGAGATATGCACCTCAATAACTGGGAGACCTCCAACACCTGCAATAGCATCATGCAATGCAATTGAAGTATGTGTATAGGCACCTGGATTAAAAACAACGCCCTTTAACTGACCTGCCTTGAATAGCTTGCCCGCCTCATGAATCTTTTCAATCAATTCGCCTTCATGATTACTTTGAAAAAATTCAACGGAGTAATTTGATTTGACAGCTGCGGCAGTACACAAAGCCTCAACATCAGCTAGAGTTTTATCACCGTACTTCTCAGGTTCTCTTGTACCCAGTAAATTAAGATTAGGGCCATTCATCACAAGAATTTTTTTCATCATTAATGCCTAAATTTGATTAATTGAATACCATTCTACTTGAGTCTTTCAAGCCTTTTTATTGGCCATTTGATAAGCAACTATAGATAAGACTTGATAGCTGCCAATATCTTTTGAGTAGCCCCAGCATGTTGACCAGCAAAATCAATCGCATTGACGCTCATTTTTTCTCGCAACTGATCGTTTTGCAACAACACCTTCATGGCTTGAGTTAACTCTTCTGGATTACCAATACGTATAGCTGCCTCTTGCTCTACAGCATCATGGCTTGCTTGCTGAAAATTGAAGGTATGCTCACCCAGGATAATCGGACGACCCAAGCCGCAGGCCTCAATAAAGTTTTGCCCACCTAATGGCTGAAGGCTACCACCCATCACCACCGCATCGGATAACGCATAGTAAAACCCCATTTCACCCATAGAATCACCAAGAACAACTGCCGAGCGGCTAATCGCTTGAGCTAACTCTTGATCAGTGAGTTGAGAGCGCCTCACAAACTCAAGTTGACTCGATTGCAGGTCTTGATAAACACCATCAAACCTTTGAGGATGCCTTGGGACAATGAGTAATCGAGCATACTCTTTCAGACTTGGAGCTTCTTCTAATAAAGATAACCAGGCTTTCATGACCATGCGTTCCTCACCATCACGAGTACTAGCCGCACAGATCAGTCTGGTATTTTGGGGCAAAAACTTTCTTAATTGAAGGGCTTTATCAACTTGAGCAGCATTAATTTCTACGTCAAATTTTAGGTTTCCAGTAACGGTGATATTGTTCAAACCTAAAGACTCATAGCGCTTAGCATCTAAAGTTGTTTGGGCTAAGATTTGAGTAAACGCCCCATAAATAGCAGTTCCTGCTGACCGAAATTGAGCAACGCGACGAGCGCTTCTCTCGGACAATCTAGCATTAACCAGTAAGAGTGGAATTCCTTTTTTAACCGCAGTCAAAACCAAATTAGGCCAGACCTCAGTCTCCATAACCAGGCCTAATTGAATGTTAAATTTCTTAAAAAATGCTAAAACTAAACAGCTTAGGTCATATGGCAGATAGGCTTGCTGAAGTTGCCCATTGGCAATAGCATTTGAGAAGATCTCAGCACCAGTATCTCGCCCTGTTGGCGTCATGTGGGTCAATAAAATCTGAAAACCATCGCCTAACAAAGAGTTAACTAATGGCGCCGAAGCTCTAGTCTCACCCACTGAAACAGCATGTACCCAAATAATTTTCTTGGAATGTAATTTTGATTCGTAGAAACCTAAACGCTCAGCAATATGCTGACGGTAACCATTCTGAATACGGCCTTTCCAAAAAAGGCGTATGAGGGCCACTGGTAATACTAAAACCCAAAAAAATTCATAGAGCCACAAAATGGCTCGTGTTGACACACTCAATGAGGCTCTATGTTTTTTTAATTTCACTTCTTAAGACGTTCTGTCAGCGCAACCGCTTTACCGACATAGCTCGCAGGAGTCATTTCTAACAGAGATTTTTTTGCTTCCTCAGGAATAGCAAGGCCTTGAATAAAAGTTTTCAAGCCTTCAGGTGTAATGCCCTTACCGCGTGTTAACTCTTTCAATTGCTCATAAGGATTAGGTACCCCAAAACGACGCATCACTGTTTGAACTGGCTCAGCCAAAACTTCCCAACAGTTATCCAAATCTTCTGCCAAACGACTTGGGTTTGTTTCTAATTTACCCAAACCACGAAGGGCGCTGTCATATGCCAGTAAGCTGTGGCCTAAAGCTGTACCCAAATTACGTAAAACAGTGGAGTCTGTTAAGTCCCGTTGCCAACGGGATACTGGCAACTTTTCTGATAAATGCTTCAGCAAAGCATTAGCAATACCTAGATTGCCTTCTGAGTTTTCAAAGTCAATTGGATTGACTTTGTGCGGCATTGTTGAAGAACCAATTTCTCCAGCTTTTGTTTTTTGCTTGAAATAACCAACTGAGATGTAACCCCAGATATCTCTGTTCATATCCAAAAGAATCGTATTGGCACGAGCAATTGCATCAAATAATTCAGCCATGTAATCATGCGGCTCAATTTGAATGGTGTACGGATTAAATTCAAGACCCAAACGCTTTTCAATGACTTCCTTAGAAAAGGCCTCCCAATCAACATCTGGATATGCAGATAAATGAGCGTTGTAGTTACCTACAGCACCGTTCATTTTTCCTAAGAATGAAACTTTTTCAATATTGGTAATGGCACGCTCAAGTCTCTTGGCAATATTGGCCATCTCTTTACCTAAGGTAGTTGGAGATGCCGGCTGGCCATGTGTACGTGACAACATTGGAACAGATGCATTATTGAGGGCTATAGCTGTTAATGCATTTAATACTTCTTTTAATTTTGGAAGAATGACTTCTTGTCGCGCGCCGCTCAACATCAAACCATGAGATGTGTTGTTGATATCTTCTGATGTGCATGCAAAGTGAATAAATTCACTGGCTTTCTCAAGCTCAGCATGGCCGGCAACTTTTTCCTTCATCCAGTATTCAACCGCTTTAACGTCATGATTGGTCACTGCTTCAATTGCCTTGATACGCTCTGCATCAACATCTGAGAAATTCTCAACCAATGCCAAAAGAACTTTTTCTGCAGCAACACTAAAACTTGGGAAATCTGGTAATTTAGCCTGAGATAAAGCAATTAACCAATGAACCTCTACACGCACGCGCTGTCTCATAAAGGCTGCTTCTGATAGCCAAGGCCGTAAGGCATCAGTTTTGGAGGCGTAGCGCCCGTCTAATGGGGAAAGAGCGCTTAATGTAGAGAGTTGAGTAGTCACAGCTAAATCCTAAAAATCACTTAAAACATGATTTTAGTCCTTCTGTGAAAAGAAATCGAAATAGCTATACTTATTGCCATGAAACTCATCGGATCCCTCACAAGCCCCTATGTTCGCAAAGTGCGAATTATCTTTGCTGAGAAGAAAATAGATCTACCTCTTATTCTTGAAAATGTTTGGGGGGAGGACACCCAAATCATGCAAAGTAATCCATTGGGTAAAGTCCCTTGCCTAGTATTGGATGATGGTGGAGCTATGTTTGATTCACGCGTTATTGTTGAATACGCAGATACCTTAAGCCCTGTCAATAAACTAATCCCACCAACAGGTAAAGAGCGGGCGGCAGTAAAAACCTGGGAAGCTTTAGCTGACGGCATC
This sequence comes from Pseudomonadota bacterium, assembly GCA_039804685.1. GTDB lineage: Bacteria > Pseudomonadota > Gammaproteobacteria > Burkholderiales > Burkholderiaceae > Polynucleobacter. Next base: position 11,725 of record JBDLVQ010000023.1, on the reverse strand, counting down.
TTGGATGCATCCATTCTTGCAAGATTAGAAAAAACTTGGCGCCCAAGCGAAGATCAATCTCAAGCTTGGTATGACAGACAAATGGTAAAAGTTAATGCTTCACTCAATGCCATGTCTAAGGGCTTAGGGGAGAATGAATGGTGCTATGGTAATAAATTGAGTCTGGCTGATATCGCTGTTGGTTGCGCCTTAGGCTATCTCTTATTTAGATTTCCAGAGCTTAAATGGCAAAAAAAGTTCAGTAATTTAAATCGACTTTACTTAAAACTCATGAGTCGACCTTCTTTTACTGAAACTATCGCGCCTTAGATCTTTTACGCAATTATGCAGTAATGATGCCGCCACCCAAGCATCGCTGACCATCATATAAAACTGCAGATTGGCCTGGCGTCACAGCCCATTGGGATTCATCAAACCTTAACGCGAACTGCTCTGAGTGATTGAGAGTTAGCTCACAAGTTGCATCCACTTGGCGATAACGAGTCTTGGCAGTGTAGGAACCCAAGATTGGTGGCATGTCAGAGGTCCAACTAATCTGCGAAGCCTCCAGCACCGGCTTTAACAACCAAGGGTGCTCGTGTCCTTGAACAATGTAAAGGGTGTTGCTCGCCATATCTTTTTTGGCAACGAACCACGGGTCACCATTACCGTCTTTGCTACCCCCCATACCAATCCCTTTTCGTTGGCCCAAGGTATAAAAAGCCAAACCAATGTGCTCGCCAACGACTTGACCGTCCTCAGTTTTAATTGGTCCAGGTTGATTAGGCAAATATCGATTTAAGAAGTCTCTGAAAGGCCTCTCTCCGATAAAACAAATTCCAGTGGAATCTTTTTTAGCGGCGTTGGGTAAGCCAATACTTTGTGCGATCTCTCGAACCAAAGTTTTTCTGATGCCACCCAAAGGAAAAATAACGTGCTTTAACTGTTTTTGACTTAATCGATACAAAAAGTAACTTTGATCTTTAGTGTCATCGATAGCTTTTAAAAGATGAACCTCATCATTAACTCGAGATGTTTGGGCGTAGTGCCCTGTAGCGATAGCCTCAGCGCCTAAACTCATCGCATGATCTAAAAATGCCTTGAATTTAATTTCTGCGTTGCACAAAACATCGGGATTAGGGGTTCGACCCGCTGAGTACTCTCTTAAAAACTCAGCAAATACGCGATCTTTGTATTCATGGGCAAAGTTAACCGCCTCAACATCAATTCCAATCAAATCTGCTACTGACACAACATCCAGCCAATCCTGCCGGGATGAGCAATACTCACTATTGTCATCATCCTCCCAATTTTTCATGAACAAACCAATAACCTTATAGCCTTGCTGCTTAAGGATCCAAGCCGCTACCGACGAGTCAACTCCCCCAGACATGCCAATCACCACTGTTGCCGGGGGCAAAACTGGGGCTGATTGCAAAAAGCTAGTGTCAATTTGTGGAATTGCCATAAGTGTTTTTATTAAAAAATAACCTAACGAAGTGAAATATTGCAACTGTCGAGGGCACGACATTTTGCTTATATTTTAGGATCTAAGTGCTAATAGGGGTTAGAAAAAGGTCTAAATTATAGTAATCTTAATGCTTTACAAAATAACAGGGAGAAACCCATGCGCATTGGCGTGCCCTTAGAGACTCAAGCCAACGAAACGCGCGTTGCTGCAACACCTGAAACAGTGAAGAAATTCATTAGTCAAGGTCACACAGTGATCGTTCAAAGTGGTGCAGGCATCAATAGCAGTCAGCCCGATTCAGCTTATGAAGCTGTCGGGGCCTCCATTGGATCAACAAGTGATGCACTGGGTGCAGACTTAGTTCTTAAAGTGAGAGCTCCTAATGCAACAGAATTGGGACAAATGCAAAGTAATGCAGTTTTATTAGGCATGCTTGATCCATTTGATAATGCCAATAATGCGGCGATGGCCGCCAAAGGTATCACTGCTTTTGCACTTGAAGCTGCTCCACGCACAACACGCGCTCAAAGTTTAGATGTGTTGTCATCACAAGCAAACATTGCAGGCTACAAAGCTGTGATGGTTGCTGCCAATGAATACCAGCGCTTTATGCCTATGCTGATGACAGCAGCGGGCACAGTTAAAGCAGCACGCGTATTGATTCTAGGTGCTGGTGTTGCGGGCTTGCAAGCAATCGCTACAGCAAAACGTCTTGGCGCAGTGATTGAAGCATCTGATGTTCGCCCTGCTGCAAAAGAACAAATTGAATCTCTAGGTGCTAAATTTGTTGATGTTCCTTACGAAACAGATGAAGAACGTGAAATCGCTCAAGGTGTTGGTGGTTATGCTCGCCCAATGCCTGCCTCTTGGATGCAACGCCAAGCTGCTTTAGTGGCTGAAAAAGCTAAGCTCGCAGATATCGTGATTGCAACAGCCTTGATACCAGGTCGTAAAGCGCCAACTCTTTTACACACAGAAACTGTTCAGCAAATGAAACCAGGGTCTGTAGTGATTGACTTAGCGGCTGGCAAAGGTGAGAACGGCGCTGGTAATTGCCCCCTCACCGAAGCAGATAAAGTTGTCGTTAAGCACGGTGTGAAATTAATCGGTTACACCAACCTAGCCAGCATGGTTGCAGCAGATGCATCTGCTCTTTATGCTCGAAACCTAATGGACTTCATGAAATTAATCATTAATCAAGAAGCCCAATTAGCCATTCCGACTGATGACGATATCGTAACGGCCTGCTTGATGTGTCAAAGCGGTCAAGTTATTCGTCAGAACGCTTAAGGTCATAAAGGAAAATCATGGACGCTATTAGCCCAACTATCTATAACCTCATTATTTTCGTTCTAGCTATCTACGTGGGTTACCACGTGGTTTGGAACGTCACTCCAGCACTTCATACACCACTGATGGCGGTGACCAATGCCATTTCTGCCATCATCATTGTGGGAGCCATGTTGGCCGCCGCTCTGACAGAAGGGACCCTTGGTAAATCTATGGGCACTATTGCTGTTGCTTTGGCTGCTGTCAACGTTTTTGGTGGCTTCTTAGTAACAAGACGTATGCTAGAAATGTTTAAGAAGAAAGAGAAAAAATCTAAAGGAGAAACAGCATGAGCTTAAACCTCGTTACGCTTCTCTATTTAGTAGCCTCTATTTGCTTTATCCAGGCTCTGAAAGGTTTATCACACCCAACGACCTCCATTAAAGGCAATGCCTTTGGTATGGCTGGCATGGCAATCGCTATCGCTACAACCGTGGGCCTTGTGATGATGCTAGCCCAACAATCCGCAGTGACAGGCATGACCTATGTATTAGGTGGCTTGGTTGTTGGTGGCGGTGCTGGCGCGATCATGGCTAAACGTGTAGAGATGACCAAAATGCCCGAGCTAGTTGCTTTTATGCACAGCATGATTGGTTTAGCTGCTGTATGTATCGCTGTAGCTGCTGTTGCTGAGCCCCATGCATTCGGTATTGCCGCAGTTGGTGAGCCGATTCCATTTGGTAATCGCCTTGAGTTGTTCATTGGCACTTTTGTTGGCGCGATCACATTCTCAGGATCAGTGATTGCCTTCGGCAAGTTATCTGGCAAATATAAATTCCGCTTATTCCAAGGTGCACCAGTTACTTTCCCGGGCCAACACTTACTCAATCTAGCCCTAGCAATTGTGATGATCGGTAGCGGCGTGATGTTTGCGATCGCTCCAGGATCAGAGCCAGCATGGAACTACTTTGTGGTCATGACAGTAGTGGCATTCATCCTAGGTGTATTAATCATCATTCCTATCGGTGGTGCTGACATGCCTGTGGTTGTATCAATGTTGAACTCATACTCAGGCTGGGCTGCTGCTGGTATTGGCTTCTCATTGAATAACTCTATGTTGATTGTGGCTGGTTCATTGGTAGGCTCATCAGGTGCGATCTTGTCTTACATTATGTGTAAAGCAATGAATCGCTCATTCTTCAACGTGATCCTTGGCGGTTTCGGTGGCGATGCAGGTGGTGCAGCAGCAACTGGCTCACAAGAGCAACGCAATGTGAAATCAGGTTCTGCTGACGACGCAGCATTCTTAATGACCAACGCTGAGACAGTCATCATTGTTCCAGGTTATGGCTTAGCTGTTGCTCGTGCTCAGCATGCTCTAAAAGAGTTAACTGAAAAACTAACTCATGCTGGCGTAACTGTTAAATATGCGATTCACCCAGTGGCTGGTCGTATGCCTGGTCACATGAACGTTCTTTTAGCTGAAGCTGAAGTTCCATACGATCAAGTGTTTGAAATGGAAGATATCAATAGCGAGTTTGGTCAAGCTGACGTTGTATTGATCTTAGGCGCTAACGACGTGGTCAACCCTGCAGCAAGAACGCCTGGTAGCCCAATCTTCGGTATGCCAATTCTTGAGGCCTACAAAGCTAAGACGGTCATCGTCAACAAACGCTCAATGGCTTCTGGTTATGCTGGTTTAGATAACGAGTTGTTCTACATGGACAAGACCATGATGGTCTTCGGTGATGCTAAGAAGGTCATTGAAGACATGGTCAAGGCTGTTGAGTAAACCTCAATAGCTTTAAAAGAACCGCCTTTGGGCGGTTTTTTATTACCTAAGCTCTATTCCTGTCCTTATTCTGCCGTAATAAGAAACAACATTGGGAAGTCTTCGCAGAAGAAAAATCTAAGTCGGATATTTTAAAAATTTTTATAAAACATCACACCACTGTAGGAACGATTAACAACCGGTAGCAAAATATACTTATCTGTACCCCACGCACCTAAGGCAGCGCCTAAAGCATGTGCTCCAGCATCCAACAATGACGGTGCAAATTTAGCATTCTGAGCAGACATTTCATAGGCTTGCGCCAAAATCCCAACAGTTGTACTAACTCCAAAGCCAATCCATGCTCGATTTGGCGAATCATCAACAACCTTTACTACAGCGCCAGCAATAACAGCCCCACCAGCCGCATGACTCACTTCACTTGTAATCCCATCATATCCATAAGCATTTTTAAGTAAGCCCAACAGCAAAACCACAAATAGTTTCTTCATCAATTTATTTCCAAGATCCATTTAAATTCTAATAATGAAAATATGTCTCTATTTAAAGAGCTACACAAACTTTACCTATTTACCTCAATTGAGTGGATGTAAAAATGTGTTGCACTCATATGCCAGACACAGCGATTAAATTAACTTTATAGAGGTAGATTTCATACTAACCGTTTTTACAAATTGATATTCATTTATTATCTGCATATGAATATCAAAAAGCGTTTAACGCTGGCACAAATCAAGCGACAAGCTTTGCTAAAAGCTGGGATTGCTCCTAGCTCCTATGGCTCTAAAAAATTAACGCAAGTTGTCGTCAGTAAAAAGAAAAAACTAGCCAGCCGCAAACAAAAACACAAATATATTGATTAGCACTACGTTAGCTTATTTCTTTGCTGATATTGAGTTGGGATAAAAAAAGGCGCCGCATGCGGCGCCTTTTCAATGAGCGGGGCTCAATTACATCATTCCGCCCATACCACCCATGCCGCCCATGCCACCCATATCAGGCATACCACCGGCTGCATCATCTTTTGGCGTATCAACAACAGCACAATCAGTTGTTAACAATAAACCAGCAACAGAAGCTGCGTTAATTAATGCAGTTTTAGTTACTTTAGCCGGATCGATAACACCCATTTCAACCATATCGCCATACTCACCAGATGCTGCGTTATAACCGTAGTTTCCTTTACCAGCTGCTACGTTATTAACAACAACACTTGCTTCGTCACCAGCGTTTGAAACGATGATACGAAGTGGCTCTTCCATGGCGCGTAACACGATACTAATACCAGCATCTTGGTCAGCGTTGTCACCTTTAAGGCCAATGATTGCTTGCTTAGCACGAACTAAAGCAACGCCACCGCCAGGAACAATACCTTCTTCAACTGCTGCACGAGTTGCGTGCAATGCATCATCAACACGAGCCTTCTTTTCCTTCATTTCAACTTCTGTGGCAGCACCAACACGTAGAACTGCAACACCGCCTGCTAATTTAGCAACACGCTCTTGAAGTTTTTCACGATCGTAGTCGCTTGTTGCTTCTTCAATCTGTGCACGGATTTGCTTAACGCGAGATTCAATGTTCTTAGCATCGCCTGAACCGTCAATAATCGTTGTGTTTTCTTTACCGATTTCAACACGTTTAGCTTGGCCTAAATCATCTAATGTTGCTTTTTCAAGTGTCAAACCAACTTCTTCAGCAATCACTTGACCACCAGTCAAGATAGCGATGTCTTCAAGCATTGCTTTACGACGATCACCGAAACCTGGTGCCTTAACAGCACAAGTTTTCAAAATGCCGCGAATGTTGTTTACAACTAAAGTTGCCAATGCTTCACCTTCGATGTCTTCAGCGATGATTAACAATGGACGACCAGATTTAGCGACTTGCTCTAATACTGGCAACAAGTCACGAATGTTGCTGATCTTCTTGTCAAACAACAAGATGAATGGGTTTTCCAAAACAGCAACCTGCTTCTCTGGATTGCTGATGAAATATGGTGAAAGGTAACCACGGTCAAATTGCATACCTTCTACAACATCTAATTCATCTGCCAATGATTTACCGTCTTCTACAGTAATCACACCTTCTTTACCTACTTTTTCCATCGCTTCAGCAATACGCTCACCAATGCTGTAATCGCTGTTAGCAGAAATAGAACCTACTTGAGCGATTTCTTTTGTTGTTGTACATGGCTTGCTGATTTTTGTAATTTGTTCAATAGCTGCTGTTACTGCTTTATCAATGCCGCGCTTAAGGTCCATTGGGTTATGGCCTGCAACTACAAATTTCATACCTTCGCGAACGATTGACTGAGCCAATACTGTTGCAGTTGTTGTACCGTCACCAGCGTTATCAGCTGTTTTAGATGCAACTTCTTTAACCATCTGTGCGCCCATGTTTTGAAGCTTGTCTTTAAGCTCAATCTCTTTAGCAACAGACACGCCGTCTTTTGTTACTAACGGGCCACCAAATGAACGCTCTAGAACTACGTTACGACCTTTAGGACCTAGAGTTACTTTAACTGCGTTAGCCAAAATGTTAACGCCTTCGACCATGCGCGTACGTGCGCTATCGCCAAAAAATACATCTTTTGCTGCCATTTGAATTCCTTTCGATGTCTCTTATTAAATTACTTCTGAACAACAGCCATGATGTCTTCTTCGCGCATAACTAGAAGCTCATTGCCATCAACTTTGACTGTTTGACCAGCATATTTACCGAACAAAACTCGGTCGCCCACTTTGACGTCCAAAGGGATTGCCTTGCCTGAATCATCTTTTTTGCCTGTACCAACCGCAAGAATTTCACCTTGATCAGGTTTTTCAGCTGCAGTTTCAGGAATAACAAGACCTGAAGCTGTTTTAGTTTCGTTGTCCAAACGCTTGATGATCACACGATCATGCAAAGGGCGTAGATTCATATTGACTCCTTCAATAGGTTAGTAAGCGTTAACTTATTAGTTAGTAAAAACATTTAATTATAATTTCCATAAGTAGTTCTAATATTTTATTAGCACTCTATATGGTTGAGTGCTAATTATAGGGATGCTAACCCACCTTTTCAAGGGTATTGGCTGAGTTTTATGTATTAAAAATCGTTGCCACCCTGTATTTAAAAGCATTTGAGAGGCTGACAGGCTCCCCAAGTCATCATTAAAAAATGTAACTGATTGATTCTTATCGGATTTATTTATGAAACCAAAGTCCCGCCTATATTCCTTAGTTAGAAATTGGAGCCAAAAGCCTCAACTATCGGTTAAAGATGTTGGCCTTAAACAGGCCTATCAACTCTCAGATGAGCCAGAAAAAGCCCAATTAGAAAACTGGGCTAAGGCTCAGGAACTGTCATTTGAGCTGGTGCTATCCACGCAGGACGAATATGTTCAAGCCGTCATCATGAAAGCATTATCTGATTGCAAGGCGGATGATGTTCTTCGCCTGTTCAATGATGGCGTAAGAGCAGCAAGCTACTGGTACAGCTTTGCTAAACCCACCCCTTTAATTTTCCCAATGCAAACAGAATGGTTACTCAATCCCATCATTCTGAACGGTGTTCAGAACGCACTATTGAATTGTCACTTACCAATTGGATTGATCCAAATAGGATTAGTCGACAGAGCGGCGCCTGAACAAGCCATTACTACTCAAACCGCACTAATCAAATTACAAAGAATGGGCATTCTTCTCCACCTCTTCAATTTTGAAGGTGAAGAAAACGATTGCCAACTCATTCATGAGCAGGCATTCACACACGTTCATTTAACAAGCCATTTGGTTAGGCAGGCCATCCCAGGAAGTCTTTGCGAAAAGAAATTAATTTACTTAATCAAAATGATTCATGAATATGGCTACAAGTCAGTCGCTGGGCCTCTCAAACTTTTACACGACAAGTCAGTAGCTAAAACCCACGGGGTTGATTGCTATTACGGCCCTAATGTCATGCCAGCAATGACACTGCACCAAGTTATCAAATTAGGTCGTAGACCTCAACAAAGAACAATTGCTCACAGCCTGCTCAATAAAAAATCTTAAGAAATTTATGCGTAAAACAGTTTTATTAGTCGATGACCATCCAGCCATGCTGTGGGCTCTAAAAAATATGCTTTCAGAATCAGTTCACTTTGAAATTATTGGCGAAGCTACTAATGGTGATGAATGTATTGAGTTTTCAAGAAATCAAAAAGCAGATCTGATCATCCTTGATATTGATATGCCCAAAACGGATGGCTTAGACGTTATTAAAAGACTTAAGACACTTACCCCGAAGTCCAGAGTACTTGTAGTTTCAAGTCTGGATGCTCAAGTCTATGGGGGACGAATTAGAACCATTGGTGGCCATGGCTTTATCAATAAGACAGCCAACTCAGACATCATAATGGCCGCATGTATTGCGGTATCACAGGGCTATACATTTTTTCATACCAACCAGAGTGGTCAGGCAGTTAGCAGTGATGAAGAAATTATCTCATCATTCTCACCAAGAGAATTTCAAGTACTTAAGTACTTAGCTGATGGATATAGCAATTGTGATATTTCTGAGTTTTTACATATCAGCAATAAAACGGTCTCCACTTACAAAAACCGCATTTACAGAAAACTCGGCGTTAACAATATTGCTGAATTAATTGCATTTTGTAGAACTAACAAAATAGTAGATATTTAAAATGCAGGGCTACCCAGAGTTGGTCACCGCTATTCTTGCGTTGATCTGCGTATTACTAATTTATAAAAATAAAAAATCATTAAAGCTAATCAAAAATTTAATGATCCAATCCAATCAACTCAAAGAAGAAAATCAATATACAAAAGATGCTTTATCTAATATTAGCCATGAAATAAGAACCCCTATCAGCGCCATTTTGGGCGCTCAAGAAAAAATTTTGCGTGAGCAACGGTTGCCAGAACAAGATCGAAAAATTTTGGTGGGTGCGCACGCATCTGCAAGATCAATGCTCGAAATACTAAATCAAGTTCTAGACCTATCAAAAATAGAATCTGGAAAGCTGGAGCTTGATGAAAGCGCCTGCGACTTAAAAAATCTTCTAAAACAGATTGAAAGGACATTTCTGACAATGGCCAAGCAATCGGGCAATCGTTTGGAATTTGAAATATGTACAGACATTGCAGACAGCCTCATCTTGGATGGTATTCGGCTAGGGCAAATTATTCACAATCTATTAAGTAATGCTATCAAACAGACTCGAAACGGGCAAATAATTATTAGCACCAAGGTCATTGCAAATGATCACTTTGGTCAACTGATCTATTTTGAATGTGCTGACACTGGTTCAGGCATGTCAAATTCTGAAATAAAAAAGCTCTTACAACCTTACGAGCAAAATCTTAAAAATGTTACCCACTTTTCAGAAATGGGTGCAGGTTTAGGTTTATCAATTACTGAGCATCTTCTTTGCTTAATGAATAGTCGACTAAACATTGAATCTGAAGTAGATCTGGGAAGTTCATTTAGCTTTACCTTAGCAGTTAGAAGATCAATTGATCACCCTCGATACGGCGTTGAAAAGATAACAACACATAAGCCCATGCCCCCAGCTGAACAAAATAAGACTGTGATGATTGTGGATGACCATTCACCTAGTCGCCTTATTACTGAATCTCAATTTAAGGAAATGGGATATTGTGTTCATAGCTGTCAAAATGCCGAGGAAGCTCTTACATTGATGGAAAATCATCTATTTGACATGGTTGTTACAGATTTCTCAATGCCAGGAATGAGTGGCGTAGAGTTGGCCAAGCAAATAAGATCTTCTCAACATGGTGGGGCCATAAGAATATATGGCATCACAGCGCGCACTGAAGGGGCCGAAGAGCTGCTTCAACCAGATAATGCCTTTGATAACATTTTGATTAAACCAGCCTCACTGGCCGATTGGCATCGAGAGATCAATTTAAAAAATACCTACTTAGATCATCTAATTAGGCTTGCTGGGGATGCTCCGAATGTCTGCAGCATCATTGCTGAAGAAATTCTGCACCATCAAAAACATGTTTTTTCTATTCTGCGAGAGTCTTATGCACTTGGAAAAGCAGGCATTGATGACAAACAGATGAAACAAATGGCTCATAAGTTATTGGGTGGCGCAAAACTCAGCAACGATCTAACGCTCATCAAACTTTGTGAAAGAGTGCAAAAGAGTCCCATTAAAATACAAGCTAGTCTGTTGACTGAGATCTGCATCGCCCTTACAAAATCAAATCGAATCTTAAATGAATTAGTGCAGGAAAATAAGCTGAAGTAATTATTGTCGATATTTAGGTTTTAGATATAGTATTTGTTTATGGATCATTTTTTCTCTAGGAGTTTTTTTGCCCTCGCACTGCTAATATTCATTAGCTCACCCTGCGCCGCCAATAACACTTCTGAAAATACAACCCTTCCAACTCCGATTGCCCAAGCGATTAAAAAAAGTGGTATTCCTGCTGAATCAATTGCTTTATCAATTGACAAAATCACGGTCAAAAGCCCGGTAGAGAAAAAATATCTCAGCGAGAGTTTGATTCACTGGCAAGCGAATATCCCCATGAATCCAGCATCAACTATGAAGCTGGTAACAAGTCTTGCGGCCATGGAAGTGCTAGGTCCCCAATACCGCTGGAAAACAGACCTATTAACCAATGGTCGAATTCAAAATGAAACCCTTAAAGGCGACCTGCTGATTAGAGGAAGCGGAGATCCTAAACTAATTCCTGAAGAAATTAATAAGATGTTGTTAAATCTTAAAAGTATTGGTGTTAAGAAAATTGATGGCAATCTCATTTTTGATAGAAGTGCTTACGATAATTCTGTTAAAGAATCTTCATTCTCAGATGGTGAACCCACAAGAGCCTATAACGTCACGCCAGATGCCCTACTTTTCTCATTCAACAGCTTTAGCTTTCAGTTCTTCCCGAATAGCAATAATGAGCTAGTTCTGATTAAACAAACCCCTCGCCTTGCTAATCTAAAAATTGATAACAACCTCAGAATTATTGATGCGCCTTGCACTGACTGGAAAAAAGATATCAATATGTCTATTGGGCTACAAAAAAATGGCGAGTGGCTGGCAAGCTTTGATGGACTGTATCCAAGTGAATGTAAAACAGCTCTTTGGAATGTAGTTGCTAGCGATAGGGATAGTTTTTTACTTCAAAGCTTTATTGCTGCCTGGGAAGACATTGGCGGGGTGTGGATTAAAAAGCCTACTTTAAAAAATG
>JBDLVQ010000022.1:0-12162 GCA_039804685.1 Pseudomonadota bacterium | reverse complement strand
GTCAGAAGTTTTGATCAGCGTCCCATTCAATTTGGCTGCCGCTGCTCGCGCATAAAGGTGGCTGATATGCTGAAGATGCTTGGTGAGGAAGAAGTAAATAGCATCCTAGAAGAAAAGTCTTCAGTTGAGACTAACTGCGATTTCTGCGGACAAATCTACGTCTTTGACGCTGTAGATTGTAAGCAGATATTTAGTAGTTCAACGCTGATAGATGCCGTCAAAAAGCCACCACAGGCAAAGCATTAAAACTTAAAAATAGATTTATTTTTTAGACTGATCTGTTGCAGAGGTATCTGGAGCTGATTTTTTGTTGGGTACGACTTGAACAAAGATTTCACCCTCTTTGCTCATACCATGCTCAGCACGGGCTCTCTCTTCGATAGCTTTAGTACCATCTTTGAGATCTTTAACTTCACCTGCTAATTTAGCATTGCGAGCAGATAAAGCTTCATTTTTTTCTAATTGCTTAGAAACGCTACGATCCAATTCATAAACTCTTAACCAACCACCCTTACCTAGCCATAATGGGTACTGAATAATAACTAAGAGAGCCAACATGCCGTAAACAACTATACGCATATGAGCTCTCCTATTATTACGCTATGGCTTCTAAAACTTACTTACGCAAGTTGTAGAAAGTTGAACGACCTGGATAGCTAGCAACATCACCCAAATCTTCTTCGATACGAATCAATTGGTTGTACTTAGCAATACGGTCAGAACGAGACAGTGAACCTGTTTTGATTTGACCAGCGTTGGTGCCAACAGCGATATCAGCAATTGTGCTGTCTTCTGTTTCACCAGAGCGATGTGAAATCACCGCTGTGTAACCTGCACGCTTAGCCATTTCAATTGCAGCAAAAGTCTCAGTCAAAGTGCCAATTTGGTTAACCTTGATCAAGATGGAGTTGGCGATATTTTTTTCAATACCCTCTTTAAGAATCTTGGTGTTAGTTACAAAAAGATCGTCACCTACTAACTGAATCTTTTTACCTAACTTTTCAGTCAAGATAGCCCAACCTTCCCAGTCACCTTCGTGCATACCATCTTCAATAGAAACGATAGGATATTTATCAACTAGGTTAGCCAAGTAATCAGCAAATTCGGCTGAAGTTAACTTCAAACCTTCACCAGATAGATCATATTTACCATCTTTGTAGAATTCGCTAGCAGCACAATCCAAAGCCAATAAAACATCTTCACCTGGTTTGTAGCCTGCCTTTTCAATCGCTTTAAGAATCGTATTCAAACACTCCTCGTTGCTCTTAAAGTTAGGAGCAAAACCACCTTCATCACCTACTGAAGTTGGCATCCCTTGGTCATGAATAATTTTCTTAAGCGCATGGAAAATTTCTGCACCACAACGCACAGCCTCACGGAAACTTGTCATGCTCACTGGCATGATCATGAACTCTTGGATGTCTAGACTGTTGTTGGCATGTGAACCGCCATTAACAATATTCATCATAGGAACAGGCAACTGCATAGAACCTGAACCGCCAAAATAACGGTATAAAGGCAAACCAGCCTCTTCTGCAGCAGCACGAGCGACTGCCATCGACACTGCCAATGTCGCATTAGCGCCAAGACGTGATTTGTTATCTGTACCATCCAGGTCAATTAATGTGCGATCTAGGAAAGCTTGTTCACTGGCATCTAAACCCATCACAGCTTCTGCAATTTCAGTATTGATGTTTTCTACAGCTTTTAAAACGCCTTTGCCTAGATAACGGCCAGCTTCACCGTCGCGCAACTCAACAGCTTCTCGTGAGCCTGTAGAAGCACCTGATGGCACAGCCGCACGACCCATAACGCCTGATTCGAGCAATACATCACACTCGACAGTTGGATTACCTCTAGAATCTAAAATCTCACGACCAATGATGTCAACGATTGCACTCATGACTTCTCCCTAACCAATTATTGAAAATCTTTTTCTAAGAATACGTTGCCCGTTTTAACAACGTTATCAAGCGCTACCAAAGTAGCCAATAAATCTTTCATACGAGCCAATGGCACTGCATTAGGACCATCCGATAATGCTTTAGCTGGATTAGGATGCGTCTCCATAAACAGACCGCTAATGCCAACTGCTACGGCAGCTCTTGCAAGTACAGGCACCATCTCACGTTGACCACCGCTGCTTGTACCCTGACCACCTGGCAACTGGACTGAATGGGTTGCATCAAATACCACCGGAGCATTTGTCTCACGCATGATGGCGAGACTACGCATATCTGAAACTAAATTGTTATAACCAAATGAAGCACCACGCTCACAAGCCATGAAGACGTCATCTGGCAGGCCTGCTTCTTTGGCTGCCGCACGTGCCTTATCAATCACGTTTTTCATGTCACCAGGAGCCAAAAATTGGCCCTTCTTAATGTTGACTGGCTTACCGCTTTGAGCACAAGCACGAATGAAATCAGTTTGACGGCACAAAAATGCTGGTGTTTGCAAGACGTCAACAACAGCTGCTACTGGTTTTATTTCAGAAATATCATGAATATCAGTCAGAATATGAACGCCAATTTCTTTTTTAACCTTAGCAAGAATCTCCAAGCCCTTTTCCATACCTAAGCCGCGGAAGGATGTTCCAGACGAACGGTTGGCTTTATCAAATGACGATTTATAAATAAATGGAATGCCAAGACTAGATGTGATTTCTTTGAGTTGACCAGCAGTGTCCATAGCCATTTGTTCAGACTCGATCACGCAAGTACCAGCAATCAAAAAGAATCTCTTGTCTAAACCAATTTCAAAATCGCATAACTTCATAACAAGCTCCTATGAGGATTGCGTTAAGCAATACCCTTGTGATTTAGCGCCGCTTTAATAAATGCAGAGAACAATGGATGCCCATCACGCGGGGTTGACGTGAATTCAGGATGGAACTGCACACCAAAGAACCATGGATGAGTTGCTGCAGGCAGCTCCATCATTTCTGGCAATTCTTCATTAGGGGTTCTGGCCGAGATGATCATGCCAGCAGATTCCAGCTTAGGTACATAGATATTATTCACTTCATAGCGATGGCGATGACGCTCATTCACCTCTGAACCGTAAATCTTTTCAGCTAATGTGTTTGGCTTAACAGGGCAGCGCTGAGAACCCAAACGCATTGTGCCGCCCAGATCAGAGGCTTCATCACGTTTTTCAACGCGACCCTCACGATCCATCCACTCAGTAATTAATGCTACTACTGGATGCTCGCCATTAGGTTCAAATTCAGTACTATTAGCACCTTTGAGACCTGCAACATGGCGCGCAAACTCAATCACAGCCAATTGCATACCAAGACAGATGCCTAAATATGGAATCTTATTTTCTCTAGCATGCTTAATGGCAGAAATCTTGCCTTCAGTACCACGTTTACCAAATCCACCTGGAACCAAAATGGCATCCAAACCTTGTAGGCTTGAAATATCACCATGTTCTAAATTCTCGGAGTCAATATAACGAATACCAACTTTAGTTTCATTATGAATACCTGCGTGACGCAAAGCTTCAATCAATGATTTATAGGACTCAGTGAGATCAACATATTTGCCGACCATACCGATAATCACTTCATGCTTAGGATTTTCTAAACTATGTACCAAACCATTCCATACTGATAAATCAGCTGGTTGAGGATTTATTCTCAACTCCTGGCAGATCAAGTCATCCAAACCTTGCTCATGCAACATTTGAGGAATCTTATAGATCGTATCAACATCCCAAACAGAAATAACTGACTGTTCTCGCATATTTGCAAACAATGAAATCTTCGCGCGCTCATCTTCAGGAATAGGTCTATCAGCACGACATAACAATGCTGTTGGCATGATGCCAATTTCACGCAACTTCTGAACTGAATGCTGAGTTGGCTTGGTTTTTAATTCACCAGCACTTGCAATATAAGGAACTAAAGTTAAATGAACAAAAGCTGTATCTCCCTGCGGTAAACGCAAACTCATTTGGCGAGCAGCTTCTAAGAATGGCAATGACTCAATGTCACCAACTGTACCGCCAATTTCACAAATGGCGATGTCAGTTTGGCCGTTATGACTCGCATTAGCCCCACGCTCGATGAAATTCTGAATTTCATTAGTGATGTGCGGAATAACTTGAACGGTTTTACCAAGATACTCTCCACGACGCTCCTTACGGATCACAGATTCGTAAATCTGACCTGTGGTGAAGTTATTGCTCTTACGCATCTTGGCAGAAACAAAACGTTCGTAATGCCCCAAGTCCAAGTCAGTTTCGGCACCATCCTCGGTTACAAAGACTTCCCCATGCTGAAGAGGACTCATCGTACCGGGGTCGACGTTGATATAAGGATCTAATTTTAAGAGGGTGACTTTTAGGCCGCGCGATTCGAGAATGGCGGCTAAGGAGGCGGCTGCGATACCCTTCCCTAGGGAAGAAACCACACCACCAGTAACAAAGATGAATTTAGTCATCGAATATGCTTAGTGGGTAATACGCAATTATAGCGATACCCAGAAAGAATATTCAAAAATTCATCCTTTTAAAGCAAAAATACCTTCTAAGCCCCTACCAGACTGGATCTTCAATTTCAGAAAAAATCTGACGAAGCCGCTTTCCCCAAGTTTCATGAATCATTTTGAAATATGGGTCATTTTCATCAATTACCGTCAAGTGATTAGGCTTTAATTCATCGTTAGGATAAATCAACATATCCAAAGGCAAACCAACTGAAATATTAGATTTCAAGGTGGAGTCCATCGAAATCAAAGCGCACTTTGCTGCCTCTTTGAGTGAGGTACTTTTAGTAATCACCCTATCTAAAATAGGTTTTCCATATTTAGCTTCGCCAATTTGAAAATATGGTGTTTCAACACTGGCCTCAATAAAATTGCCAGCCGCATACACTTGGAATATAGAAGGTTTTTGTCCCTTAATCTGACCACCAAAAATCAAATTGATATTGAATTCAATACCGGACTTTTGCAACTCCTCAGCATCACGATCACGAACTTTTCTCACCACGTCACCCAATACCTGAGCAGCGTCAAACAAGGTTGCTGCATTCCAAATACTCGGAGCATCCTGTTCAGGGTAATTTAAATAATGTCTTACAGCCTGAGTAATGGCCAAATTCCCGGCTGACATTAAAACCATCAATCGATCGCCCTCTTTATTAAAAATGGCCATCTTTCTAAAATTAGAAACAGCATCAACACCTGCATTAGTTCTGCTGTCCGACAAAAAAACCAACCCCTCATCCAAACGTACCGCAACGCAATAAGTCATATCACCTTAAATATTAATAAATACTGGCTCAATCAAGCCGCCATTTCCTCTATTGGCAACAAGAAGTCATGACTGATGCCACTACCAACTATGTTGACCTTACCTAGGAACCCTGTTAAGTATTGATGCAACCCTTTTTCAAGAATTTCATGAATGTGTGCATCACGCAGCTCAGCTAATAAGTTTCTGGCTTGTGTAATTGTTTTACTTGAATGGGAATTGCGAACCTTACCTAACAAATCAACAACTTCATTCACGCAAGCAACCAATGACCTTGGCATATCCGTTCTCAAAATTAAGAGCTCGGCCACTCGCTCCGGCGTGATTACATCACGATAGACTTTTCTATATGTTTCAAACGCTGAAACAGATCGCAAAATAGCAGCCCAGTAGTAAAAATCATCGACTGAGTCATTACCGTGATCTCGCATATTCTCTGCCGTTAGCGATTTAACATCCAATAAACGGGCAGTGTTATCAGCTCGCTCCAGAAATGTACCTAGTCGAATGAAGTAATAAACTTCATCTCTGACCATCGTACCGTGCTGAACGCCACGGGTTTGATGAGACCTGAACTTAACCCACTCAAAAAATTCCGACGGCGCTGTTTCTAAAACGCCATCTCTCATTTTCTTTTGAGCTTCTAACCAAGTTGTATTGATCGTTTCCCACAGTTCAGTTGTCATCGATCCTCGAACGGCACGTGCATTCTCACGAGCGGCCTGAAGACATCTCATGATGGATGAGGGATTATTCATATCACTCACCATAAATTGAATAACATCCTGCGGCGACATCAAGACATGTGATGCATCAAAAGCTTCTGTCAACTCAGAAATCTCCAATAAGGCCCGCCAGGCTTGCTCAGATACCTCCGCCGATTGCGGCAATAGTGACATCTGATAATTGACGTCTAACATGCGAGCAGTATTCTCAGCCCGCTCTGTATAGCGTGACATCCAATATAGATGGTCAGCAGTCCTTGATAACATTATTTTCTCCTTATTTTTATTAGTGCTCTAATACCCAAGTGTCTTTTGTACCCCCACCTTGGGATGAATTCACCACCAAAGAGCCTTCTTTTAAAGCGACCCTTGTAAGCCCCCCTGGAGCCATACGCACTTCCTTACCCGACAAAACAAAAGGTCTTAAATCTATATGTCTTGGAGCAATGCCTGCATCTACATAAGTGGGGCAAGTTGATAAAGCCAAAGTGGGTTGAGCGATGTAACCCTCAGGGTTGGCTTTCACTTTTTCCTTGAATGCAGCAACTTCAGCTTTGGTAGACGCTGGACCTACCAACATGCCATATCCACCTGCACCATGAACTTCTTTTACTACTAAATCAGCCATATTTTCTAAAACGTACTTCAAATCATCAGGTTTACGACACATGTAGGTTGGAACGTTGGAGATCAGCGGCTCTTCATCTAAATAAAATCTGATCATGTCTGGGACGTAAGGGTAAATTGATTTGTCATCAGCTACACCTGTGCCAATAGCATTACAAATCGCGACATTACCGGCACGATATGCACGTAGCAGACCAGAAGCCCCTAATGCAGAATCCGCTCTAAATGCCTCAGGGTCTAAAAAATCATCATCGACGCGTCTATAAATCACATCAACGCGCTTTGATCCTTGAGTGGTACGCATGTATAAGACATCTTTTTCAACAAACAGATCCTTACCCTCGACCAACTCAACACCCATCTGTTGAGCCAAAAATGCATGCTCGAAGTAGGCTGAGTTATACATGCCTGGAGTTAAAACCACTACGGTTGGATTAGCTCGCTGGCTTGGCGAAGCCTGGCGCAAAGTATCTAGAAGTAAATCTGGATAGTGGGCTACAGGGGCAACCCGATGTTGCGCAAATAACTCTGGAAATAAACGCATCATCATTTTGCGGTTTTCCAGCATATAAGAAACACCCGATGGCACCCGTAAATTATCCTCAAGAACAAAAAACTCACCGGTGTTCTCACCATGTGTTGCACGAACAATATCTATTCCAGCAATGTGTGCATAAATGTCCATAGGAACATCAACACCCATCATCTCTGGGCGAAATTGTGCATTGTTAATCACCTGCTCTTTAGGGATAACGCCCGCTTTTAGAATATGTTGCTCGTGATACACATCATGCAAAAACATATTGAGCGCTGTAACACGCTGACGAAGGCCTTGCTCCAACCTACTCCACTCAGACGCTGGGAAAATACGTGGAACGATGTCAAAAGGAATAGTTCGCTCAGTACCCCCACTTTCGCCATAAACAGCAAAAGTAATACCAACGCGTCTAAACATTAAATCTGCCTCTTCACGACGACCACTTAGATATGTGTCTCCTTGAGCAGATAACCAAGTCGAAAACTGTTTGTAATGTGGTCTGGCAAGTGTTGAATTTTTGAAATCTCGATTTAGCTCATCTAAGAGCATTTCATCAAATGGTAGTTTTTTATATATAACCGTCATACAACACTCCCCCAAAGCACTTTATTGTTATTGGTGCCAAGACCTTTTTTGGAGGTCTCGCCAATGGCTTTTCCACATCTCCTTGCCTCTGAATTCCCAAACTTGTGAGCCGGTATGGACAGTTTCAAGAATTGGAATCTCTCGCTGAACATATCTTTGAACCACTTTGCTATTAGGGTGCCGATAGCGATTACGGTAGCCAGCTTGCACAACAGCCCAACGAGGCTGTATTGCATCGAGAAAATCAGATGAGGAAGAAGTAGCACTACCATGGTGCGGTATAAGCAATATAGATGCCAACTCGCTTAAAGGCTTATATTTATTAGCAATTGAAATTTCACCACCCCTTTCAACATCCCCTGTTAACCAGAATGAATAGGCTTGGTTCCTCACCTCAATGACACAACTTAGTGCATTGGGCTTCCCATAATGGTGCACGCTTGAGAAGCTCATCTCTGGACCTGGATGCCAAACCTTAAATAAAACACCATCCCACCACCATTCTTGACCAGCCTGACAGGGTAAAGACGGCATCTTTAGTTCTTTTGTTCTTTTCAAAAGAAAGTGCCATTCTGGAAGGGTCCCAATTAAATCCCCAAAACGAATTTCTTTGAGAAGACTCAAACCACCTCCGACATGGTCAGTATCTTTATGACTAATCGCCAATCGATCAATATAAGAAATCCCCTGCCCCCTCAAAAATGGCAGAACATGACGTTCTCCAGCATCAGATTCGGGGGAAGTTTTAGGTCCTGTGTCGTAGAGCATGTTGTGCTGACTAGTTTCAATAAGCACTGCAGTACCTTGCCCAATATCTAGAACTGTTACTCTATATTCACCATGCTTTAAAGCAGGGTTATATGAAAGCAATAAAGGCAAACAACATGTCAAACCAAAAAATCTACTTTTATAGGTCTTTAAAAGCTCACCAGGTCGAATCGCCAAAACAATACCAAGAGTCGACAAAATCAAAACCCAGATAGCCGGTTGCTTTAGATAGGCTACTGACCATGACCAAGCAGACATAGGGTTTAAGAACCAGGCAACAAGTTCCATACAACTATGAGCAAGCCACAAGGACCATCCATTGACAGGTTCTGGAAGAACAGCTCCAAGCATCGCAAATGGCGTCACAATAAAACTGACCAAAGGAATGGCGAATGCATTCGCTAACGGAGAAACGACTGAAACTTGAGAAAACCAAAAAAGCGTTAATGGCAACAATGCAATCGTAACAACTACCTGAACCCTACTTGCATCTTTAAATGACTCCCACCACTTTTGCTTCTGGGTATAGCCATATTCAGATAAGCCATCTTCACTGGGCATTGCAAAGAGAATGGCAGCAACTGCTCCAAAAGAAAGCCATAACCCTGGGGTGTAAGCCGCCCAGGGATCTAGAAACAGAACAATGAATAATGCCCACCACCAAATATCAAAGGCTCGAGTAACACGACCGGTCCACATGGCAAATGCAACCACGCCCACCATATACATCGTACGTTGTGCGGGTATCTGAAAGCCAGCCAACCAGGTATAAACGAAGGCGATAAAAAAGCCACTCAACGCCCC
This sequence comes from Pseudomonadota bacterium, assembly GCA_039804685.1. Taxonomy (GTDB): domain Bacteria; phylum Pseudomonadota; class Gammaproteobacteria; order Burkholderiales; family Burkholderiaceae; genus Polynucleobacter. The sequence goes on along the minus strand of JBDLVQ010000022.1, from coordinate 2,853 downwards.
CACCTTTTGAGCAGGGCACACTAGAGGTAAAGTAGATGTGCGCCACAAGCGATTAGCCAAACTTGCTGCCATACCAGCTAACATCGTGACATGCAATCCTGAAATACTAATAAGATGGCCAATGCCTGTTGCATTAAACACGCGCCAATCCTTTTGAGCAATAGCGTTTTGCTCTCCCATCACCAGCGCAATTAATACACCCACATATCGAGCACTATCAGGAGCAGCTGACTTAATGCGTTCACGCAAATGCCATCTATTCAATTCAACATAACTGGTAAAGCCTGCAACAAAATCATTGAGTAATTCTGGCTTCCATTCGCGGGGCAAACCCTTAGCGCTAGCTCTGATAGATCCATTGGCACCTAAGTTTTGTTGAAACATCCAACGCTCAAAATCAAAACCGTGTGGATTCATTAATCCATGAGGCCTTTTCAGACGGACAGGCAACTTCCAACGTTGTCCGGGTTTAATTTCTGGTAATTCAATCTCGCCACGCCAACCCGGATACCACCCGAGCGCCAATCTTTTGGGAAACTTTTTTAAATCAATCTCTTGACCGTCCTCTTGAAGCACTTGCTCAATTTCAATAGACAACCTCACCCCCTGTTCTCCATGACTTGGCAAACCATCAATGACACCTGTAATCAATAAATCAACACCCTCTAGATGTTTGGGTAAGGAAGATTCAAGTCTAATATTGGTCAGATGTGCTGACCAAGTAAAACCTAAGGATGCACAGACTAAACTCCAAAGAATTAATTCTGTGTAGGGTTGAAAAAAATAAGATTGAAATAGCTTTTTCTTTTTTATCTTTAAAAAGAAAATTAATGTCAGCAAAAGACTAGTGATTACTGAAAGACATGCCCAAAAATTCCATGAAGGTAATTGAGGCAAAAAAAGTAAAAGAGATTCCCCGGCAATAAATGCCGTTAGCAAAAAGCGCAAGCTATCTAATGAGGTTGAGTAACTTTAAAACAGGTTTGTATGAGTTGATTCCATCTTGGAATTACTCGAAGAGCGTTTTGAGCACAAAGATGTTGAGTCCGACTAATGAGATCAGAACGAATATCAGCTAGAACAGATGAAATTTGAGGCAATTCACATGGCTCATTACGAGGATGCTCTGCATGAGCAAGCCACATGGGCGGAATATCTGGTGCATCGGTTTCAAGCACAATCGAGTCTGGCGGCAAGTCCTTGGCTAAACGTCTAATTTGCAAAGCCCTATCGTGAGTCATAGCCCCGCCAAAACCCAGCACAAAATTAAGCTTCATAAAGTTTTCTGCTTGCTGAAAACTTCCGTTAAACGCATGAGCAATACCTCCAGATAATTTCCTGGATTTAAGAGCCTTAATGATTGCATCCTGTGAGCGTCGTACATGCAAGATTACTGGTAAATTAAATTCTTGGGCCAGATCAAGTTGTGCTTCAAAGAAATGAGATTGATGATGAGGATCTAATTCGGGTAAAAAATAATCCAGCCCTATTTCACCTATTCCAACAAATCTAGGATCATCGAGTGCTTTTATAACGGCCACCCTAAGGATATCTAAGTCACTCTCGTGTGCCTCTGGGGTGTAAATGGGATGGATGCCTAATGTGTAACAAGTTGCTGGCATTTTTGATGCAGCAAGGTGTGCTAAATCTTGAACAGACAAAAAGTCTTTGGCTCGCACCGCCGGGATAAGAACACCACTAACTCCTGCCAAGGATGCCCGATCAATGATTTGATCTCGATCGAGATTGAATTCAGGCGCATCTAAATGACAATGCGTATCCAAACACATGGCCATATTTAAGCAGACCTTAAAACGCCATGATCTAAACGCAAAATACGATCACATCTTGCCGCTCGCAATGGATCATGAGTCACAATCACAAAAGCAGTACCTTGATCTTTAGCCACTTGTAGCATCAAATCAAAAACAGCATCTGCAGTTTCAGCATCTAAGTTACCAGTAGGTTCATCTGCTAAGACACAGCTAGGCTTGGCAACCAAGGCTCTGGCTACTGCAACGCGCTGCCTCTCTCCGCCAGACAAGGCTGCTGGTCGATGATCAATCCGATGACTTAAACCAACCTTAGAGAGCATCTCTCTAGCGGCATCTCTTGCCATATCTGGTGAAATCCCTCTGATACGCAAAGGCATAGCGACATTATCTAAGGCGCTGAACTCAGCTAAAAGATGATGAAACTGATAAATAAAACCCAAATAATGATTTCTGATTTCGTTTAATTGATTAGGTGACAATCGACCTAAGACTTGACCCGCCAAAGTGACCTCCCCTTGAGTGGCAACATCCAATCCACCTAAAAGATGAAGCAAGGTACTTTTGCCCGAACCAGACGACCCCACAATCGCAAGCTTTTCTCCAGCCTGTAGCTCCAAATTAACCTGTTGAAGAACTTCTACTGCTGACTCCCCTTCACCATAAGTTTTAGAGAGATTAGAAGCCAATAGCGCTATGTTGTTCATGATGTGATCACTCATATCTCAAAGCGCTAGCAGGTTCAACCTTTGCGGCTCTCCAGCTTGGATACAGTGTTGCCAATAGCGATAATCCGAAGGCCATCAAACCTACTGTGATCACATCAGAACTTCTCACATCAGATGGTAGGCTAGAAATAAAGTAAATATCGCGAGGCAAGAATTGAACTCTAAAAATAGCCTCAATGACTGGAACAATAACGTCAATATTTAATGAGATCAACAAACCCAAAAGCACTCCACCAATCGTTCCAAGAGCACCAATCATAAAACCTTGAGCAAAAAAGATTCTTTGAATCATGCCAGCAGAGGCTCCCATTGTTCTTAAGATCGCAATATCACCTTGCTTATCAGTCACCGTC
>JBDLVQ010000021.1:0-85461 GCA_039804685.1 Pseudomonadota bacterium | reverse complement strand
TTTGAAGATAACAGTTTTGATACTGTTATTTTGTCGCAAACGCTTCAAACAATTCACCAGACTGCCAGAATTTTGAGTGAGATTGCTAGGGTTGGTAAAGAGTGCATTGTTTCATTCCCTAACTTTGGCCACTGGTCTCATCGTGCTGCAGTCATTTCTGGTCGCATGCCTGTCTCTAAATCATTGCCATATCAATGGTACGACACTCCTAACGTCAGGGTGTTAACAATTGCTGATTTTGAAGCACTTGCGCCAGCAGTTGGCCTAGAGTTGCTTGATCGTGTTGTGCTTCATGATGGTGAAATTATTCAATTCTTACCTAACTTAAGAGGCAGTCTTGCTATCTACCGAGCACGTCGGGCCAAGTAAAACCAAAGCTTTATTGGTTTGTATTTTTCTAGGATTTTCTAGCGGTCTTCCTTTGTTTATTCTTTATAACCTGCTATCAGCTTGGTTAAAGAGTGAGGGCGTTGATCTAAAGGCGATTGGATTATTTGCGTTAGTGGGCATACCCTATACGTGGAAGTTTCTTTGGTCCCCCGCTATGGATCGATTTCAGTTGCCATTCTTGGGACGTCGTCGTGGCTGGATGATTGCTACGCAAATCGCAGTGATGTTGGCAGTGATTTTGATGGGGCAATTTAATCCAAGAACAGAAATTTGGACTGTTGTGTTCTTGGCCGCCATCGTGGCATTCTTTTCTGCAAGCCAAGATATTGTTGTTGATGCACATCGAAGAGAGTGGTTAACTGAAGAGCAGATGGGTTCGGGAACTGCTTTGTTTGTAAACGCCTATAAGTTATCAACGCTTGTGCCTGGGTCTTTATCTTTAATCCTCTCAGATGTTTTGACCTGGGACTGGGTTTTCTTTGTTACCGGTTTGTTTATGTTGCCGGGCGTCCTGACCACCTTGCTGGTGCCTGAACCAAAGATGTATGGTCCTGCGCCAAAAACTTTGCGTGAAGCTGTGATTGAGCCCTTTAATGAATTTATTCAACGTCAGGGCTGGAAGCACGCTTTAATAGTTTTGGCATTTATATTTCTTTATAAGTTAGGTGACTCAATGGCTACAGCTTTGGCCACGCCTTTTTATATTGAGTTAGGTTTTACACGAACAGAAATTGGCCTTGTTGCTAAAAATGCGGGCCTTTGGGCAAGTATCTTGGGTGGAATCTTGGGCGCTTACTGGATGCTTAAAACCGGGGTTAATCGTGCACTTTGGTTTTTTGGCGTATTACAAGCTGTGGCGATTTTAGGATTTGTGATCCTTGCTCAAACTGGCGCAGACTTATGGTTGCTGTCTTGGGTGATTGGTTTTGAGGCTTTGTCGGTCGGCTTGGGAACTGCTGCATTTACATCCTATATCGCTCTTGAAACTAATCCGCGATTTACTGCAACCCAGTTTGCTTTATTTACTAGTCTGTCAGCAGTTCCTAGAACTTTTATAAATGCATTAACTGGTTACATTGTTGAGGTCACTGGTTGGACTAACTTTTTCATCATTTGTTTTGTTCTCGCCATTCCTGGTTTATTGCTATTGCCCAAAATTGCTCCGTGGAACAAAAATAAAAAATCTGAGTTTGAGTCAGCTTAATAATAAAAGAGCCATGAAAAAAAATATTTTAAAAATAGCCGCAAGTATTTTGATGGTTATTTTTTTAGGCGCTTGCGCTTCTACTTCTCCACGACATTTGCCTCCTACTGACGGAGTGAAGGCTGGTGAAGGTTCAAGTTTTAAAAACATGGTGCCCGCGAGTCAATTAGAAGCCTCTGCTATTCGTCAATATGATGCAATGAAACAAAAAGAGGCTCAAAAAAATAAACTTGCACCGGATAATCATCCTCAAGTTATTCGCTTAAGAGCCATCGCTAAGAAAATTTTGCCGCATGCTCAAATTTGGAATCCAGACGCAAGAGCTTGGAAGTGGGAAGTTAATTTATTTGTATCAGATCAAATTAATGCATTTTGTATGCCCGGTGGGAAAATTGCTTTTTACACAGGTATTCTAGAAACGCTTAAGTTAAATGATGATGAAATAGCAATGGTGATGGGGCATGAAATAGCACACGCTTTAAGAGAGCATGCCCGCGATAGAATTGCCAAGGAGCAAATGAGTCATCTTGGCGCCAACATTTTGTCTCAAGCATTAGGCTTGGGAGGCTTGGGCAGTCAAGCTCTGGGTCAGGGATTTCAGTTGGTGGGCTTGAGCTTTTCTAGGGCTGATGAAAAAGATGCGGACTTGGTGGGTATGGATGTTGCGGCTAGAGCTGGATACGATCCTAGAGCGGGGATTTCTCTTTGGCAAAAAATGGGCGCCAGTAATAAAGAAAAGCAGGCCGAGTGGTTATCTACTCACCCTTCTGGAGAGGCGCGTATTTATGAGATGCAAAGAAATATGCTCGACGCTTTAATTCTTTATGCGAAAGCAAAAAATACGACAGTTGATCATTTGCCTGAATACAGGCCTTAATTACATAGTGTCGTAGTCCACAATCAGCGGTGCGTGATCAGAGAATTTTTCTGATTTATAAATTTCAATCTTTTTGGCCTTTTGAGCAATGCCAGGCGTTGCAATTTGGTAATCAATGCGCCACCCAACATTTTTAGCGTAGGCTTGACCTCTTTGACTCCACCAGGTGTAACAATCATCTGTTGTATCTGGGTGCAATGATCGGTAAACATCAACATAACCAACATCATTGAAAAGCTGAGTCATCCAATCACGCTCCTCTGGAAGGAAGCCAGAGTTTTTAATATTGCCTTTCCAGTTTTTCAGATCAATTTCTTGGTGTGCAATGTTAATGTCGCCACACAATACAATCTCTAAGCCTTCAGCCTTAAGGCTTTTTAGGTGAGGCATGAATAAATCTAGAAACCTAAATTTTGCTTCTTGACGCTCTGGAGCGCTCGAGCCTGAAGGAAAATAAGCTGAGATCACGATGAGCTTGCCAAAGCGTGCTTCAACATAGCGACCCTCAGCATCAAATTCTCCTGAATCAAAACCAATTTTGACTGAATCGGGCTTTTTCTTGGAGTACAAACCAACTCCGCTGTAACCTTTTTTCAGGGCATATTGGAAAAAGCCGTGATACCCCAATGGCGCTAAGAGTGCTTCATCTAGGTCCGCTTCTTGAGCCTTAAGTTCTTGAATACAAAGGATGTCTGGGCTTTGAGTATTGACCCACTCAAAGAAACCTTTTTTAGCGGCTGAGCGAATACCATTGAGGTTGGCTGTAATGATGCGTAACATCTCGGTTATGACTTCCAATCAAGAAAACTTTAAAAACGACTTTATCCATTTTGCTTTAGATGCCAAAGTTTTATCTTTTGGCGAATTTAAAACAAAAGCAGGACGATTATCACCTTACTTTTTTAATGCCGGCGGCTTTAATGATGGCGCCTTATTAAAAGCATTAGGCGAATTCTACGCAAAAGCTTTGATCAATTCAGGCATTGAGTTCGATATGCTGTTTGGCCCTGCATATAAAGGTATTACTTTGGCTGCAACAACTGCTGTGGCATTGGCTGGCATGGGAAGACCTGTGCCTTTTTGCTTTAATCGTAAAGAGGCAAAAGATCATGGTGAGGGTGGCACACTAGTTGGCGCTCCATTAAAAGGTCGCGTGGTCATTATTGATGACGTCATCTCTGCAGGCACATCTGTTCGTGAGTCTGTGGATATTATTCGCCATGCGGGGGCTACGCCAGCAGCAGTATTAATCGCACTTGACCGTATGGAGCGCTCAGGTACAGCAACTGAAATCGGAAATAGCTCAGCAGTTCAAAATGTTGAAAAAGAGTTTGGCATGCCAGTAGTTTCTATTGCTAATTTGGCGAGCTTGATGAGCTTTTTAGAGTCTGGACAAAGTGCAGATTTGCAGCAGTACCTACCGGCAGTTAAAGCGTATCGCGACCAATACGGCATTTAATTAATCTAGGGTAACTTCACCCTCAAATACTGTCTGTGCGGGGCCCGTCATCATAACGGGCGAGTCTACGGAGGCTTTGTTATTCCAAGCAATGCTGAGGTCACCGCCACGGGTATGCACTTTCACCGGTGAGTCAAGGTGACCTCTTAGGATTCCAGAAACTACAGCCGCACATGCGCCTGTGCCGCAGGCGAGAGTTTCTCCTGAACCTCTTTCAAAGACACGTAATTTAATTTCATGGCGATTTTGAATTTGCATAAATCCCGCATTCACCTTTTTAGGAAATGCTGAATGTTTTTCAATTTGCGGCCCCTGGATTTCAACGGGTGCGGTTTCAACATCTGCAACTATTTGAACGGCGTGTGGATTACCCATGGACACTGTCCCAACCCATGCAGAATCTTCGGCAAGTTTGAGTTCGTAAATCAATGAGCTACCATCAGGTTTGTTTTCAAGCCCTAGGGAATTGAACGGCACTAATTCAGTCGACAAAATGGGTGCCCCCATATTCACAGTTACCTCTCCGTCATCATTCTCGGTGAGAGCGAGGATGGTATGGGCCACTTGAACTTTGACGGTTTTATTCTTGGTTAAACCTTTTTCTCTGACAAATCTAACAAAGCAGCGTGAGCCATTGCCGCATTGTTCAACTTCGCCACCGTCAGAGTTGAAGATTCTGTAGCGGAATTCAGCATCTGCTTCAGTCGGTTTTTCAACTAATAAAATCTGATCTGCGCCAATGCCAAATTGACGGTGAGCCAAAGCTTGCCATTGCTCTTTAGTGATCTTTGAAAGATCTTGAGAAATGCCATCTAAAACAATGAAATCATTGCCGGCGCCATGCATTTTGGTAAAGCGTAATCTTGTACTTGTCATAGGGGTAAATATACAGGTTTGCCACTAAAAGTGAGAATGTTATAGAATTTAGGGTATTCGCCGAGTTAAGACAACTTGCGGGGCGAATTAAAACTATCCGCTAAAGCGTCGCCGCACTTGGTAATACTCGGCACGTGTTGTCGGTTATTTAACTAAGGAGCTTCAAATGTCTAACAACTACTTCTTTACTTCAGAGTCTGTTTCTGAAGGTCACCCAGACAAAGTATCTGACCAAATTTCTGATGCGATTCTTGACGCCATTTTGGCTCAAGACCCTACAGCACGTGTTGCCGCAGAAACTCTGTGCAATACAGGTTTGGTAGTGCTTGCCGGTGAAATTACAACAACAGCTAACGTTGATTACATCAACGTAGCCCGTGACACTATTCGTCAAATTGGTTACGACAATACTGAATATGGTATTGATTACAAGGGTTGCGCTGTTTTAGTGGCTTATGACAAGCAAAGCCCTGATATCGCTCAAGGCGTTGATAAAGCCCATGATGATGGCCTAGATCAAGGCGCTGGCGATCAAGGCTTGATGTTTGGTTACGCTGTTGATGAGACTCCAGAATTAATGCCTTTACCGATTCATTTGTCACATCGTTTGGTCGAGCGTCAAGCTGACTTGCGTCGTGATGGCCGCTTGAACTGGTTGCGCCCAGATGCGAAATCACAAGTAACTTTACGTTATGTAGATGGCAAGCCTGATTCAATCGACACAATCGTTTTATCAACACAGCACTCACCAGATATTTCTTTAGAAAAACTACGCGAAGCTGTGATTGAAGAAATTATCAAACCGGTTTTGCCTAAAGAGTTAATCAAAGGTGAAATTAAGTACTTGGTGAACCCAACAGGTCGCTTTGTTATTGGTGGCCCACAGGGAGATTGTGGTTTAACTGGTCGCAAAATTATTGTGGACACCTACGGTGGTGCAGCCCCTCACGGCGGTGGTGCCTTCTCTGGTAAGGATCCTTCAAAGGTTGACCGCTCAGCTGCTTATGCGGGTCGTTATGTCGCTAAAAATATTGTGGCGGCGGGTTTGGCAAGCAAGTGTTTGGTCCAAATTTCATATGCGATTGGTGTTGCTCAGCCAACATCAGTGATGGTCAGTACGTTTGGCACAGGCAAGGTTTCGGATGAGAAGATTGCTGAGTTAGTGCGCACTCACTTTGATTTAAGGCCAAAGGGCATAGTAAAGATGTTAAATCTTCTTCGCCCAATTTATCGTAAAACTGCTGCTTATGGACACTTTGGCCGTGAAGAGCCGGAGTTCACATGGGAAGCAAGAGATAAGGCCGCAGCATTAAGAGCCGCTGCTGGTTTATAATTTTTCGAAATCTCTAAGGAGCGTTGCGAGGTGTCGAAGTTCTGACACCCTAGGCTTAGAGGGGGCTTTACAGCCTTTAGCAACGACGCTCGCTAACCTGGAAGTGAATTGGTTGGCGAGCTTTTTATTTGCTCTCCAAGATCTTCCTTACTAGCTTGGAGTGGTAATGAACAAACCAAATGATTTAGATATTCTTAAAGATTGCGCTATTGCTGATATTTCATTAGCAGCTTGGGGACGCAAAGAAATTGCTATTGCTGAAACAGAAATGCCAGGTTTGATGGCAATTCGCGAAGAGTTTGCTGCAAGCCAACCATTACGCGGTGCACGTATTACGGGTTCTTTGCACATGACTATTCAAACTGCGGTATTGATTGAAACATTAGAGGCGCTTGGTGCAGAAGTCCGCTGGGCTTCATGCAATATTTTCTCAACACAAGACCATGCAGCTGCAGCGATTGCAGCAAATGGCACGCCTGTGTTTGCAATCAAGGGTGAGACCTTGGAGCAATATTGGGAATTCACTCATCGCATTTTCGAATGGCAAGATGGCGGCTTCTCGAACATGATTTTGGATGACGGTGGTGATGCAACGATGTTGCTACATTTGGGAACAAAGGCTGAAAAAGATTTATCGGTTTTGAATCACCCAACTAGCGAAGAAGAAACAGTTCTTTTTGCATCCATCAAATCAAAACTAAAAGTTGATCCAACATGGTATTCAGTACGCTTAGAAAAAGTTAAGGGCGTTACAGAAGAGACAACAACTGGCGTTCATCGCTTATATCAAATGCATGCTAAGGGTGAGTTGAAATTCCCAGCGATTAACGTTAATGACTCAGTTACCAAGAGCAAGTTTGATAATTTGTACGGTTGCCGCGAATCATTGGTTGATGGTATCAAGCGCGCAACAGATGTCATGGTTGCAGGCAAAGTGGCAGTTGTTGCAGGTTACGGCGATGTAGGTAAGGGTTCTGCTCAAGCTCTACGCGCTTTATCTGCACAGGTTTGGGTGACTGAAGTTGATCCAATTTGTGCGTTACAGGCAGCTATGGAAGGTTATCGGGTTGTAACAATGGACTACGCTGCTGACAAAGCAGATATTTTTGTTACGGCAACCGGTAACTACCATGTGATTACTCATGATCACATGGTTAAGATGAAAGATCAGGCGATTGTTTGTAATATCGGGCACTTTGACAATGAGATTGATATTGCAGGTGTTGAAAAGTACAAATGGGAAGAAATTAAGCCGCAAGTTGATCACGTTATTTTCCCGGCTAGCAATGGTCAGGCTGAAAAGCGCATCATCATTTTGGCAAAAGGTCGCTTAGTGAATTTGGGTTGTGGTACGGGGCACCCATCTTATGTGATGAGCTCTTCATTCGCGAATCAAACAATTGCACAGATCGAGTTGTGGACCACCGCTGATACCAATAAGTACCCAGTTGGCGTTTACACATTGCCTAAGCATTTGGATGAAAAAGTTGCACGTTTGCAATTGAAAAAATTGAACGCACAGTTGACAGAGCTAAGCGATCAACAAGCCAATTACATTAACGTGAAAAAAGAAGGCCCTTACAAGCCTGAAACATATCGTTATTAAGATCCTGAATTAATAGAGAAAGAAATTAGATGGAATTGAGCGTTGAGTTTTTCCCGTCAAAAACACCGGAAGGAGCTGCTAAGTTGCGCACCGTGCGTGAGCAACTTGCAACAGCGCTCAAGCCAACATTTTTCTCTGTTACTTTTGGAGCAGGTGGATCAACCCAAGATGGCACTTTTTCTGCTGTTAAAGAAATACATGAGGCTGGTCAGCAAGCTGCGCCCCATCTATCCTGTGTGGGTAGCTCAAAGGAAAAAATCAGTGAATTGTTAGCGCAATACAAAGCGCTGGGTATTCAACGGATTGTTGCATTAAGAGGTGATTTGCCATCAGGAATGGGCCAGTACGGTGAATTTCATCATGCTGATGAATTGGTTCGATTCATTCGATCTGAGACAGATAGTCATTTTCATATTGAAGTGGCAGCTTATCCAGAAATGCATCCACAAGCAAAATCAATGACTGATGATGTGCAACGCTTCGCCAACAAAATGAAAGCTGGGGCAGATTCAGCAATAACCCAGTATTTTTTCAATAGCGATGCCTATTTTAAGTTTGTAGATGAGGCGGCTAAGTTAGGAGTTGATGAACCAATTGTCCCGGGCATCATGCCTATTACAAATAGCACCCAATTGTTACGGTTCTCTGATGCTTGTGGCGCTGAAATTCCACGATGGATTCGCTTAAGACTTCAATCTTTTGGTGATGACACAGCATCTATCAAAGCATTTGGTTTGGACGTAGTAACTGATTTATGCGATCAGTTGATGTTGGCTGGAGCCCCTGGATTGCATTTCTATAGCCTAAATCAAGCAGAGCCAACTCTAACAATTGCTAAAGAGCTCAATTTAATTTGAGCTAAGCGCATATAAGCTCGTCAAGAGCTTGATCATGAGATTGAGGACGCCATGCGTCCTCTTTTATTTCTAGGGCCCCGTAAGCGACTCCTACAGCCTTCACGGCATGGCCATTTGTGCGGTAAGACTCTAAAGTTCTATCGTAGTATCCGCCACCATAGCCCAGCCTCCAAAAGTGACCTTTTTGAGAAGACCATCCTAGGCAAGGCAAAAGAATGATATTGGGTTGAATGCCGTTAGCGCCATTGGCATTGAGAATTGGCTGTGGAATTCCTTGAGGCCCCTTCTCAAGCTTGTCGCCGTCATGCCACTCCGCAAAAATCAATGGCTGATTAATTTTCACGATCGGTAGAGCCAATTTTTTGGTCGCATGCTGCCTGGCCCAGTTGAGAGCTAGAGGTCTTGGATCAAATTCACTGTTAATGGGCCAGTAAATCGCCAAGCAACCTTGGTCAAATTGTTCAAGATACTTAATTAAGCTTTTTTCAAGCGCATCCCTGATTTCAAGATCTTTGTGAAGATCCAATCTTTTTTGCAATAAGTCTTGGCGAAGAGAATTTAAAGTTATCACTAGCTGCTCAAAAAATGAAAAAATAAGGCATGATTAGGTCTATGCTACATCGAAAAAACATGAAACTAGTAAATAAATTAATTGCAGGCCTAGCGCTTAGTGCAGTACTTGTGTCGTTGGCCGTTGAGGCAAAGACCAAATCAAGCAATCAAGCCTCGTCAAAGATAGCTAAAAAGGCTGAGGCCAATAAAGATTTAAGCAAGGAAGATCAAAAGTTCGTGGAGCTTCGTGAGGCCGCCAAAGTTAATGATGTTGCCAAAGCAAATCTTTTGGCAGCGCAGTTAGATAAGCATGACTTAGCTGACTACGTCGCATATTTTCAAATTAAGCCTCAGCTTTTCGACAGGGGAATGCAGGCTCATTCTGATGCTAGTGTTGATGGAGCAGTAAATAACTTTTTAAAAACTTATGCGGGTTCTGCAATTGCCGATAGGTTGCGTAATGACTACTTGCTAGTTTTAGGTAAACGACAAGATTGGACAAACTTTGATCGTGAGTATGCTCAGTTTCAGTTAGATGATGATACTCAAGTGAAATGCTTTGCATTACAGTCAAGAATGGCCAAAGGAGAAGATCCAAAAATATTAGGCTCAGAAGCAAAGAACATCTTATTGGACCCGCAATATTTTGGAGAAGCCTGTCCGGAGCTTGTGCAAAATCTACAGAAGTTGGGTGGGTTAACTAAGTACGAAGCTCTTGCTATTGGAAGAATTGCTCTTGAGAATAATTACGAAACTTTAGCCAAACGAACGGGCGGCGATGATCCTATTTCAGATATTGTGAAGAAGGCCAGGGTTGATCCAGCACAAGCTTTTAGAGATTTTGAAAAGAAGGAGTGGCGCACGGGTCGTGAAAATACAGCGGCAGCTTGGGGTGTCATAGGCCAATTTCTGGCTAAAAAATTAGATCGTCAAGCAATCAAAGCATATCGTCTTCAACATGAGGCTGGTCATCACCAGCTATTGTCGGCAGAGTCACAGGAGTGGAAGGTTAGAACAGCTTTGCGTGAAGGGGACTGGAAGTTGGTTAAGGAGTCCATTGAGAATATGTCACCAGCGATCCGAAAGCGCGACCCTGCTTGGACTTATTGGTATGGCCGAGCTCAAAAAGAATTGGGGGATGAATCTCTTGCCAAAGAAACCATGCAAGCACTCATTGAACAATTCAATTTCTACGGACAGTTAGCAAGAGAAGATCTTGGAATGAAAATATATATTCCTAAAAAGGTCGCTGCAGATGAAGCTTTGGTAAAGCACATGGCATCACAAAAATCATTTGCTAGAGCAGTTCGTTTCTACGACATGGGATTGCGATTTGAAGGTAATCGAGAGTGGAATTGGGCTTTGCGAGATTTAACTGACCAACAGTTAATTGCTGTTGCTGAACATGCGAAGCGTATTGGTTTGTATGATCGGGCAGTGAATACTGCTGATAGAACGAAATCAGAACATGATTTTAGTTTGCGTTATCCAACCCCTTATAGAGAAGTTCTGAGCCCCATCGCTCAATCAATAGGCTTAGACACGAGTTGGGCTTACGGACTAATTCGTCAAGAATCTAGATTTATCATGAATGCGAGATCTCATGTGGGCGCATCAGGATTAATGCAAGTGATGCCGTCCACCGCAAAGTATGTTGCTAAGAAAATTGGCATGGATAACTTTAAGCCGAATCAATTAAGTGATATGAATACAAATTTGACACTTGGTAGTAATTATTTAAATATGGTTCTACAGGATCTAGATGGTTCTTGGGCGCTTGCTTCGGCAGCCTATAACGCAGGACCAGGACGCCCAAAGTTGTGGCGAGAAAAGTTACCAAGAGCTGTTGAGGGTGCAATTTTTGCTGAAACTATTCCCTTTAACGAAACAAGGGGCTATGTAAAAAATGTATTGAGCAATGCTAATTATTACAGTGTGCTTGCAAGTTCAAAGACGCCTTCCCTCAAGCAGAGATTGGGAACCGTATCTCCTAAAACAGCAGTTTTATCGGAGTTGCCATAATGGAACAGGCTAAAGTTTTACTGATTGGTGGCGGTGGATTTATTGGTCAACAAATTGCCTCAAAGCTTGCAAGCTTGGGGCATAAAATCATTATCCCTACGCGTCGATTGGCGTACGCTAAAGATTTATGGGTTTTGCCCCAGGCGCAAATTATTGAGGCCGACATTCATAATCAAGATATTCTTAACCAGCTTTGTGGAAGGTTATCTTCTGACGATGTGGTGATTAATTTGGTAGGTATCTTGCACGATAAGCCCGCTTCACCATACGGCAAAAATTTTGCCAAAGCACATGTAGAGTTGCCCAAAAAAATCATAGAAGCCATGAAAAAGAATGGCATTAAAAGATATTTGCATATGAGCGCTTTGGGTGCTGATTCAAATGGCCCTTCCATGTATCAGCGCAGTAAGGGCGATGGTGAAGCATTGGTCAAGCAAAGTTATTTGGACTGGACGATATTTCGCCCGTCTGTTGTCTTTGGCGAAAATGATAGTTTCATCAACTTGTTTGCATCCTTGCAGCAATATGCTCCTGTGATGCCTTTGGCCGGAGCCAATGTTAAATTCCAGCCTGTATATGTTTCTGATGTTGCCACTGCATTTGTGAGAGCTATTCAGATGCCCCAAACGATTGGGCGTACCTATGATTTAGTGGGTCCCAAGGTATATACCTTGGCCGATTTAGTTAGATTTGCTGGAAGTAAATCAGGGCGCCGTAGACCTATTATTTCAATTCCACCGGCCGTAGGCTATCTTCAAGCTTGGTTATTAGAATTTATGCCAGGACCTACAGTCATGTCACGAGACAATATAGCGTCTATGAAGGTCGATAGTGTTTTGCCTCCTGGTGCTGAAAATGCATTAGAAAAAGATTTTGGCCTAGCGCCTCAACCATTGGAAGTGTTGTTGAAGTGAAAATTTATGTAGTCGGCGGAGCTATTCGAGATCAGTTACTGGGTTTGCCAGTGAAGGATGTTGATTATGTTGTAGTTGGCTCCAGCCCTGAAGAAATGCTCAAAAAAGGTTTTAAACCTGTAGGCCAAGATTTTCCTGTTTTTTTACATCCAGATACTAATCAAGAATATGCGTTAGCCAGAACAGAACGCAAGGTGGCGCCTGGTTACAAAGGGTTTACTTTTCACGCCAATCCAGATGTAACTCTGGAGCAGGACCTTGAGAGGCGCGATCTAACAGTCAATGCCATGGCTCAAGAAATTTCTGAAGATGGAAAATTGATTGGCCCGATCATTGATCCTTATGGCGGCCTAAAAGATATTGAACAAAAAGTATTGCGTCATATCGGCCCTGCTTTCTCCGAGGACCCGGTTCGACTTCTAAGAGTGGCCAGATTTTCTGCACGTTTTCCAAGCTTCACAGTGGCACCAGAAACAATGACGCTTTTGCGGGGTATGGGACTTAGTGGGGAACTAAATGCTTTGGTTAAAGAAAGAGTGTGGCAAGAATTTTCAAAAGGTTTAATGTCTCAGAAGCCTTCTATGATGTTTCATGTCCTTGAGTCTTGTGAAGTTTTGGAACGATTTTTCCCCGCCGAGCTTTTGGGCGCTTTAACAGTTTTTAAAAACCTAGATGCAGCAGCCCATCAGAATTTAAATATTTCCCAAAGATGTGCTGTTTTATTGTCTTCACTTAAAGGTGAGCTTATTAAGGAGTGGGCAATTCAGTGGGGTATTCCTGTTGAGTGTAAAGACTACGCAGTATTGGCTAGCGATTTGGCGCAAGCTCTCAAGGGTGAAAAACTAAACTCAATAGGTCTACTGGATCTATTAGATCGTATTGACGTTTGGAGAAAGCCGGATCGTTTTACCGAGCTCATGACTGTGATCAAGATACTTGGTTATCAAACGAATCAAGTGACTGCATCTTATGATGCTGCTCGTCAGATTGATTTAGGCCAGATCGCTGCTGAAGTAACTTCAAGTGGAGCCAAGGGTGGCGATTTAATTAAAGAGGCCATTCGATCAGCAAGACTTGCTGCCCTTAGAGAGCTCTAGGCTTCGATCTAAAGCCCGGTAAGTCACCTTCAGAAAATGGCATATCTTTGCCAAGACACAGCGCTTTAAATAACTCACCCATTTCGGCTTCTGATAAAAGTTTTTGCAATCCATTTGAGATGGGCATGAAGCTAACGGCGTCTCTTGGATCAGCATATGTGAGTGCTAGCTCCCCGATCCCAGCATTCAGCAAGTAAGAGGCTTGACTGGTATACCCCAAAAAGTCAAAGCCATGATCAATCGCAGATTGGGTAATCGTGCTCCATTCAACGTGAGCAGTTAAATCACACAACCCAGGATAGAAAAACGGATCTTGTATGGCGTGGTGGCGATAGTGCCCCATCAAAGTACCTTGCCCTCTTTGTAAGTGGTAATACTCATGCGCAGGAAAACCATAATCAAAGGTGAGCAAAAGCCCTTTTTTCAAAAGCTCTGCAAGACTATTGATCCATGCGTTGCCGTTGGAATGGATTTCTGTGGTGTATCCCTCAGGGAAATCTTCTTTTTGGAGTTGAGTTGGCAACAAGCTATCTTCAACTCTGAGGCCATCACAAAAAACAAATTGTTCTGAAGTATTTTGTTCAGTCTTGGCAAATCCAACATTTTTATAGTGCCAAGCCCCATTTCTTTGGACAATCAGATCAATTGGCATGGCATCTAAAACTTCATTAGCAAGAATGATGCCTATAAAATTTTCTGGAAGTTCAGATAGCCAATTAATTTTTTCTGGGCGCTGAAAAAGCCTTTGTTTTTGGCGATCGATCAGATCTGCTGATAAATCCAAAATATTGTAGGAGTCAATTTTTAATCCTAATCTTTGCAGTCCATCCAGAACGGATTCCGCCAAGGCGCCCGATCCTGCTCCAAACTCAAGGATTTGCAGAGGAAGTGATTCTTCCTGAAGGTGAGTTAATGCAGGCAATATTGTTTGAACAATGGTGGCGCCAAATAGAGGGCTAATTTCTGGGGCAGTGACAAAATCCCCTTGACTGCCTAATTTGATGGATCCAGCAGCGTAATAGCCTAATCCTGGCGTATATAGGGCCATTTCCATATACTTAGCAAAAGAAATCTGGCCATTATTGGCTAAGATTTCTGCTTGAATTTTATTGGCCAAAAGTTGGCTATGAGATGTTTCTTCAGCGCTAGGTTTAATATCCATACCTCGCGAGTCTACAACTCTTATAAGTGAAGCTGTAAAAATTATGAAAATTCAAAAAATTGCATTGGTGACTGGTGCGGCAAAGCGCCTCGGGAAGGGTATTGCAATTGGCCTTGCTAAAGATGGTTGGGATGTGGCAATTCATTATGGCAATTCAAAAGATGCTGCCGAGGAAACTGTTCAAGAGATTTTGGCTACCGGCCAACGAGGAATTGCTTTACAAGCTGATTTGTCAGATGAAAAACAAGCCAATCAATTGATTGCACGGTGCACTGAAGCTTTGGGTGTCCCAACTTGTTTGGTTAATAACGCCTCATTATTTCAGTATGACGTCGCATCAAGTTTTAGTTATGCAGCATTAGATCGTCACATGACTACTAACGTTGCTGCGCCACTCATCTTGTCTCGTGATTTATACCGTCAACATGCCAAGCTAAAGGCGGCAGGGGGTGAGACGCCTTCAGGCGTGATTATTAACTTACTTGACCAGAAGTTAGCCAATCTCAATCCGGACTTCTTGTCTTACACCCTCTCAAAAGCAGCACTTCACTCAGCAACAACCTTGTTGGCGCAGTCATTTGCCCCTATTTTGCGAGTGGTTGGAGTTGCCCCAGGAATTACAATGGTTTCCGGAGATCAGTCAGAGGATGGTTTTGTAAAAGCCCATGCAATGACGCCGCTTGGCAAATCATCAGCACCCGAAGATATTGCGGGCGCTGTGGTTTACTTGGCCAACGCTAGTGCCATTACTGGCACTACACTTTATGTTGATGGCGGACAGCATTTGTTGTCCACAGATCGTGACGTTATGTTTTTAACGGAGTAATGATGCAAGCTTTGCTATCCCACCCACGTTTAATGGATTGCCGTAGATTGTTTTTAAGCAATTACGAAATTTATATCAATATTGGCGTTCATGATTTTGAGAAGCGTGGTGAGCAGCGCGTTCTAATCAATGTTGATTTGTTTGTTCCATTAAACGAAAGTACGCCAACGAAAGATAGTCTCGAGGAAGTCCTTGACTATGACTTTATGCGAAGAAGTATTGTTGAAAGAGTGGCTAAGGGCCATATTCATTTGCAAGAAACTCTATGTGACGATGTTGCTAAAATCATGTTGGCTCACCCTCACGTTCGGGCGGTAAGAGTTTCAACTGCCAAGCCAGATGTTTACCCAGATTGTGACGCTGTTGGCGTTGAGATATTTTTGATTAAAGAATGAAAGATCCACGCAAAATCGCTTATGAAGAAAATAAGCTAGATAAAAAACTCTGTCGTTTAGCAGGGCAAGCTATTGTTGACTACAACATGATCGAAGAAGGTGACAAGGTCATGGTTTGCCTTTCTGGTGGAAAAGATAGTTATGCCATGTTGGACGTTTTGATGAAATTGCGTGAGCGGGCGCCCATCAATTTTGAGTTAGTTGCTGTTAATCTTGATCAAAAGCAACCAGGCTTTCCAGAAGAAATTTTGCCTAATTACCTTAAGAAGTTGGGTATACCTTTTCATATTGAAGAGCAGGATACATACGGGATTGTTAAGAGGGTAATCCCAGAGGGAAAGACAACTTGTGGTTTATGTTCAAGATTGCGTCGAGGCATTTTGTA
This sequence comes from Pseudomonadota bacterium, assembly GCA_039804685.1. Classification (GTDB taxonomy): domain Bacteria; phylum Pseudomonadota; class Gammaproteobacteria; order Burkholderiales; family Burkholderiaceae; genus Polynucleobacter. The sequence continues at coordinate 69,506 of JBDLVQ010000021.1, read as the reverse complement.
TCGTGTGGCAGGGGAGTTGGGCGCCACCAAGATTGCCCTAGGGCATCATCGTGATGACATCTTAGAAACGCTGTTAATGAATATGTTCCATGGTGGAAAGTTAAAAGGAATGCCGCCAAAGCTGAGGTCTGATGATGGCAAGCATATTGTTATTCGTCCGTTGGCTTATGTGCCAGAGCGCTACTTAGAGAAATACGCCTTACAAATGGAGTTCCCAATTATTCCTTGCAACCTTTGTGGTAGCCAAGAGAATCTTCAAAGAAATGCAATGAAAGCGTTATTGCGTGACTGGGAAAAGAAATTCCCCGGCCGTGTCGAAAGTTTATTTAGCTCATTACAAAATGTGGTGCCATCACACTTGATGGATGGCAAAGAATTTGATTTTAAAAATTTAACCGATAGCAGCGGTTCTATCGATTTAGAGGAGCAGATCTCTTGGCAGCCAGTGCAGATGAATCTCTAATCAGTTCTCGCACATCTGCCACCCACCCACCAATTCTTTCGAAAGCGTGTTGACGTTGCTCATCATTCATTATCTGTGTAATGAATGATGTGACCTCCGCCCCGGTTTCCATCCATTTTTTGTTAAAAGCTTGCTGATCTTTTGTTTTGCCAGCCTCAAAGAACTTCATGTAGTCTTTTAACAGGGCCTCTGTTGCTTTTTGATTTAACTTCTTTTGATTCACTTCTTTGCAAATTTGAATGAAATCTGATTGTCTACGCAATCGCTCTTTGTAGACCATCTCCATATCGACTGGATGATTAAGTAAAAACTCTCGAATCTTTTTTTCTTGATCTTTGCTAAGGCCACCAAATAGCCATTCGGTTCTGTCAATAACTCTGTCGGCCCGAACTTTCACTTGTTTATCTTTATTGTCCGGTAAAAACTCTTTACGAAACTTTTCATTGTTTTTTGCAAACCGTTTTTCGATCGAGTCAATTTGTCCTGGCTCTAGGCTAATTACTAATTTGGCTGCATCAGGGATGATTTGATCAAATATGCTGTAACCATGTTTTTTAAAGTCGCTTGTTAAACCCATCATCTCTTCTTTAGATATGGGCTTTTGAAGCTTTTGTTGAGCTTTATCTAATGTCGTAGCAATGGCTTGCAACTGTTCTGTTCGATGCCACCCAAAAAGATGCTCTAAAGACGACCTGGTAAAGGCCTCCTGCTCTGAATTAAAGCCAATATGATCATCTAGCCACCAATAGGTGAGGGTGTCCCCTTGGTTGTATATCAGGCGAACAGCACTACACCCAGAAATAATGGCAAATATGAAATAAACCATGATTAGCTTCGGAGTTAGGAGGTGCTTGAATAAACACATATAATTATTATCAATGAATATAGTCATATTAGCTGCTGGGCAGGGAAAGCGTATGCGATCTGCTGTGCCCAAGGTTTTACACCCCCTTGCTGGCAAGGCCATGCTTGCCCATGCCATTGCCAGTGCTCAGGCCATATCAGGTCAGCACCAGTCGATTGTTGTTCTTGGGCATGGCGGTCATGCCGTTCGTGAGTATCTCGAGAAATCAGCAATTTCTGCCCAAACAGTTGTTCAGAAAGAGCAAAAGGGTACGGGACACGCTGTCTTACAGGCGGCTGATCTTCTAATCGACAATGAGCCCACTTTAATTTTGTATGGCGATGTGCCATTGATACAAACTAGAACCTTAGAGCGTTTATGTCGGTTAGCTGGTGAAGGTGCCTTGGGTTTGTTGACCCAAATCATGCCGAACCCAACGGGCTATGGAAGAATTGTTAGAAATCTAGATGGTGGCGTTCAATCGATTGTTGAAGAGAAGGATGCCAGCACAGAGATCAAGGCTATTACAGAAATTAACACAGGTCTGATGGCCGTCCCCACTGCGCAATTAAAGCGTTGGTTAAAAGCTCTAGAGCCTAATAATGCTCAAGGGGAATATTATTTAACAGACATTATCTCTTTGGCGGTTAATGAGGGAGTTCCAGTTCACACAACATCTCCTGATGCAACTTGGGAAACTGTTGGAGTTAACAGTCGGGAACAACTCGCAGAGTTAGAGCGCACATGGCAGCTTGAGTTAGCCAAGCGACTGCTGGATGCAGGGGTCACTTTAATGGACCCTGCAAGAATAGATATTCGAGGTCAATTAATTTGTGGCCAAGATGTAAAGATTGATGTTGGATGTATTTTTGAAGGCCAAGTCACTTTGGCAGATGGGGTGTCAGTTGGCCCTTACTGCGTGATACGTGATGCCGTGATTGAGGCTGGCGCGGCGATCCATGCCTATACACATATTGATCAAGCCAAAGTTGGCGGCAAGAGTGTGATTGGTCCTTATGCAAGATTGCGCCCTGGTACAGAACTTGCTGATGAAGTTCATATTGGAAACTTTGTTGAAGTAAAGAACAGCCAGATTGCTTCTAACAGTAAGGCAAATCATTTGGCCTACATTGGTGATGCAACGATTGGTTCTAAAGTCAACGTGGGTGCAGGCACCATTACTTGTAATTACGACGGCGTTAATAAATTCCGAACAGTAATTGAAGATGAAGCGTTTATTGGTTCAGATACTCAATTGGTGGCCCCAGTGACCGTTGGCAAAGGGGCAACCTTGGGAGCAGGAACAACGCTCACCAAAGATGCTCCAGCAGGTCAGCTAACCATTACAAGGGTTAAACAAATTTCATTGAACTGGCAGCGACCAGTCAAAAAATCAAAATAAATTAGATAAAGCATTAACCAATAGGAAATAGTCATGTGTGGGATTGTTGGCGCAGTTGCTAAAAGAAATGTCGTTGATGTTTTAGTTGAAGGCCTACGTCGGCTTGAATACCGCGGTTATGATTCTTGCGGTTTTGCTTTGGTATCTAATGGACAATTAGATAGAGCGCGAACTACGGCTCGAGTCTCTGATTTGGCCGAGCAGGGTCAGAAAATGTCTGGCAATATTGGCATTGCTCACACCCGTTGGGCTACTCATGGCAAGCCTGATACTGTTAATGCGCACCCTCACTTTTCAAACGATCTGATTGGTTTGGTTCATAACGGCATTATTGAAAATTATGAGGAATTAAGAGAAGAGCTAAAGGTTGCGGGTTATATCTTTGTTTCGCAAACAGATACGGAAGTTATTGCTCACTTAATTCATCAAACGTATGTGAACATGAGTCAAAGAGATTTGCCTGCCGCTGTGCGCGCCATTGTTCCAAGATTGCACGGCGCTTATGCGATCGGAGTTATTGCTCAAGATGCGCCGGGTATCTTAGTTGGAGCTCGAGTGGGTTCACCTCTGGTTGTTGCTTATGGCAATCAAGAAAATTTCCTGGCTTCAGATGCTTTGGCTGTTGCAGAGCATGCTAAGGCAATGTCATATCTTGAAGAAGGTGATATTGCTGTTTTAACAACTGATAGCGTAACTATTACTAATATCAATGGCGAGATTCAGACACGAGCCCAAAAAGATGTTCCTGCACAGGTGGCAGCTGTTGATCTTGGGCCATATCAGCATTACATGCAAAAAGAAATTTTTGAGCAGCCTCGAGCTATCGCAGACACATTAGGTCACGCGCAGCATGCTGATCCATCTTTATTCGGAGCAACATCAGCTGATTGGGAAAAAATTAATAGCGTTTTGATTTTGGCCTGCGGCACAAGTTATTACGCAGCAAGCACTGCTAAATATTGGTTAGAAGATTTGGCAGGGATCTCAACACAAGTTGAGATAGCAAGCGAATATCGCTATCGCAAAACTGTGCCAAATCCAAATGCACTAGTGATCGTGGTTTCTCAATCTGGAGAAACTGCCGATACGTTAGCAGCGCTTCGTCATGCTCAATCACTCGGGCACACAGAAACACTCGCTGTTTGTAATGTTGCTACTAGTGCCATGGTTAGAGAAACTAAATATCGTTTCTTGACCCACGCTGGTACAGAGATTGGTGTGGCATCTACAAAAGCATTTACTACTCAGTTGGTTGGCTTGTATTTATTGGCCCTTACTTTGGCAAAACATAGAAAGCAATTGAGTGGTGAGCAAGAAAAAGATGCCTTCAATCGTTTGCGTCATTTGCCTTCAGCAATCAATTCTGCTTTGGCGCTTGAGCCACAAATTATTGCTTGGAGTGAGGCGTTTTCTAAGTGTGAGAATGCGCTTTTCTTGGGAAGAGGTTTGCACTATCCGATTGCCCTTGAGGGGGCGCTTAAGTTAAAAGAAATTTCTTATATTCATGCTGAAGCTTATCCAGCTGGAGAGTTAAAGCATGGCCCACTTGCTTTAGTGACTGAGCAAATGCCAGTTGTTACAGTAGCTCCGAATGATGCCTTATTAGAGAAATTAAAATCTAATATGCAAGAGGTTAAAGCTAGAGGCGGGAAACTTTATGTGTTTGCTGACTCTGATACTCAAATGACCGCAAGTGATGGCATACATGTCATTCGTATGCCAGAGCACTACGGTGACTTATCTCCGATTCTCCACGTCATTCCGTTGCAGTTGTTGGCTTACCACACAGCTTGCGCTAGAGGCACTGATGTTGATAAGCCAAGAAATCTCGCTAAGTCAGTTACCGTCGAGTGATTCCAAAGGGGGTAGTAGAGCTTCAAGGCTTTGCTGTCAAATTCGAAGTAATCATCAGAACCGGATCGCTAATGATTGGGGCGTATTCTGACTATCAAAAAACACTTTCAGACAGCATTATTCAAATGAGAGATCAAGAAAAGATGACCTTTAGGGGCATCTCAGAGACTCTTACCCAAAAAGGCTATCGTTCACCCAGAGGATTCGATTTGAGTGCTGAAGGCGTATTCTCGATCTACAAAAAACGCAAGATCAGGGATGATCGATTGAATACTCCCCCAAAATATAGGATTACTGGGTTGAGGGTGCTTGGATAGTTCCAATTGGAACTTGTATCGGATAAGCTCCTAAGTTAATGAAAAAAAAGCCCCCCAGACTCCTTTTTGCGCTCTGGCTATCAATTGCCGTTCATCTTGGACTAATTCTGTGGTGGGCTACCTATGAAGGCTTTATCTTTGCTAAACCCAAAGATGTAAATCTAAGCATTATTGAGGTTCGCCTTGAAGAGCCTATTACTAAAAATGGTGACGATCTAAATCCTAGGCTAGGAAGCGATAAACAACCAGCTTCATTAGATGCGCCATCAGCGCCAACTGCTGAAGAGTGGGCTTTCGCATCTAAATACACATTAAAAAATAGCAAAGGATATCGCCACTCTTTCGGTCAGCAAGTGCGAAGTATGATGGGCGCAGCTGTTGAGGGTCCAGATCAAGGGCAAGTGAGATTCAGAATTGAAATTGCTCCAAATGGAACCCTTGTCAAGGTTGAAACGCTTTGGAAAACTTCTGATAAAGCGGAGCAATTGGCTAGAAGGGCAATGAAATCTATGCCAGCTTTGCCACCCACACCAACAGGCAAAGCACTCATCTTTGAAAGAACGATTTCATTTACGCAATTTGCTACAAATGATGCGCCAGTCTATAGAGATGATTGCCTGCCCGATACGCCAGCGTTTGGTAATCCATTTGCTTGGGATGGTAAGTCATCCCAAGAAATCAAGAAGAGCAAGCCTGCTGAAAAACTCAGCCCCGAAGCGTTGGCTGAATGCCTAAAGCAATTACCCCAAGATTCTATTGATGGCATCACTGCTGAAGCTCAACGGCAACTAGACATATGGAGCTCGCGCAAACTTAATCAAAGAAAGTAAGGTTTCTATACATACGTATATGCGTATATATGTGTAATATCGTTTTAAGTATCATTTCTATAATCATATAATCCCCCTCAACATTAAAGGCTTCTATGGCTTGGATCATTACTAAATACCTCCTAACCGCAGGAATGGTTGTATTCATTTCTGAGGCTGCTAAAAGAAGTGATCGACTGGGTGGATTTATTGCGGCATTGCCATTGATGACACTTTTAACTCTAGTGTGGCTATATGTTGAAAACCAGCCAGAAGAGAAAATAGCCAATCACGCTTATTACACCTTTTGGTATGTGATCCCTACATTGCCGATGTTTTTATTTTTTCCTTATCTTCTCCCAAGGATTGGATTTTGGTTGACGTTGGGGGTATGTGTAGTTCTCACCGTACTTCTATTCGGCTTGTTTTCTATCTTGATGAAAAACTTTGGGCTTAATCTGCTGTAATCAAACTTATCGTTCTCAATGGAATCCCTTGGGCGCACGCATAATCTCGGCGTATGATGACTAATCATAAAAAATAAAAATTAAAGAGATCGCTATGGAGACAGCCCAGTTAGATTCAAAACCAAGTTACAGCCTTTGGCAATTAGTCGTCTATATGCTCAAGCTCGGCACTTGGGGCTTTGGTGGTCCTGTAGCTCTAGCGGGCTATATGAATCGTGATCTTGTTGAAAAGTATCGCTGGATTACCGAGGCTGACTACAAAGAAGGTATGGCTTTAGCGCAAATGGCGCCAGGTCCAATGGCAGCTCAGTTAGCCATTTATATGGGCTATGTTCACTACCGTATTCTGGGCGCAACACTAGCTGGTATTGCTTTTGTAGTTCCCTCATTTTTAATGGTGGTGGCTCTAGGCTGGGCATATGTTGCTTATGGTGATTTGGCGTGGATGCGCTCGGTGTTTTACGGGGTAGGCGCCGCAGTAATTGGCATTATTGCCATTAGCGCTCAAAAGCTCACTAAGAAAACTGTTGGTAAAGATAAGTTGCTGTGGGCAATTTTTATAGTGATGGTAGTCAGCACTGTAGTGACCCAATCTGAAATTGCCTCACTCGTCTTTGCGGCAGGCTTTATTACCTTGTTCGTTAAAGCGCCACCTAAATGGTTTAAGAGTGGTGGACTGAATGGGCTTGCTGTTACTCAAGTGCCAGTATTCACCAGCATATGGGGTAGCTTTGATTTATCTCTATTGAGTCAAATTGCTATCTTCTTTACCAAAGCGGGGGCTTTTGTTTTTGGTTCGGGATTGGCTATCGTCCCATTTTTGTATGGTGGTGTCGTAGTAGAGCATCAGTGGTTAACAGAGAAGCAGTTTGTCGATGCGGTTGCCGTTGCGATGATTACTCCAGGACCAGTAGTCATTACCGTAGGCTTTATCGGCTATCTCATTGCTGGCTTTACGGGCGCTAGTGTTGCGGCATTAGCCACTTTTGTACCTTGCTACTTGTTTACCGTTATCCCAGCGCCTTACTTTAAAAAATATGGCAAGAACCCAAGTCTGGTTGCTTTTATTGACGGTGTAACTGCCGCCGCAGTTGGTGCCATTACAGGGTCAGTTATTGTTATTGCTCAGCGCTCTATTGTGGATATTCCGACTGCGGTATTGGCTATTGTGACTACCGCACTGCTGTGGAAATATAAGAAGCTCACTGAACCAGTGGTTGTGATTGCCGCCGCTGTCGCTGGAATGGTTCTTTACCCAATGTTTCATTGATTTCTGGAATTTCAAATGAAGAAAATTATTTCCTTAGCCTTGCTAACCCTGTTCGTATCAACAGCCAGCATTGCTCAAGAAGATCGCAAAATTGAGCAAGCTATCAAACATCGCAAAGCCGCCTTTACATTAATGGCAACCTATTGGAGTCGCATTCTCCAGACGGTAGATGGCACAAGACCATATGACGCAAATGCGGTAATTGTGGATGCCAAGAGAGTCGAATACCTTAGTCAGTTGCCGTGGGAGGGTTTTGTGGCGGGAAGCGAAAGAGGCGATACCAAAGCTAAAGATGATATTTGGCTGGAAGAAGACCAATTTAAGAAGATGGCTAAAGACTTAGAGGCGAAAACAGCAAATCTAGTCAAGGTCGCAGAACTCAAAGACCAAAAGAGGCTCAAGATTGCGTTTGAGCAGGCAAGAGATAGTTGTAACGCCTGTCATAAAGAGTTTAGAAAGAAATAACTTGTGACCCCCGTTGAGAACTCGGACGTTACGGTGGAGTAAATTTAGTTTAACTTTTTTCACTTGATTTTGGGGGTGAAAAAGAGGGTAGCTTAACTTCCCCCTTTTCCGCCTCGAAATAAAGATCCCATGGGAAATTAGCCGGTCTGTTGATGACTAAATTCAAGCCTTGTTGAATGAAAGAGGAAACATCCTCTTTAATTTGATAGCGCTCTGTAAACTCAGTTAAGTTGGCCAATAAGTTAGTCATACTTTGGTTGGCGATTAAATAACTTTCGCTAGTTTCATCGGTTATGCGAGGTTTTATTTTTTGATATACGCTTGATCCAAACCAATGATACAAAGTAATTAGCCACGCATAAATATTGTAAAAATCAGCAGTTCTTTCTGAAATTTCTTTGTTGTGAAAATAGAGACCCAAAAAGCCGTCATTGAAAGTTCTCAGCCTTGCCAAATGTTCCATCCATTCATCTTCAACTTGATCCCACTCGGTATCGCTTAGTAATTCAACAATATGGCCTACGGAGTAAAGAATAAATTTAAACTGTTCTTTGTGAACTGGAAGCTTATCTCGATCTAAGCGTTTTGCAGCATTCATCCACAAAGAAGTTAAATGCCAAATAATTTTTTCATTGGGTGTAATGCCATCAATTTCTTCTGCTAACCCTAAATACTGGGGTTCAAGTACTCCCAATATTTGATTAACCATTTCTTCGTGTTCTTGAGATCCATATATCGTCATCGCATGCCTTTATTTAATGCTATTTATTTGGGGGTTGTCTTATGATATCTGAGAGTAGCCAACTTAAATGTTTATAGAGAGATTTGCATGAGACCAGTAGTTGTTTTGGATACCAACATCCTTTTGGACATTTTGGTTTTTGATGATGAGCGAGCGCACCCTCTAAGATCTGCTTTAGAGGCTCAAAAGCTTGATGCAGTTGCAACTCATAAAACAATTGATGAATTGATTGATGTACTTAGTAGACCTCAATTCAAATTAACTTTAGATCAGCAAACTCAGGCTATTCAACAGTGGAAATCCTGGTCTAGGGCTATTAATGATGATGATTTGCAGGTTGCCCCTTGGAAATGTAAAGACAGAGATGATCAGGTCTTTATTAATTTGGCTTATACCCTCAAACCCTCTACTCTAATAAGCAAGGATAAATTAGTTCTCAAAATTGCAAAGCGAGCAGAAAAGGAATTAATTATGGTTACTGCTGATCACAATAAATTTCTTCTGGCATAGAGGCCCCACCTCTGTTATGGATATTTAAAATTTACCGAGATACTCGAGAATTTAAATGTCCCAATTAGGGTATCCACTAGCGAATTGAAGGGCTAGCGCTATGTCTTTTCCTTCATTTTTCCTTACAATGGAATTTGTTGATTTGCTTATTTTTAATGGCAACAACTGTCAAGGAGATATTAATGAATAAGAATTTTCGCAAAGCGATCGTTGCAGTTGGTGTTTTAGCTGCTCTTGTATCAGGTGCATCTCAGGCTGCTTTCCCCGATGACAAACCAGTAACTTTGGTCGTGCCGTTTGCTGCGGGCGGCCCTACAGATAAAGTTGCTCGTGAATTAGCTCTTGTGATGGGTAAAGCATTGAAGCAACAGGTGATTGTTGATAACTCACCAGGCGCTGGTGGGACGATTGCTGCTAAAAAAGTAATGAATGCCACGAATGACGGTTATACACTTTTGATTCATCACATTGGTATGTCTACAGCTCCAGGCCTATACCGTAACTTGGGCTACGATCCATTAACTGATTTTGAGCACTTAGGTCAAGTCGCTGATGTGCCAATGGTAATGGTTGCGAACAAAGATTTACCACCTAAGAACTACAAAGAGTTGTTGGCTTACATTAAAGCAAATGGAACAAAGATTGCCTATGCAAATGCAGGTGTTGGATCAGCTAGCCACTTGTGCGGTTTATTGTTCATGAGCTCAATTCAGCAAGATATGACAACGGTGCCATACAAAGGAACTGCCCCAGCGTTGACAGATCTTATGGGCGGTCAAGTGCAATTGATGTGTGACCAAACAACTAACTTGGCTGGTCAGTTAAAGGCTGGTTCAGTAAAGGCATATGGCGCGACAACATTGCAACGTATTCCTGCATTCAAAGATATCCCAACATTGCATGAGCAAGGGTTGAAAAATTTCCAAGTGAATGTATGGCACGGTGTTTATGCTCCCAAGGGCACATCTAAGGCTGCCACAGATAAATTATCTGCAGCTATTAAAGCCGGTATTAATGATGCAGGCTTCAAAGCAAAAATGCTTGATTTGGGTGCTACAGTCCCTAACGAGAAAAATGCTAGCCCTGCTGGTCACAAAGCTCATTTGAAAGCTCAAATTGAATTGTGGACGCCAATCATCAAGAAGGCTGGCATCTACGCAGATTAATCTATATGAATTAATTTCGAGATGGAAGAAAAGGGTCACGAAAGTGACCCTTTTTTATTTTATTTCTGTGAAGCTCTCTCTTCTAGAGCCAACCAAATAGGTTCTTTTTCTGACACACTTAGTTCGCTCCAAACTGCAATTTCATCGAGCGTCCTAAAGCAGCCCAAACAATAAAGATCATCATCATCCATTCTGCATAAGTTAATGCATGGAGACGCTGGCCTATTAGTTATTGATGGATTTGAGTTACTCACCGATAGAATAATTCTTTGTTAATACTGTTTGATAGCGAGACTCAAGCTCAGATGCACTCTTGATGCTGATGTCAAGATCTCTGACGCCACCATCTTTTAGATCATAAATCCAACCGTGCACAGTTAATTCTTGGTTGTTAGACCAAGCATCTTGTACGCTGGTTGTTTGGCATACGTTCATGACTTGCTCAATCACATTAAGCTCACAAAGATGATCAAACTGCTCTGATTCTTTAAGAACAGTTCCCAAATATTTACCATGCTTATATTGAACATCTTGCACGTGACGAATCCAATTATCAGCCAGTCCAATGCGGGCCTTCTTTTGGGCAGCTCGAACCCCAGAACAGCCATAATGCCCAACAACAATAATGTGCTTCACTTTAATTTGATCAACGGCAAACTGAATAACTGAAAGCGCGTTTAAATCGGTATGTACCACCACGTTCGCAATATTTCTATGAACGAAAACTTCACCAGGGGCTAGTCCGGTAATTTGATTGGCGGGAACTCTAGAGTCTGAGCAACCGATCCATAAGTATTCTGGAGCTTGTTGACCAACTAAACGACTAAAGTAGTTAGGGTCGGATTTTGTAACTGATGCAACCCACTCTTTATTGTTATCTAGCAACTTAGATAAGATGTAGGGATTGTTTGATGATGTCATGTTAAGCCTATGTTGATTGATTAACAATATAACTGTCTTTGTAGCATTATAGTTATTTAGTACCTGTATAAATCTGATCTTAAAAAACCACGCTGTCTTTGGTGGTAAGAGTGAAAAATATTGATGAGCGAAATTAACTATCCATTGGAGGATGATTTACCCAAAGTTGGTCAAGCAAAGGCTCTTAATTCCTTTGTTAAATGGGTGCGCATGCCTTTACCGTTTGCACTTAATCATATTAATTTGTGGTTACTAAGAGACTCATTTAATGGCATTGATGGCTGGACGCTTGTTGATTGTGGAATTGCTAATGAAGCAAGCAAGGAAGCGTGGGAAGATATCTTCAAGAATGAACTTGAGGGCTTGCCAATTGTTAGAGTGATTGTGACCCACATGCATCCTGACCACATTGGTCTTTCATCATGGTTATGTGAAAAATGGGGTGTGCCACTTTGGATAACAATGACTGATTTTCTGTTGGCCAAGTGGCTCATCAGTCCATCTGGAACAAAGACGGGTTCAGTAGCTGGTGGGGGCGGGGCTGCCGAGCATTTTTCTAAGCATGGCTTAACGGAGGAGTCTGATTTAGAAAAAATTAGGGCTCGTGCAGATTACTTTAGCAATATGGTACCTAGCCTGCCGCCACGATTTAGAAGAATTCTAGACAATGAGGTGATTCAAATTGGGGGGCACTCTTGGAAAGTTATTGTTGGTTATGGCCATGCCCCAGAGCATGCATCATTTTGGTGTGCAGATTTAAATTTGCTGATTTCAGGTGATATGGTGCTTCCGAGGATCTCGACTAATGTCAGTGTTTTTGATACTGAGCCCGATGCTGATCCTTTGGGGCTTTATTTGAGTTCAATAGAGAGATACCTCGATTTACCAGATGGTGTTTTGGTTTTGCCATCACATGGTAAGCCATTTAATGGATTGCATTTTCGTGTTGAACAGCTAAAGCAACATCACGCAGATCGTCTACAAGAGACAATGACATTTTGTTCCAGTGGACGTGGGCATGCCAGAGATTTGGTGCCAGTCATGTTTAAACGTGAGTTAGATCTACACCAACTCACGTTTGCGATGGGCGAGGCCATCGCCCACCTCAACTTCCTTTGGCGCCGCGGCTACTTGTTGCGCGAGGCTTGCTCTGACGGGGTTTTGCGGTTTTCTTGCTTGAAAAGCTACCCGTAGCCATCTCAGTTGCCATTTCTGTTGCAGCTTGAGTTGCTTGGCTAGCAGCTTTTTGGGCGGCTTTACCGGCTTCCGCCATTGCTTCAGGATTCATAGCAGCGCTAAAGCTTTGTAAAGCTGCCAATGTGGCGCGCTGAACCTCTAGGCCCTGAATTGTGCTTCTGAGGACGCTCATATTTAATTGCAGCCAGTTTTCAACGCTTTTAAGGTCCTGAATACGCTTATCTAGCTCTTCGATATTGAGCGTTGGCATACCTGCCCCCCCTCCAATACCCGCCCCAAAACCACTTAAATCCCCAGGTGTTGGCGAATTGCCCCACATGGTTTTGAACATTTCAAGACTTTGATTGAAATCTGGCATCGCTCCAAACATGAGGGCTCCTAGAATAAAAAAGTTAATGGAATCAGATAAATATGTCTAATACCGATAAAATATAGCTTTAATTCATTTGTCGCAATCAATTTGCGGTTAAACCAAGAGTTTTTACCTATGCTTTATACCCGTGCCGCTAATTTGCCTGAATTACTAAAAAACCGAATTTTGGTTTTAGATGGTGCTATGGGCACCATGATTCAGCAGCGCAAATTATCTGAAGAAGACTATAGAGGCTTGCCACAATCAAAACGTTTTGAGGCGCACCCTAGCGACCTCAAAGGAAATAATGAATTATTGAACCTAACTCATCCAGAAGTTATTTTGGATATTCATCGGCAGTATTTGGCTGCAGGCGCTGATTTGATTGAAACAAATACTTTTGGCGCAACAACAATTGCACAAGATGATTACAAAATGCCTGAGTTGGCAAGAGAGATGAACATTGCCGCAGCGAAATTGGCGAAGCAAGCTTGTGATGAATTTTCAACTCCTGAAAAGCCACGTTTTGTGGCTGGGGCAGTTGGACCAACCCCTAAAACGGCTAGTATTTCACCCGACGTTAATGATCCTGGCGCTAGAAATGTCACATTCGAACAGTTACGTGTCGCCTACAAAGAGCAAGTTCAGGCTTTGTATGAAGGTGGTGCAGATGTGTTCTTAGTGGAAACAATTTTTGATACCCTCAATGCAAAAGCTGCATTATTTGCAATTGATGAATTTTTTGAGGAGGCTGGCGTTCGGATTCCAGTCATGATCTCTGGAACGGTAACAGACGCATCTGGGAGAATCTTATCTGGACAAACAGTTGAAGCTTTTTGGAATAGTTTGCGTCATGCAAAACCATTAACATTTGGTTTGAATTGCGCTTTGGGGGCAACCTTAATGCGTCCCTATATTGCTGAGCTTGCTAAGGTGTGTGATGTTGCAGTTTCTTGTTACCCCAATGCAGGTCTACCAAATCCAATGAGCGATACAGGGTTTGATGAAACTCCAGAAATGACATCAAGACTATTAGATGAGTTTTCAAAAGACGGATTAGTTAATTTGGTGGGGGGCTGTTGCGGTACAACTCCTGCTCACATTAAAGCCATCGCTGATGCGGTAGCTAAAAGACCTTCACGCCGTTGGAATGCATATAAGGAGTCTGTGTAATGACTTCAACAACAATGCCCCCTATGCGCTTGTCTGGATTAGAGCCCTGCAACATTAGCCCTCACGTGGGTTTTGTTAACGTTGGTGAGAGAACCAACGTAACAGGATCAAAAGCGTTTGCACGCATGATCTTGAATGGGCAATATGACGAAGCTCTGTCTGTGGCTCGCCAGCAAGTTGAGAATGGCGCTCAGGTTATTGATATCAATATGGATGAAGCCATGTTGGATTCAAAAGCGGCCATGGTTCGATTCTTGAATTTAATTGCATCAGAGCCGGATATTTCTCGTGTGCCTGTGATGATCGACTCATCTAAATGGACCGTCATCGAGGCAGGACTGCGATGTGTTCAAGGCAAGGCAATTGTTAATTCAATATCAATGAAAGAGGGTGAGGATGCATTTAGGCATCAAGCGAACTTAATACGCCGGTATGGCGCAGCCGCAGTTGTGATGGCATTTGATGAAAAAGGCCAAGCGGATACCTATCAGAGAAAAATTGAAATTTGTCAGCGTAGCTACCAAATTTTGGTGGGGGAGCTGGGCTTTCCTGCAGAAGATATTATTTTTGACCCTAATATTTTTGCTATTGCTACTGGCATAGAAGAGCATGACAACTATGCAAATGACTTTATTAATGCCACAGCTTGGATTAAGAAAAACTTACCTGGCGCTAAAGTAAGTGGCGGTGTTTCTAACGTTAGTTTTTCATTCCGCGGCAATGATGTTGTCAGAGAAGCTATTCATACCGTTTTTCTTTATCACGCTATTCAAGCTGGTTTGGATATGGGTATTGTTAATGCTGGTCAGTTGGGCGTGTATGCAGACTTAGATGAGAAACTTAAAGAGCGCGTTGAAGATGTGGTTCTGAACCGTTTCCAAGAAAAAGATGGGAAGACTCCAACTGAGAGGTTGTTAGAGATTGCTGATGAATATAAGGGTGGTGGGGCCAAGGCAGAAGAAACGCTTGCTTGGAGAGAAGGCTCCGTTCGCGATCGTCTGACTCATGCTTTAGTTCATGGCATTACATCTCATATCGTTGAAGATACAGAAGAAATGCGTTTAGAAATTTTTAATGCTAAAGGTCGTCCAATCGAGGTGATTGAAGGCCCTTTGATGGATGGCATGAATGTTGTTGGTGACTTGTTTGGCGCGGGCAAAATGTTTTTGCCGCAGGTGGTTAAAAGTGCTCGGGTGATGAAGCAAGCGGTAGCACATTTGATTCCTTATATTGAGGAAGAAAAGCGCCAAATATTAGAGCGCGGGGGAGACGTTAAGTCTCGAGGAAAAATCATCATGGCTACAGTCAAAGGCGATGTCCATGATATTGGTAAAAATATTGTGACTGTTGTTTTGCAATGTAACAACTTTGATGTTGTCAACATGGGCGTGATGGTTCCTTGCAATGAAATATTAAAAGTTGCTAAAGAAGAAAAAGCTGATTTGATTGGCTTGTCCGGACTAATAACACCTTCATTAGAAGAAATGGCTTATGTTGCAGAAGAGATGCAACGAGATGAGTATTTCCGAGAGAGAAAGATGCCATTAATGATTGGTGGTGCGACAACTTCTCGTGTTCATACGGCTGTCAAGATTTCTCCACATTATGAAGGTCCGGTTGTTTATGTTCCTGATGCATCAAGGGCTGTATCTGTTGCCTCCAGCCTTTTGTCTGATGACGGATCAAAAAAATTCATTGATGATTTAACTGTTGAATACAGCAGAATTCGTGAACAGCATGCCAATAAAAAACAAATCCCGCTGATTACTCTTGAGCAAGCGCGCGCTAACAAGCAAGTGATTGATTGGTCGAAAGAAAAAATTGTTAAGCCTAAATTTATTGGGCGCCGTGTTTTCAAGAATTATGACCTAGCAGAAATCGCTACTTGTATTGATTGGACCCCATTCTTCCAAACCTGGGATTTGGCTGGCAAGTTCCCGCAAATTCTTAAGGATGAGGTTGTTGGGGAGTCTGCAACTAAGGTCTATCAAGATGCCCAAGACATGTTGCAAAAGATTATTCAAGGCCGTTGGTTGCAAGCTGATGCTGTCATTGGTTTATATCCAGCCAATAGCGTAGGAGATGATATTGAGTTGTATCAAGATGAGTCACGCAAAGATATTTTGTTGACCTGGAAAAATCATAGACAACAATCTGACCGTCCAGTTGTAGATGGGGTTAAAAAACCTAATCGATGTTTGGCTGATTTTGTAGCGCCAAAAGATTCTGGCATTACTGATTATGTTGGTATGTTTGCTGTGACATCTGGTCATGCTATTGAGAAAAAATTAAAAGAATTTGAATCTAAGCACGATGATTACAGTTCAATTATGTTAAAAGCTTTAGCTGATAGATTGGCCGAGGCATTTGCAGAAAAAATGCACGAGCGCGTTAGAAAAGAACTTTGGGCTTATTCCACGGATGAAAATTTAAGTAATACTGAAATGATTGATGAGGCTTATGTGGGTATTAGGCCGGCCCCGGGCTATCCTGCTTGCCCAGATCATTTGGTAAAGAAAGAAATGTTTGAGGTTTTAAAGGCTAATGAAGTGGAGATGTCTTTAACTGAATCAATGGCCATGTTGCCAGCATCAAGCGTTAGCGGTTTTTATATCGCCAATAAAAATGCCCAGTATTTTGATGTTGGCCGTATTGGTGATGATCAGAAAAATGATTTTTTTAGTCGCTCCAAATGACCATCTCATTGCTATCGAGGGCTTCTTTGAGTAATTTAAGGAATGGAAATGCTCTTTGCCCCAGTCGATCAGATTTAGCCTGGGCTTTTTCTGAGGACGTTTCATTGCCCTCATTAGATGCTGCTTTACGAAGTTCAAGGTCTTGCGCAATAGCCTCTTCTAGTTTGGCAATTGCAGTTGGAATTTGCTCAAGCAAAAAAACACCTTGGTCTTCTAATGGTTTGCCAATGATGTCAAAAATCTTTTGGGTGAGGTCACTCAACATAAAGACATCGGCTGATTTTTTGCAATGAAATTTATAAAGCATTTTTTAAGATTAACATTAAAACAATAACTAATTAAGTAAATATTTATGTTGCCTGTGATTAAAAAACAAATCATTGATTTAATGCAAGATGCTCTAAGTGCTATTGCTGTTAAGCGTGGGATTACTGACACATTGCCTGTGCCGCACCTTGAGCGCCCCAAGGTCGCCGAACATGGTGATGTTGCGACCAACATTGCGATGCAGTTATCAAAGGCTTGGAAAGTCAATCCTCGCGAATTAGCCCAAGAATATCTTGCCGCTTTGCAGGCGCAACCAAACTATTCGGGTTTACTTGCTTCAGTTGAGGTTGCTGGGCCAGGATTCATTAATTTACGATTAACGCAATCAGCAAAATCTCAAGTATTAAATACAATTTTTAAAGAAGCCACCAGCTTTGGTAGACAGCCAACCAATCCAAAGAAAGTCTTAATTGAGTTTGTGTCTGCTAATCCAACTGGACCATTGCA
This sequence comes from Pseudomonadota bacterium, assembly GCA_039804685.1. Taxonomy (GTDB): domain Bacteria; phylum Pseudomonadota; class Gammaproteobacteria; order Burkholderiales; family Burkholderiaceae; genus Polynucleobacter. Next base: position 52,084 of record JBDLVQ010000021.1, on the reverse strand, counting down.
TGTTGGACATGGTCGTCAGGCTGCATTAGGTGATGTACTGTCTAACTTATTGGAAACTCAGGGTTTACAAGTGCATCGAGAGTTTTACTACAACGATGCAGGTGTACAGATTCAGAATTTAGCTATTTCCGTTCAAGCTAGAGCCAAAGGGCATAAGCCTGGTGATGCTGCTTGGCCAGAGCTTGCCTATAACGGCGAGTATATTGCAGATATCGCTCGCGATTACATTGCAAAAGCAACTGTCACTGCAGCAGATGGCGAGCCGGTAGTTGGTGACGGTGATATTGACAACATGGATGCCATCAGGTGTTTTGCTGTTGCTTATTTAAGACGTGAGCAAGATATTGATCTTCAATCTTTTGGTGTTAAGTTTGATCGTTACTATTTAGAGTCATCTCTTTACAGCGATGGTAGTGTTGAAGCAGTTGTGGCCGATTTAAAGTCTACTGGTAAGAGCTATGAGTCTGAAGGTGCTCTTTGGTTAAAAACTACTGATGATGGTGATGATAAAGATCGTGTGATGCGTAAGTCAGACGGCAGTTATACCTACTTTGTTCCTGATGTTGCCTATCATGCGAGCAAATGGTCGCGTGGGTTTACTCATGTGATCAATATTCAGGGTAGTGATCACCACGGGACGATAGCCCGAGTGAGATCTGGTATTCAGGGCGTGGCTCAGAAGCGTCAATGGGATATCCCGAAAGATTACCCTCAATATGTTCTTCATAAAATGGTAACAGTCATGAAGGGTGGTGAAGAAGTCAAGATTTCAAAGCGCGCTGGTTCATATGTCACTGTTAGAGATTTGATTGAATGGTCTGGGGGTGTTAACGAAAACACACCAGCAGCTGAGCGTGATGATGCTATTCGTCGAGGCCGTGACGCAGTAAGATTTTTCTTGATTTCACGTAAAGCAGATACCGAGTTTGTTTTTGACGTCGATTTGGCACTTAAGCAAAATGATGAAAATCCGGTGTTCTATGTTCAATATGCACACGCCAGAATATGTTCAATATTGCGCCAGTGGGCTGGTAATGAAGCAAGCTTGGCGAATGTTTCCTTAACTAGTTTGACCAGTGGGGCATCTGACTCTTTATTAAGACGCCTAGCAGAATATCCTGATGTTTTAACTGATGCAGCTAAAGAAATGACACCCCACTCATTAGCTTTTTATTTGCGAGATTTGGCTGGAGAGTTCCATAGCTTTTATAACGCGGACCGCGTTTTAGTTGATGAAGAAGAGTTGCGCTTGGCAAGATTAGCTTTGCTCTCTGCAACTAAACAAGTCATCGCTAATGGATTATCAATTTTAGGTGTTTCTGCACCTAATAAGATGTAAGAGGTAATATAGGCGCTATGAATACAAACAAGCACACGCAATTACAAAGCACCAGCTCTGGCGGGACTCTCATGGGGTTTGTTTTAGGCTTGCTCTTAGGCTTAGCCATTGCGGTGGGGGTAGCTGTCAGCTTAAAAAAAGGGGCTCCAGAAGCCAAGTTGGGGCAGAGAGCTCCTGATGCGGCAAGTAAGCCTGCAGCAGTAGAGGCCATCGAAGAAGGCGAAGTTCAGGTTGAAGATCGACCTAACCTGAATAAGTCTCTGCAAAGTAAAGTGCCTTTGCCAAGTGAAGCGTCTAAAAAAGACCCCATTGCAAATATAGCGGCAGCTACTCAAGGCCCAGAGTACTGGTTGCAAACAGGGGCGTATAGAAGTCAAGATGATGCGCAAAGACAAAAAGCTGCGTTAGCGATGCAAGGCTTAGAGGCACTTATCTCTGAGCGTGAGGTAGATGGCGCAACTCTCTGGCGAGTTCGCGTTGGGCCATATATTGGCCAAACAGAAGTTACTCAAATTCGTACAAGATTGCAAAGTGCTGGTATTACATCAACAGTTATCAGAATTAATAAAGCCAATTAAATATGAAATTTAATTTAAGTTCATTTTTTAAAAAAATTTCCCTAAGCATATTTTTAGTGGGCATTTCATCTATCGCCTTCGCTCAATCTAGGCCAATTGAAGAAGGTTTTGATTATCGTGTGTTGCCAACTTCGCAGGCAATAGAGGCGAAAGGCAAAATAGAAGTTCTTGAATTTTTTTGGTATGGTTGCCCTCACTGCCACGACTTTGAGCCTCAATTGGATGCTTGGGTGAAGCGACAAGGTAAAGATGTTTATGTACGAAAAGTCCCGGTAGCCTTTAGAGATGATTTATTGCCTCATAGCCAGCTCTTTTATGCTTTAGAAAGTCTTGATAAGTCTAACTTACATGCTAAGGTGATGGACGCTATTCACGTTGGCAAGAAGAAGTTATTAAGTGAATCAGAAATTACTGATTGGGTTGCTTCACAGGGCGTTGATAGAGAAGCTTTCTCAAAAGCGTTTAAATCATTTAGCGTTATATCGAAGGCAAGAGCGGCCAATCAAGTTGCACAAAGCTACAGAATTGATGGAGTTCCTACTGTGGCTATTCAGGGTAAGTACATCACATCACCGTCTATTACTGGAGGCTCAAAGGCTCGAGCCATTGATGCAATGGATCATTTGATTAATAAAGCCAGAAAAGAAAAGCGTTAATTAAAAGACTTCGTCGTTAATTTAAGCACGAAGTCTTTTCTTGAGAAAACGCATCAAACCACCTAGGACTGGAATCTTTTCATAAAGTTCCTCGGCCGCATCCCAGTAGTCCCTATGTTCGGTAATTAATAGTCCTTGATTCAATGTGAGCCAAGTACAGCCTTTGATAACTTGTTGCTCTTTAGGCGCATTCTTAAAGTTAAAGCAAAATTCCCAAGTCAGAGAAATTTGGGTATCCATCGCCATATACTTTGTCACAATAAACCTAGGCTGGTCGACTTGGTCAAACATATGAGTGAAAATTCTTTCAATCGCAGGCTTTCCAATTACTTCGTTGAATGGGTCTTTAAAAAATGCTTGCGCGTCGTAAAGCGCCAATAATCGGTCAATGGTGTTTAGCTCAAGATTTTCAAATCGTTGAATAATTTCTTGCGTAATAGATTCTTGAATCATTTAGATTTTCAAAATTCTTTTGATGAGGAAAAAATAAACTGAGTATGGAAGAATTCTCAGAAATTTTAAAAATAAAGAAAACCTTTTCGGGAAATGAATGTCAAATTCACCATTTTTAAAGCCCTTAACAATATAGTCAGCGGCGGCCTCGCTAGAAATTAAGGCTGGCATATAAAAATCATTGTTGGCAGTTGCCCTGGTTGCAACAAATCCTGGGTTGATCATATAAACATTAATGCCCAGAGGTTTTAGATCGTAGTAGAGGTTTTCGCAAAAATTAATCATCGCTGCTTTGCTGGGACCATATGCCAAAGCCTTTGGTAACCCACTATAACCCGCCACACTAGAAACAATCGCGATGCCACCTGATTGGCGGTTGATGAAATCAGGCAGAACAGTCGCGCAGGCTGACATTGGACCAATTACGTTTGTTGCAATGATATTTTTTGCGGCGCTTAAATTAAAGTGGTCTGCCCTCATGGGCTCATAAATTCCGGCGACATAAAGTAATAGATCAAGATCGCCCCAAAATTCTTTAATTGTTTTGTAAGAGTTTTCTAGGGCAACTTCATCTAATACATCACACGGCAAAACAAGTGTTTGATCTTCGGGGTATTGACTCTGGATTTTATGGAGTTCTTCAGTTTTTCTTGCGCTTAGTCCAACTTTGGCACCAAGCTTAAGCAGACTGTGAGCAGTAGCTTTCCCGATGCCACTAGATGCACCGATTATCCAAACTCTTTTATTAATAAAGTTATTAATAGGTTGATTGAGAGCCATCTAAGAAGGTTTTCTTAATGTGAATTGAATTACGTCGGTACTTTCTTCAGCAAAGCCAGCTGCGCAATACATAAGGTAAAGATTCCAAAGTCTAATAAACTTTTCATCAAAGCCTTGAGATTTAATTTCGCTAAGAGATAAGTTGAATTGCGAGTGCCAAATCTCCAAAGTTTTTTGGTAGTCCTTACCAAAGGAGTAGGCATCTTCCACGATAAGTCCAGCATCTGCAGCATATTTTTCAAATATGGTTTTTGAGGGAAGCATGCCGCCTGGAAAAATATATTGTTGGATGAAGTCGGAGTTATGACGATATTTTTCAAACAAGTCTTCGGCAATGACAATGGTTTGTATGCAAGCTCTTTTGCCTGGTTTGAGGCATCGATTAATCATCTCAAAGTAACTTGGCCAATATTCCTCGCCAACTGCTTCAAACATTTCAATAGAAGCAATCCCATCATATTCAGTTTTGTGATCCCGATAGTCTTGAAGAATAATGTTAGCCGGGCTTGAGAATGTAAGGCTTAGTTGATCAGATCTTGCTTGTGCATATGCAGCCTGCTCTTGGGAAATGGTTAGACAATCAATGGCAATATTCTTTCTTTTGGCGGTCTCCATCAATCCGCCCCAGCCACAACCGACCTCTAGAAGACGTTCATTCTCTTGGATGCCCAAAGAAGAAATAATTTTTTGGTATTTATTCTTTTGAGCATCAACAAGAGACATGTTTTTTTCATCAAAACACGCACTTGAGTATGTCATGCTTTGATCAAGCCAAAGAGAGTAAAACGAGTTGCCTATGTCGTAGTGAGCATGAATATTTTTCTTGCTCCCTTTTTTAGAGTTTTTATTGAGCCAATGCTTGAGCCTATGAAATAGACTCCCCCACCAACTGCCATAAATCAATTTTTCAATAGCTTGGCGATTCACTAATAGCAAACGCAATAAACTTTCAATATCTGGCGAATCCCAGTCACCATTGATATAACTCTCAGCAAAACCAATGTCACCAGATTTAAGGCAGGCCTTTGATACTGACCAATTATGAATATGAATGTGAGCTGTAATCCCTACTTGAGTGCCTTCAAAGCAGAATTGATTGCCGTTAGGATCCACTAAGTTTAGTTGTCCAACTCGTATATTCTCTAAAAGTTTAAGGAAGGCTTCGGCGTGCCATGGAAGTGTCCCAGATTGATCATTCAATACATTAGTTCGAGTGTTCATTTGCTAACTTCCGTTGCTGGCGGATTTGGTTTGCTGTGAAATTTCACGCCTTTAATCCAAAGTTTTATTGCTTGCCAATGGATCCTAAATATAACTCCAAAACTCATTGCAGGGTATCTAATCATAGCCCAAAGAATGGTTTTAAACTTGATGTTATTTTCATCACCATTAATGCTTGTGATTAAGACTGGCCCTTGGTGATGGTATTCAATGCGAGCAACATTTTGAGTTTTTGGATATTCCGTTCTAAAAAATCTAAAAAAGTATTTACCAGTTGTTTCGCAAAATGGGGACACATGGAAAACTTTATTAGATTGAAAAGTTTCTCCCCACTTTAGATTTTGACCTTCATCATTGAAAATAAGATAAGAATGTCTCTCACCAAACGTATTGTTGACTTCAGCAATAATGGCTCTTAAATCCCCCTGTTTGTTTTCGAAAAACCAAAAACTAACGGGGTTAAATACATATCCTAGAACACGAGGAAATGTTTGTAACCAGACTTCACCCTCTATATCGTTGATGCCATTAGATCTTGCAATATCTAGTGCCCACTCTAAAGATTGGCCATTCCCATTTCCATGATCTTTGTCAAAAAAAGATAAACATGAAAATGAGTTATCTCCTAAGCCAGCTTGTGCAATACCAGTTGGACAAAGCTGTCTTTTACGCATTGGAATGCGCAATGTAAAAACTGAATAAGCAAATGCATTTTTTGCCGGTTGAATGCGGGCATGACGGACCTGCCCAAAACACAACTTAGCCAGACTCATATCGTATTGAGGCTTTGTTTTTGCGGTTTGTGAAGCACCTCATAAATAGCTTCCGCTACAAGTTCACCTGATCGCAACCCATCTTCATGAAAACCGAAGCCAGTCCATGCACCACAGAACCAAGTGTTATTGGTTCCTTGAATGAATGGCAGCTTAGTCTGTGCCTTAATTGCGGCATCATCAAAAACTGGGTGAGCATATTGAATATCGGCACGAATAGATTCTTTTCTTGGCTCAGTAATCGGATTCAAGCTAACAATCACTGGCTGATCTTCCCATTCCTTTGGCAAGGGCTGTAGCTTATTAATTAAGTAATTCACACAAACTCTTTGAGCCTCTTTGCCTTGACTGAGTGTTGTCGCGTAATTCCAAGCTGCCCAGCATTTTTTATTTTTGGGGAGCACTCCCTGGTCTGTGTGAAGTACTGCTCTGTTGTCTTGATAAGAGATCGCCCCCAGAATTTCTTTTTCTTCTTTGCTTGGATTCGTCAAGAGGGTTAATGTTTGATCACTATGACTTGCCATAACGACATGGTCATACTTTTCTGAAGATAGGTTGGACATAATTTCAACCTCACCCTTCAAGCGTGTTACTGAGTTAGCGTACTCCCGAACAAACTTTCCACCGTTTGATTTAATGGCATCAGTGATTCTATTGACATACTCTTTAGATCCACCGCTGACGGTTAGCCATTGTGGCCTGTCGGTGATTTTTATTAAGCCATGATTATGGCAAAACCTAATCATTGTTGAAATCGGAAATGACAGCATTTGATCCGTAGAGCATGACCAGATGGCACCAATCATTGGTAAAAAATACCAGTCCCTGAACGATTCACTAAATTTATTTTTCTCAATAAATTCTCCAACTGATAACTCCAGATTTCCTAACTTATTATCAGTTGCTATGCTGGTGCAAAGCTTATTGAACCTAATAATGTCAGCCACCATTCTTAAGAAGGCTGGTTTAACTAGATTTTTTCTTTGTGCAAAAACTGAGTCAATATTTGTTCCCGCCCATTCTATTGCGCAGCTATCTCGTTGGGGAATTGAGGCAGAAAATGACATATCTGATTCTGTAATAGGAACATTTAATTCATCAAACAAACGCAATAGTCGAGGGTATGTTCTTTGATTAAAGACCAGAAATCCAGTATCAATGCCGTGAGTAACTGACCCCTGAGCGTTATCAATTGTTAAATCGACAGTATTGCTGTGGCCGCCGATATGATCGCCACCTTCGTAAATGGTTAATTCAACTTGAGGCAATTTGCTCAGTGCGTATGCGCAACCTAAGCCTGATATACCTGCGCCAATAATCGCTATTTTCATTACTTATGCCCACAGGTGAATAGAAAAAACCATAAGACACTTTTGAACATCAATAAGGGAGGGAGAGAAATCATGCTCAAAATTAATGTGTTTTATGGTTGAAAACTTTACGACTGAACTTATATGACTACTGCAGGCATTATTTTTTCTCCTGCAATAACTTCTCAATAAGTGAAGTTATTTTTTTGCTGCTAGGAGACGCCATGCTGTTAAATGACTCAACAACATTGCCATCACGGTCAATGATGTATTTGTAAAAGTTCCAACGAGGTTTGGTACCTGTCTTCTCTATCAAGTGCTTAAATAAAGGGTTGGCATCTTTCCCTGAGACCGAGCTTTTCGCAAACATTGGGAATTTAACGCCGTAAGTGTTGTGACAAAAATCAGCAATCTCTTTGTTATTACCAGGCTCTTGTTTACCAAAGTCATTAGATGGAAATCCCAAAACTACAAACCCCTGATCTTTGTATTTTGCGTAAAGTTGCTCTAGACCTTCATATTGGCTTGTGAAACCACAGTAACTTGCTGTATTTACAACCAGGATGACTTTACCGCTGTATTGGCATAGATCTTGGGGGGCTTCATCCTGAAGTCTTAAAAATTGATGGGATAGTGATGCGGGGCATGTCATAGCTTGCGATTCCTTTGGCCAAGAGAGCCACATCAAAGCGCCAATGAAAAGAATAATGAAGGGAATTTTTAAAAAAGAATCACTAAGGTCTGTAGCCTCTTGAGTGGGGAATACCCTTTTCTTCTCTTTGACCTGCATATGGGCTTGTCTCCTCGACCCTATTTTTGTATTTTTGCCTTCTTATACAAAATATTATTTTGTCTAGGGCAAATAAATGGTTATGAAGGAATACTACCCTCAATTATAAATAAATGCAAATTCTGTCTAGGACGGTGTAGAATTCCCCTCAATATAAACCAAGTATTTAGCTTGGCAATAAATATCGAGTACTCAAATTATGAATGTTAGATTTACTAACCTGCCCGACATGCTAAGCATTGCTGCGGTGGAGAGAGATACTGGCATTGCAAAAGACACTTTAAGGGTCTGGGAGCGTCGCTATGACTTTCCAAGACCACTTAGAGATAGTAATGACGATAGAGTGTATCCAGCTGATCAAATAGAAAAACTAAGATTAATCAAGAGATTGCTTGATTTAGGACATCGCCCGGGTCGAATTGTTCCTCTGCCGATTGAAGCGCTTAGGGAATTAAGTTCGAAATTAATGCAGGCTCAGGAACAATATCATTCTCATGGCCCCGTTATATCCCAAGATGAGATGGTGCGTTACTTGGACTTGTTGCGCTCGCATCAAACTGAGGCTCTAAGACTAGCGCTATCGACTACTTTGATGAAAATCGGTCTGGACCGATTTGTGATTGAAGTCGTAGCGCCACTCATCAAGAATATTGGTGATTATTGGGCAGAAGGTAAGCTCGAAATCCATGAAGAGCATTTGTTTACAGAGCAGATCAAGCATCTATTGCGGACTGCAATTAATTCTGTCCCGCGTGGCCATACGGGCCAAAACGAAGAGTTAGCAAGACCAAGAGTTTTGTTAACAACATTTCCTCAAGAGCAACATAGCCTTGGTTTGTTAATGGCTGAAGCTCTCATGGCTTTAGAGGGCTGTGTTTGTGTCTCTTTAGGAACTCAAACGCCAATACTTGAGATAGCTCAGGCGGCAAGAGCTCAAAAAGCGGACATTATTGCTTTGTCATTCTCATCTCAAATTAACCAAAATCAAGTCGTAGATGGTTTGAAAGAATTAAAGTCAAAATTGGCTCCTGGAGTAGAGGTTTGGGCTGGTGGAGATAACTCAGCCCTAAGAAAACGCCCACCAGAAGATGTGATGATTATGGCTGCGTTACAAGATATTTCTTTGGGCATTAAAGCCTGGCGCCAAAAGCACACCAGCTAACAAGTTGAAAAAGCTGGTTCTTATTCTGGGGGACCAACTGCAGAGCAATAGCTCTGCTTTAGTGGGTGTTGATCTGGCTGCGGACGAGATCATCATGATCGAGTCAGAAAATGAAGCTCAATACGTCTGGTCTCACAAAGCAAAAATAGCGATCTTTCTATCCGCTATGCGTCACTTTGCAGCTGATCTTATATCTCAGGGTTATCGACTTACCTATATAAAAGAAAACTCACTTCCAATCGTTGAATTTTTAAGTGCTTATATTTCAGCGCATTCATTTACACATTTAATATGTATTGAGCCGGGTGAGGTAAGACTTCGGGATGCTTTGATATCTTTGGCGCAAAAGCTTAAGATTAATTTAGAGCTGCGACCAGACACTCATTTTTATTGCACAACCCAAGAGTTCAAAGAGTGGGCTGGAGATAAGAAAGAGTTAAGGCTGGAATACTTTTATAGATACATGAGAAAAAAGCATCAAATATTGATGCAAGAAGATGGTGAGCCAGAAGGTGGCCAATGGAATTTTGATGACCAAAATAGAAAGCCTTATTCCAAAAAAGGCCCAGGCTTGATTAATGGCCCACTAGCATTTGTGCCTGATGACATCACACAAGATGTGATTGATTATGTTTTAAAAAAATATCCAGATCATCCTGGACAGCTTGAAAAATTTGCTTGGCCTGTTACTCGGGGGGATGCGTTAAAAGCCCTTGATTATTTTGTGGAGCATCGGCTGGAGTTATTCGGCAGTTATCAAGATGCTATGTGGACCAATACGCCATTTGGATGGCACTCTACGATTTCATGTGCCCTTAATTTGAAACTGATTAGTCCGCAAGAGGTTATTCAAAAAACTTTGGCCGCATGGAAGCTTCGTGGTGGATTTTTGAGTTCAATTGAAGGATTTATTCGACAAATTCTTGGCTGGAGAGAATTTGTTCGTGGGGTTTATTACTTAGATATGCCAAAGATGGCGAAAGATAATTACTTTGACCATCAGAGAAAGTTGCCGAGTTGGTATTGGTCGGCGAATACCAAAATGCAATGTATGAAAGACGCTATTAATCAAACTCTCGAGTATGGATATGCACACCACATACAGAGATTAATGATTACAGGAAATTTTGCATTATTAGCTGAAATTCTTCCGAAAGAAGTATGCGCATGGTATCTCGCTGTCTATGTTGATGCCATTGAATGGGTTGAGTTACCAAATACGGCAGGCATGGCTCTATTTGCCAATGGTGGACGATTTACAAGTAAGCCATATGTGGCAAGTGGCGCATATGTCAAAAGAATGAGCAACTACTGTCAAAATTGTAGTTATCAGAGCGATATCCGCTATGGCGAAAATGCCTGCCCAATGACTAATTTATATTGGAATTTCTTAATTAATCATCAAGATGAATTCGGAAAAAATCCACGAACAAAATTAATGGTTGCCAACCTCAAGAGAATACCCTTGGAAGAACAAAAATTGATTTCAATCCATGCTCAAAAAATATTGAATGATTTAGACAGCATATAGTCGGTTAATATCTCATTTATGACACAAGCAGATCTATCAAAATTACCGCCACCAAACTTTGAGAAAAAAATTTGCACGCCTCAAAATTTGCAAGAGAAATTAAGTCAACTGCCTAAGCCAGTTGTGTTTACGAATGGGGTTTTTGACATCCTTCATCGGGGTCATGTCAGCTACCTTGCGCAAGCAAGAAGCTTGGGTGCCAGTATGATTGTGGGTGTGAATGCTGACGCATCAGTGCGTATGTTAGGTAAGGGTGATGATCGCCCGCTTAATGCAGAAGCAGATCGCTTAGCATTGTTGGCTTCATTGGAATCTGTTGATCTAGTTGTGCTTTTCTCTGAAAAAACACCCGTAGAATTGATTGCACAAATCAAGCCGGATATTTACGTTAAAGGTGGTGATTATGAGATTGCTACTTTGGCTGAAACTGCATTGGTGAAAACTTGGGGAGGCAAAGCTTATGCAATTCCTTTCCTCCATGATCGTTCAACAACTGCCTTATTGAGAAAAATTAGAGCCTGAGGTCGCAGGACCTGTTGTTTTTAATTCGGGTGATTGTTTAATGGGGGCACCTGTTGCCACCTCTTTATTTTCAAACCAAGCGTTGATCATTTGCTGAGTTTTAGACGGCAGTGCCACGATTAGCAAGCTCAACACAGTTCCTAAAATGATTAAAACTGATAAAAAGAGGTTTAATTTTTTATTCATTTTTTACTCATACTTTGCCACCAAGCAAACAAACCCTTTAAAACTAAATTGGCTTCCTGTTTGATTGGTAAATCATTGTTGTAATGATCTTGGATTAATTGTGTGGCATTGCCACCATCCAAAATGATTAAATCTAATGGGACACCTTCTTTAGCGGCATATTTTTTGGCCATTTCAATAGCACCTATTTGGCTTGCAAGAACCCCATGATTAATTGCCGCAAGAGTATCAATACCAACACTAAATGACAAATGAGTATCTGAGGTGAGGCCTCCATTAGGCAGTCTGTCTGTGCCAGTGGCAAGAGCCTCTTTCATTAAAGAAAATCCTGGCAGGATCCACCCACCGTGATGGTGGGGTTGCGCTGTCAATAAGTCGATGGTACTTGCTGTCCCTAGGCCCACGATGAGAAGGTTCTTGTTTGGGTGCAGTGCTTGAGCGCCTATGATCATCGCCCTACGATCACTGCCCAGTTGTGCTGCATCAGTGTAGCTAGTTGTAATTGCTTCAAGTAGGGTGGCGCCATTAATCTGATGCCAGCCCGCATTAGGGAATATTTTTTCAAATGCACTTTGAATAGAGGCAGTTATTTCTTTGGAGATAACACTAGAACAAACAATGTGCTCGATTGCCCATGTTTTATTAAGGCAAAGCTCCATAATTGATAGTACTTCCCCTTTTGGTAAAGAGCCTTGGTGATCAAAATCTTCAGATAAATGGTTGATGTCACTCTGAGCTAAAGCCCATTTAAGTCTTGTGTTACCTAGATCAATTAATAAGATGCTCATACAACCATTCTCAAGGAAACATCACCGCTAATAATTTTCATTAAAGTGCCTGAGGTTTCAATCAAAAGGCAACCATTTTCATCAACACCTTTTTCGATGCCTTCTGACTCTAACTTATCTTGTTGGTGGATTTGACACATTTTGTTTTTGTAGACATCCCAGTCATTCCACTCCGTTTGAAATTTCTTAAATGAAGATGTTTCAAAGTCTGTAATGACAATACCCAATTCTTTTATTAGTTCTAGCCATAATAAATCCGCGTTAATTGGTGTCGAGATGGTGAGGTCATTAATGCCTGCAATTTCTCTACCAATTTGGGCAGAGATATTTGAATTGCTATTAAGGTTGATGCCAATTCCGATAATTAACCAGGTGGGCTCTTCGGGCTTCAATTGACCGCCCTCAATGAGCATGCCCGCCACCTTCTTTTGATTCAATAAAATATCATTAGGCCACTTTAAACCAAGGCCCATTTTTTGAAGATCTTCTTTGCTGATGCTTGTGGCTGATGCAATTCCTTTAACGACCGCCAAGCCACACGCAAGACTTAAGCCAGATAAATCTTGAATTCCTTTTCTGAACGGATAGGCTACCGAGAAGGTAAGGGCTGTATCTGGGCCGCTGACCCAGGCTCTGCCCATTCTGCCTCTGCCAGAGGTTTGCTTAAGAGCCATTCTTGCAACTGGCTCCCATAGCAATCCAGACCTCCAACGAGACATCAAATCCTCATTGGTAGAGGTGCTTTCTTCGACGCGTTCAAGTATCCAATTTATAGCCATATTGATATTGTAGGTACTATGTGCATATGTCAGACAATTTTCAACGTCCTCAGCGCTTATCTTGGCCAGATTTACCTATGCCAACAGCCCGCATAGCTGCTTTTGCCTATGTGTTGTTGATTGTCTACGCAAGTATTTATCCATTTAACTTTAATGTTGCAGTTGGTGCCGGAATATTTGATTGGGTGAATGCGCCAATCCCCAGATACATCACTTCATTTGATGTTTTTACTAATATTTTGGGTTATTTGCCTTTAGGTTTTTTAACCGTATTTGCCATCTATCCTCGCCTGAAAGCTTATAAGGCTCTTTTATTCGCTTTGTTATTAGGGGGCTTGGTATCTGGCTCATTGGAATCTTTACAAACTTGGTTATCGACTCGGATTCCAAGTAATGTTGATTGGTGGGCCAATATGGGTGGCGCGACTATTGGAGCGCTCTTAGCCATGCCAATGGATCCGAGATGGTTGTCAGGCAGTGCATTTCAACATCGACGTATAGAGTGGTTTGGCCTGCACACGAGCGGAATTATTTTGATGATGGCTTTCCCATTTGCTCAAATTTATCCTCAAACAGCATGGTTGGCTATGGGTGATTGGGGCGGAGTTTGGGCTAACCAAGCTATTTGGAAAGATACATTTAATTTTGCCGCCTTAGAGATAGCAACAACAATGGTTGCTTGGTTGGCAGCTGGCTCATGTCTAGCCATCACCATGCGGTTGAGCGCCCCTAGAGTGCGGCTACTATTAACTTTGCTAGTTGCTACTATTGTTTTAAAAGCACTTTTTTCTGGCATGCAGTTTGGGGTCGATAAGAGTTTCTTGTGGTTAACACCCGCTGCGTTATGGGGAATGATTTTTTCTACTTTGATTTTGATCGCTGTTTTGCAACTTAAAAAAAGGTGGTTATATTTGGTGGCGGTATTAAGTTTGGTGGGCATGGTCTTGTTGGTCAATTTCCTTCCCAAAAATCCTTATTACATCCTCACCATTCAAGAATGGCGACAAGGCCGATTAATTCACTTTAATCATTTAATGGCTTGGCTTGCCTGGATTTGGCCAATTGGGGCATCCTTATCTTTACTCAAGCGTCTAATGCGATCTTCCTCTATATAATTTTGCTTATGAGCTACTTTAAATACCATCTATTCTTTTGTTTAAATCAGCGTGAAAACGGTGATGACTGTTGTGCCCAGCATGGCGCCAATCAATTATTTGAATATACGAAAATTCGTTGTAAAGAGCTTGGCTTATCTGGTGCGAGTAAGGTCAGAGTCAATAAGGCTGGTTGTTTAGATCGTTGTGCACATGGTCCTGTTATGGTCGTTTATCCAGAGGGTATCTGGTATACGGCCGTTGATCAAAGTGATATGGATGAAATCATTAATGAGCATTTCATTAAAGGTCAAATTGTTGATCGATTGAGGATCGAATAAGTGAGTCGCACAATCAAAATACATTTTCAAGGTCCAGCTGGCTTAATCGAGGCATCACTCGATTTACCTGATGAAATTAAGCAGCATCCCCATAGCTATCGACCAAGAGGTATTGCATTAGTAGCTCATCCACATCCATTGTTGGGCGGAACAATGGATAACAAGGTGGCACAAACTTTGGCGAGAACATTTGCACAATTAGGTTATGTCACCTTGCGCCCTAATTTTAGGGGCGTTGGCAGTAGTGAAGGAACACACGATGACGGCAAAGGCGAGGCTGAAGATTTAATTGCGGTGATTGCATGGATGCGCGATTCGTTTAGCTGGCAAGGTATTGCAGAGCTAGAAGGTCACGCCTGGCCGGCATTGGTTGGCGAACTTCCTTTAGCGATAGCAGGATTTTCTTTTGGAAGTTATGTTAGCAGCTATGTCGTTAAACATTTAGAAGAAGTTGGAGCGCCACCAGAACGATTGATTATGGTTGGAAGTGCCACTTCAAAATGGGAAGTGGCGCCCGTCCCTAAGAATACGATTGTGATTCATGGTGAGGTCGACGATGTGATACCACTGAGTAGTGTGATTGACTGGGCGCGTCCTCAGGAGTTAACCGTTCAGGTTATCCCAGGAGCAGACCATTTCTTTCATCGAAAATTGCACTGCATTCGCGATTTAATTTTAAGAGCATGGCATGGCCAGCCCGATCCAACTCAAGGAGTTTAGTGTGGATATTCCTCCAGAAGAGTCCTTGATTACATACCCCTGTGATTTTCCTATCAAAGTAATGGGTAAGGCGGTTGAAGGTTATCAATCAGCCATTGAGAGCATCGTATTAAATTTTGACCCTAGCTTCAATGTTGAAACAATTGAACGTCGCCCATCAAAAAATGGCAATTATCTAGGGTTAACTGTAACGGTGAGAGTCACCAGTCGCGAACAGTTAGATGAGTTGTATCGAACACTTTCAACACATCCGATGGTGAGTGTTGTTTTATAAATGAACGAAATTGTTATCCGTCACTTGGGGCGTCAAGAATATTTGCCAACTTATGAGGCAATGAAAAATTTGACGTCGCAGCGCGACAACAATACTCCAGATGAGATTTGGGTTTTAGAACATCCTTCGGTATTTACATTAGGTCAGGCAGGAGATCCTGCGCACTTACTTCAGGTCGATTCTAAAATTCCGCTGATACCAATTGATAGGGGTGGGCAAATTACTTATCACGGGCCTGGTCAGTTAGTTGTTTATTTGTTATTAGATTTAAGGCGTCGTCATTTATTTGTCCGTGACTTAGTTCATCGAATGGAGCAATCTATTATTAATACCTTGGCAGACTTGGGAATTCAGGGTGAGCGCCATCAAGGGGCGCCGGGAATCTATTTAGCTCAACAGGAAATAATTGCCCAAAACAATATCGGAGCAAAAATAGCGGCGTTGGGCCTTAAAGTTACTAAGCAATGCTGTTATCACGGCCTCGCACTCAATGTTCATATGGACTTGGCGCCATTTGAGGCTATCAACCCTTGTGGTTATGCGGGTTTAAAGACAATTGACCTCCACTCACTGGGAGTGAGCGACAATATCGATATTGTGGCTAAATATCTATTGGGCCATTTATCACAACAACTAGAGGTGCGGTCATGACCAAGACCTACGATCCAAATCAAAAACAAAAATCAGCTGATAAGACGTCTCGCATTCCTATCAAAATTGTTCCTATCGAGCAGGTGCTTAAAAAGCCTGATTGGATTCGAGTTAAGGCCGCTTCTGGTAACTCTCGCTTTCATGAAATCAAAAAGATACTAAGAGAAAATCAACTGGTGACTGTTTGTGAAGAGGCCAGTTGCCCCAACATCGGCGAATGTTTTGGCAAAGGTACTGCAACATTTATGATCATGGGTGATAAATGTACTCGTCGCTGTCCATTTTGTGATGTTGGCCATGGACGGCCTGATCCTTTAGATTTAGATGAACCACTTAATTTGGCCAAAACAATTGCCGCTTTGAAGTTATCTTATGTCGTGATTACTAGTGTTGATCGCGATGATTTACGGGATGGTGGGGCCCAACATTTTGTTGACTGTATTACTAAGACAAAAGATTTATCACCAAATACCAATATTGAAGTTTTAGTCCCTGATTTTCGTGGACGCTTAGAAAAGGCTTTAGATATTTTTGCTAATGGTCTTCCTCATGTCATGAACCACAATCTAGAAACGGTCCCTCGCTTATATAAAGAGGCAAGACCTGGCTCTGACTATATGCACTCACTAAAACTGCTGAAAGATTTTAAAGCTTTATATCCAAAAGTTTCGACCAAGAGTGGTTTGATGGTGGGCTTAGGTGAAACAGACGAAGAAATTCTTGAAGTGATGCGTGACATGCGTGAGCACAATATTGATATGTTGACTATTGGCCAGTATCTTGCGCCATCAGGACATCATTTGCCTGTTCGCCGCTATGTTCACCCAGACACATTTGCTATGTTTGAAAAAGAGGCTTATGCAATGGGCTTTACTCATGCAGCCGTTGGTGCAATGGTTCGATCTAGTTACCATGCCGACCAGCAAGCAGAGAAGGCTGGCGCAGTCTAATCTTAAAAGTCTTTAGGCTTTTTCAGCTAAAGACTTTTCAATGAGCTGATGAAATTCAGTCCAGTCTGGTTCGCCAACATATCGCTTAATAATCTTGCCTTTTTTATCAACAACGATAGTCGTTGGCGTTAACTGAATCTTTCCAAAAGCTTTGGCAACACTACCATCAGAATCTAAAACAACTTTAAATGGAAGCTTTCTGGTTTCTGCGAAGTTGACCACATACATCGGGGGATCATAGGCCATAGCTACAGCGGTTAATTCGAGCCCCGTATTTTTATATTTTTGATAGGTTTCTACAAGCTGAGGCATCTCTTTCACACATGTGGTGCAGCTGGTTGCCCAAAAATTAAAAATAACCACCTTGTTTTTAAAATCATCTTGCGTCAGTTGGTGGCCTGATATTTCTGACACTTTAAAGTTAGGCATGGATTGTTGCGTATCTGAAGAACAAGCAGCGATACTAAATATGAGCATAAGTGCGCTTATCAATGACAAGCATCTCGCGCTAATAAATAAACGAAATATAGATGGAGTGGGCATAATCACATTTTATGCAAAATAATTCTTTTATGTTGATAAACCGCCTCTTTTCATTTTTGTGTCTTTTGTTGGCGCTTTCAGCTTGTACGCCAACATTTGATTGGCGCACAGTCCGTTCTGATGACCTGATGTATGAGGCTCTCTATCCTGGCAAGCCAAGTCGTGCTGAAAAGACCATGTTGTTTCAGCAGCAAAAGTTAACGATGACCATGGAGGCTGTTAAGGTAAAAGATGGCTTGTATGCCATTGGGGTGATTCAAGTGCCGCCTGAATTAAGATCATCGGCACATATGTCTCAATTGCTGGAATTTATTCAGTCAGGCATTTTGAGTAATTTGAAAACAAGCCAAGCTGTCGCCCCCCAAGCAATCACAATCAATACCTCTGGCCAAGCATCAGAAAAATTGCCTGCTAAAGAATGGGTCATTGATGGTTTGGGACCAGATGGTCAGCGCCGATTGATGCGAACTCGTCTGGTTCAAAGAGTCTTTTCTGATGGTCAAATTTTAATTTATCAACAAACCATCCTGCAGACACTGACATCTAATCAAGACTTAGAAAAAACTTTAAGCTCAGATGAGCATAGTATGTTTCTGAGTGGGTTTAAGCCTTATTAACAGTCACATGATTCACACTCAAACTCAACTTCCAATGCGCGGCGCTCTGGCTTGGCGCGTGTTTCTATATTTTGCTTTTGCCTATTTTTTATCCTATGCATTCAGAGCTGTCAATGCAGTAATAGCTCCCGAACTGATGGCTGATTTAAGCATCAGTCATTCTGAGTTAGGCCTTTTATCCTCAGCTTATTTTGTTGGATTTGCTCTTATGCAAATTCCAATTGGTATGGCCTTAGACCATTTTGGCCCAAGACGTACAGAGAGCACATTGTTATTAATAGCTCTAGTTGGTTCAGCTATTTTTGCTTATGCAGATAGTTTATGGGGTCTGACTATTGGGCGCTTGCTAATTGGTATTGGAGTCTCGGCCTGCTTGATGGCAGCATTTACTGCCTATAGGCGCTGGTTTGCGGTGGAGCAGCAAAGTCAATTGGCTTCAGGCATGTTAGTGTTTGGAACAGCTGGAGCATTGGTTACGACAATTCCAGTTCAAATGGCTTTACCTTATATCGGATGGCGCGGCGCATTTTTTATTATGGCAATTTTGGTAGGACTTGCATTCTTGGGAATTCAACTAGGCATTCCTAAGTTGAATGATCAGCCTAGTCCTAAGAATCAAAACATTAATAATGAAGAATCCTTTGGTTTAAAAGATATTTTGATTGATCCCTTCTTTTTGAGAATGTTGCCGATCGGTATTGTTAATCATGGTGGCTTCTTAGCTTTGCAATCTCTGTGGCTGGGGCCCTGGATGACAGAGGTTTTAGGTTACAGCTCTGAAACAAGCGCGACTGTTTTATTTTTATTTAACGGCATGATGCTGTTGGCTTATGCTTTTAACGCTTGGTTATTGCCTAGAGCGAATAGCAAAGGATTTAAAACTCTCAATTATGTAAAGTGGTTGCTAGCAGTAGGCTTGGTTAGTCAGTTGCTGGGCATTTACTTCAGCTCACCCTTGAGTTGGATTTTGTGGATTATTTTGGCTGTGAGTGCAACTGGACACATCCTGGGGCAAAGCACTGTGATCACTGCATTTCCATCGCGGAATGCTGGCGTTGCGGCAACAAGTTACAACTTATTAATATTTGTAGGGGCGTTTATTTTTCAGTGGGGTATAGGTTGGGGGCTCGATCTTGCTTTCTCATTGGGCATTGAGAAAGTGGCTGCATTCAAACAAGTATTTTTTATATTCTTACTTATTCAGCTCTTTGCTTATTTGTGGTTTTTGTTTTATCCAAAACCATTGAAACATCATTTGGCCGGACACTAAACCAAAACAGCAGAACAATGTTCTGCTGTTTTACAAGGCACAACTTGAATTATTTTTTTTCTAGTGCGCTCACTTTGGCTTCCAGTTCTTCTAGCTTCGCTCTTGTTTTTGCAAGCACTTGTGTTTGCAGATCAAATTCTTCGCGAGTGACCAAGTCCATTTTTTGGAATCCTTGAGTCATGAGACTACGAACATTCTTTTCTAAATCTTTAGCTGGTGACTGACGAATAGCATCTTCCACTTTGCTCTGCATGTCGCTGGCAATTGATTGCACTTTTTGCATGATGTCTTGCGGGTTCATATTTTCTCCAGGTAAATCTTTAATACCTACTTTTTACCAAAATTATGAAATTCTCATGCACCAAATAAGTGCTTCATTTTGGTGCATACCTAATGTTCCACTTTGGTGCCACACCTTCAATTAGAGCTCTTTCCAAATAATTATAAATATAAGTCATTGATTTATTGATATAAATAAAACTGGCATAGCTTTTGCTTATCTTAAACGCAAGGAATTTCCCTTGGATTGTTTATTAGGAGTGCACTACATGAAAACTTATCTAACTCTCTCTGCAATCGCTTTGGCAGCTGCAGCAACATTATCTTCTGGCGTAGCAGTAGCGGCTGAGCCGACACCAGAATTCACAGTAGCTTATAACTTAGGCGCAACTAGCGACTACCGTTTCCGTGGCATTAAACAGAATGGTGATAACGCAGCAGTTCAAGGCGGTGTTGATATTGGTCACAAATCTGGTTTGTATATTGGTACTTGGGGTTCAAATGTTTCTGATTGGACTGCGCCAAATGCAACCGTAAATTTAGAGATTGATTATTACGGTGGATATAAAACTGAAGTTGCTGGTTTTGCAGTGGATGTTGGAACAATTTACTACAGCTACCCAGGCGCTGTTTACCAAGGTAAAAATATGGCCAGCACACATGAAGCCTATATTGGTTTAGGTTATGGTCCGGCTACATTTAAAACATCATATGTTTTAAGTAAGAACTACTTCGGCGTTGCTACAACTGATTCAACAGGAGGTGAAGATGCAAAAGGTACTTTGTACTATGACTTAACTCTTGCTCAAGAAGTGGCGCCTAAACTAACAGCAGCAGTTCATGCTGGTTATACAGACTATAAAAATGGCTCAAGCAATTTATATAGTGGCGGTAAAGTTTCCTACGCCGACTATAACGTTGGTTTGACGTATGACTATGAAGGTTATTTGTTAGGTGTTAAGTATTTCTTTAATGATACAAAACCTGGCACTGAGAGTTATGCAACAGCAGCAAACGGCAAAAACCTACACAAAGACGGCGTAGCTGTTTCAGTTCTTAAAGCATTCTAATTCGCGATCTCACGGAGAAACGTATGAAATTAATCACAGCAATTATCAAGCCCTTCAAGCTTGACGAGGTGCGTGAGGCGCTATCAGAAGTTGGCGTTTCAGGTATCACCGTTACTGAAGTTAAAGGCTTTGGACGACAAAAGGGTCACACCGAGTTGTATCGCGGTGCTGAGTATGTAGTTGATTTCTTGCCTAAGGTAAAAGTTGAGGCAGCAGTAGATGACGGCATCGTTGAACGTGCCGTGGAAGCAATTGAGAAATCAGCCAAAACTGGCAAGATTGGTGACGGAAAGATTTTCGTTTCGTCAATTGAACAAGTTATCCGCATTCGTACCGGTGAAACCGGTCAGTCTGCCCTTTAAGCGAGGTTAAAAATGACATATTGGATCAAACGTCTACTCGCAGCCAGCGCAGCAGCTTTAGCTCTAGGTTCTTTTACGATGGCAGTATCTTCACCAGCTTATGCTGCTGAAGAAGCTAAGCCAGCAGTAACTGCCCCTGCAGCAGCTGCAGCAAGTGCTGCTCCAGCCGCACCTGCCGCCACGGCGCCAGTTGCTAACAAAGGTGATACAGCCTGGGTCATGATTTGTACTGCTTTAGTTATTCTCATGACATTGCCAGGTTTGGGTCTTTTCTACGGTGGTTTAGTGCGTAGCAAAAACATGTTGTCAGTGTTGATGCAATGTATGGTGATCTTTTCTTTGATCTCAGTGTTGTGGGCAGTTTATGGCTACAGTATTGCTTTCACAGAGGGTGGCGCATTCTTCGGCGGATTTGATCGTCTTTTCTTGGCTGGTTTAACCCCTGAATCAATGGGTGCTACTTTCAGTAAAGGCGTAGTGATTCCAGAATTTGCATTCTTCTCATTCCAAGGCGCATTTGCAACGATTACTTGCTGCTTGATTATTGGTGCATTCGCTGAACGCGCTAAGTTCTCTGCTGTCTTGTTGTTTGTTGTTCTATGGTTCACATTTAGCTATTTACCAATTGCTCACATGGTTTGGTTCTGGCCTGGTCCTGATCTATTTACAGATAAAGCGGCCGGTGATGCAGCTACAGCAGCTTCAGGTTGGTTGTTCCAAATGGGTGCTCTAGATTTTGCTGGCGGTACAGTTGTACATATCAACGCAGCAGTTGCTGGTTTAGTAGGTGCCTTCGTTATTGGCAAGCGTATTGGTTTCGGTAAAGAAGCTATGAAACCACACAGCTTAACTTTGACAATGGTTGGTGCTTCACTATTGTGGTTTGGTTGGTTTGGTTTCAACGCTGGTTCAGCACTAGAGGCATCAGGTGGTGCAGCAATGGCATTTGCTAATACTTTCTTGGCAACGTCTGCTGCGGTTCTGACTTGGAGCTTAGGCGAGTGGTTAGGCAAGGGTAAGCCATCAATGTTGGGTGCTGCATCAGGTGCAGTAGCCGGCTTGGTTGCAATTACTCCAGCCGCTGGATTTGTAGGCCCAATGGGCGCCATCGTGATTGGTTTGATCGCTGGTTTCCTATGTTTGTGGGGTGTAACTGGTTTGAAGCGCATGCTTGGTGCAGACGACAGCTTGGACGTGTTTGGAGTTCACGGTGTTGGTGGTATCTTGGGTGCATTACTAACTGGTGTATTTGCAGACCCATCATTGGGTGGTACAGGTATCTATGACTACGTAGCAAATGCGGTAGCAGCTGACTACTCAATCGTAGGACAAGTTTGGATTCAAGCTAAGGCTGTATTAACAACTATTGTTTGGTCTGGCGTGGTTTCATACATCGCTTACAAACTAGTAGATTTGGTAATCGGTTTACGTGTGCCAGAAGACGAAGAGCGTGAAGGTTTAGATATCACGTCTCATGGCGAAACTGCATACGAAGCTTAATTAGTGATTTTTCGTAAATCTGTGTGAAATGTAGTGTGGAGTAACCCCTAAAAGTCCAAATTTAGGGGGATTTAAAGAGCGGATTCTGAATAAGAACCCGCTCTTTTTTTATCTGTCTTAGAATGGTGGCATGGTACCTCATTTGATTACAGCCCTTAATGGCCCCTTGCTTGAATTAGAGCGCAAGGTTTTAGAAGCTACGCCCGCTATCGAGCGATGGTTTAGATTGGAGTGGCAAGAGCACACACCACCTTTTTACTGTTCTGTTGATTTGCGAAATGCTGGGTTTAAGTTAGCACCAGTTGATACAAATTTATTTCCTGGTGGATTTAATAATTTATCTCCAGAAATGTTGCCTTTGGCTGTTCAAGCCGCGATGGCCGCCATTGAAAAAATATGCCCTGATGCAAAAAATCTATTATTGATTCCTGAGCGTCACACGCGCAATGTGTTTTATTTGCAAAACGTGGCACGTTTGGCGTCGATACTGAGACAAACAGGCTTAAATGTTCGTTTGGGATCTTTATCTGAAGAAATCACAAAACCCACGCCAATTGATTTGCCAGATGGCCAAAGACTTATTTTGGAGCCATTGGTTAGATTAGGTATTAAAGGCCGTCGACTAGGTCTCAAGGATTTTGATCCTTGCACTATTCTTTTGAATAATGATTTGTCAGGTGGCGTTCCTGCCATCTTGGAAAACCTGCATGAGCAATACGTATTGCCGCCGATACATTCAGGCTGGTCAGTGCGTCGTAAATCAAACCACTTTGCTGCTTATGATGATGTGGCGAAGAAGTTTTCAAAAGTTATCGACATTGACCCATGGATGATTAATCCATTCTTCAGCAAATGTTCAGGGATTAATTTTCATGAGCGCATTGGTGAGCAGGAGTTACAAGACGCCGTAGATACTATCTTGAAAAAAACAGCTCGTAAATATCGCGAATATGGCATTAAAGAAAAGCCATATGTGATTGTTAAGGCCGATGCGGGTACATATGGCATGGGCATCATGACTGTTAAAGATGCTAGTGAGGTGAAGGATCTTAATCGTAAAGAACGAAATAAGATGAGTGTCGTCAAAGAGGGTTTAGAAGTTTCAGATGTGTTAGTCCAAGAAGGTGTTTACACATTTGAAAAAATTAATGAGGCTGTTTCAGAGCCAGTTGTTTATATGATGGACCGTTATGTTGTTGGTGGTTTTTATCGTGTTCATACAGGTCGGGGTGTTGATGAGAATCTTAATTCTCCTGGGATGCACTTTGTACCATTGGCCTTTGATCACAACACAATCCCTGATGTTGGTGCCAAGCCTGGCGTAGCAGTGCCCAATCGTTTTTATTTATATGGTGTTGTAGCAAGACTTGCTTTATTAGCAGCATCTTTAGAGCTCGAGCGTACAGACCCGGATGCAGATAATTAATAATGAAATTTTTATTTATTGCGGACCCACTAAATAGTTTTGCTGTTAAAAAAGATAGCACTTTAGCCATGATGGATGCTGCACAAGCAGCGGGTCATGAGGTTTGGCATTGTCATGTGCATGACTTGAAAAGTATTGATGGTTTGATGAAGGCCCGATGTCAGCAGATTAAAGTTGATCGTCTAGAGCTTGATTGGTATCAGAAGTTAGTTGTTGATACATTGAATCTTCCTTCTTTTGATGCGGTGATCATGAGAAAAGACCCGCCGTTTGATGTTAGCTACGTAACGGCCACATGGTTTTTATCAGAAGCAGTTCGCCAAGGTGCAAAGGTATTCAATTGCCCGGAGGCCCTTAGAAATCATTCTGAAAAATTAGCTTTGCTTGAGTTCTTAGAATTTGCACCACCAACAATCATCAGCCATGATTTAGAAGATATCAAAGCATTCCATCGTCAACATGAGGACATTATCATTAAACCTCTTGATGGTATGGGAGGCATGGGCATTTTTAGGGTCAAACAAGATGGCCTAAATATTGCTAGTATTGTTGAGAGCTTAGGAGATGTTGGTCGCCGCGCTTTAATGGTTCAAAAATTTATCCCTGAAATTATTCAAGGAGATAAAAGAGTACTCTTAATTGGTGGAGAGCCTGTTCCTTTTTCGCTTGCCAGAATTCCTCAAGAGGGTGAAGTAAGGGGTAATTTGGCCGCAGGTGGTCGTGGCGTTGCTCAAAAGTTATCACAGAAAGAATTAGATGTGGCAACTAAGATTGGGCCTCAATTGGCAGCGCGTGGCTTACATCTGGTGGGCTTAGATTTTATCGGTGGATATTTAACAGAAATTAATGTAACCAGTCCGACATGTTTTGTTGAAATTACAGAGCAAACAGGTCATGATGTTGCAAAGCAGTGGCTTAATAATTTAGAAAAATATTTGAATTAATAATGGCTGGAATTTTAATCATCGCTCATGCACCCTTGGCATCCGCACTTAAAGAATTTGTGCGTCATGTTTATGGAGAGGTGCCAGATCGTATAGTGGCTCTTGATGTTATGGCTCATGAAGATGCCAAATTAACACTTGAAAAGGCAACGGAAGCTGCTCTATCGATCCATTCTAAAAATGGATTGCTTGTGTTGACTGACATCATGGGGGCCACGCCAGCGAACGTTGCCAGTCGCCTAGCTCACAAAGCAATATTTGAGGGTCGCGTTAGAGTTTTGACGGGTATTAATTTACCTATGCTCATGAGAGCAATCTCATATCGTGGTGAGTCCTTGGATTCGGCTATGCAAAAAGCTATGCATGGTGGCCAACAGGGGATTCTCCCGATCGGACATCTGGGAGTTCCAATTGACGCGTCACCTTCGGAAAAAATACTTAGTAAGGAATAAAGATGCCTAGCGAAGACATCAACATCATTAATAAATTAGGTTTGCATGCCAGGGCCTCAGCTAAGTTAACTCAGTTGGCAGGACAGTTTCCTAGTGAAATCTTTTTATCTAAGGGTGGGCGTAAGGTTAATGCAAAAAGTATTATGGGCGTCATGATGCTGGCAGCTGGTATGGGCAGTGTTGTGACGCTAGAAACATCTGGAGAAAAAGAACAAGAAGCTTTTGATGCTCTGAAAGCTTTAATCAATGATCGATTTGGTGAGGGCGAATAATTGTCCTTTACTCTTCACGGCGTCCCAGTTACCAGCGGAATAGCTATTGGTAGGGCTTTACGTATTGCTCCATCGGCAATGGATGTAAAGCATTACCTGGTTCCCGAAGGTACAGAGGCAGAAGAAGAAAAAAGATTATTGAATGCGTTCGAGGTTGTTCGTGGTGAATTAAAAAGCATCAGAGCAAGTTTGCCTGATGCCGCCCCAGAAGAGATGGCGGCGTTCTTAGATGTTCATGGCATGATTTTGGCAGATCCTACTCTGACAGAAAAACCATTAGAGCTAATTAAGTCAAGAAGATATAACGCTGAATGGGCGTTAGCCACTCAGCTTGAAGATTTATTAGAGCAGTTTGCTGAAATTGAAGATGAATATCTTCGAGAGCGGGCTACAGATATTAGGCAGGTGGTTGAGCGTGTGATGAAAGTTCTACACCATGGCGCAGATCATCAAACTCTGAATTCTTTTTATAAGAGCGTCAGTGATGGCGATCAATTATCCGAAGTCATTGTGGTTGCTCATGACATAGCACCACCAGATATGATGCGTTTTAAAGATGTGGCCTTTGGCGGCTTTATTACAGATTTGGGTGGCAGAACATCTCACACCGCGATTGTTGCTAGAAGTTTAGATATACCTGCAGCTGTGGGCGTGAGGCGTGCGAGCGAACTTATTCATCAGGATGATTGGTTAATTATCGATGGTGACCGCGGTATTGTTATTGTTGACCCAAGTCCTTTGATTCTTGAAGAGTACCGTCATCTTCAATCTCAAAGAAAGTTAGAAAAGAAAAAACTCTTAAGACTCAAGCATACCCCTACATTTACTTTAGATGGTGTGGCAGTTGATTTAATGGCAAACGTTGAAATGCCTGATGATGCTTCATTGGCTTTAGAGTCGGGTGCTGTTGGGATTGGCTTATTTAGATCTGAATTCTTGTTCATGAATCGCAAAGGGCATATGCCCGATGAAGAAGAGCAGTTCTGGGCTTACAGAAAAACAGCTGAGGCCATGAAGGGGCTACCTGTAACTATTAGAACGATTGATATTGGCGCTGACAAACCTTTGGATGTTGATGAGGATGGCCACTCGGCGTATCTATCACCCTTAGGACTTAGGGCTATTCGGTGGTCTTTATCAGAGCCAGATATGTTCTTGATTCAGATTCGAGCCATTCTTAGAGCGTCTGCTTTTGGAAAAATGAAAATCTTAATTCCAATGTTGGCGCATGCTCAAGAAATTGATCAGACTTTGGATCTTATCGATACTGCTAAAAAGCAATTGGAAGAGCGCGGCATTTTATTTGACCCCTACGTGCGCGTTGGCGCGATGATTGAAATTCCAGCTGCTGCGCTTGCGCTGCCATTATTTATTAAGCGCTTGGATTTCTTATCAATTGGTACAAATGACTTAATTCAGTACACCCTAGCTATTGATCGTGCTGACAACGCAGTGGCCCATTTATATGATCCTCTGCACCCTGCCGTTTTAAGATTAATTGCAGGAGTGATTCGTGATGCAAAAGCTGCCAATATGCCAGTTTCCGTTTGCGGGGAGATGGCAGGCGAAGCATCTATGACGAGAGTTTTGTTAGGGATGGGTTTAACTGATTTTTCGCTACACTTCAATCAACTGCTTTCTGTAAAGAAAGAAGTCTTGCGTGCTGACGTAGGAAGTTTGAAGCTGGCCGTTGATCAATTGCTGTCTGCAATTGAGCCGGAAGATTTACAAGCAGCTTTGAATAAGATTAATTCTTTATAGAGCAAACAGGACAGTTGTGCTGTTTGTTAATTTGAATCTGATTAATTTCAGTTGAGCGTGCATCCCAAAGCAATAATCTACCATTGAGCGTTTGCCCAATATCCATGATGATCTGCAGTGCTTGTGCAGCTTGCATTGTGCCGATGATGCCTACTAATGGAGAGAAAACACCCATCGTTGAACATTGCACTTCATCAAAGCTTTGGTCTTTAGGGAAGACGCAAGCGTAGCAGGGTGAATTATCTTTACGATGATCAAATACGCTAACTTGACCATCAAAGCGTATCGCAGATCCACTGACTAATGGCACATGATGTTGGATGCATAGTTCATTAACTAATTGTCTAGTAGTGAAATTATCACTGCAATCAAGTACAACCGTTGCTCTTGGTAATAGCTCATTGAGTAATGATGGGCTTGCTTTCTCTTGAAGTGCATTCACTTTGATCGCAGGATTTAACTTTTCTAAAGTATCTTTTCCCGATAAAACTTTAGGTTTTCCTACTGATGCATGCTGATGCATGATTTGGCGCTGAAGATTTGTAAGATCAACCGTGTCATGATCAATAAGCGTGATTGTTTGAACACCTGCTGCAACTAAGTAAGGTGCTGCAGCTGATCCAAGACCGCCGGCGCCAACAATGACGACATGAGAGGCCAAGATTTTTTCTTGGCCTTCTATGCCAATTTCCTCTAGAAGGATGTGTCGAGAATAGCGAAGAAGATCTTGATCATTCATGCGCTAATCTCTGATTACTCAAGGCGTGATTTAGAGCGTTTGACAGGTTGCCCTTTTAGGTAAGCGGCAGCTTGCGTTAGCATGAAGTCTTCCGCTGATCCAAACTCTGGAGGACGTTTTTTACGATCCTTTTCTTTGTCTTCAGTGGATTTCTTTGCATTCATTTCTTCAATGCGCTGAAGTTCTTCTAGGCGACGCTTTTCACGATCATTGATTAATTTTTCTTCAGAAGCTTGCTTATTCTTGAGATGCTTCTCGCTGTCAATTTCTCTTGTAATCAAAACATCATCAGGGTCGCCTTCTAAATTCTGATCAACAGGAATATCTGGCTTGACGCCAAATGCTTGAATTGATTTGCCTGAAGGTGTGTAGTAGTAAGCTGTGGTTAGCTTAAGAGCAGAATCTGCACTTAATGGCCTTACAGTTTGAACCGAACCTTTACCAAAAGTTGTTTTGCCAATGATGGTCGCACGTTTGTGATCTTGTAATGCCCCAGCAACAATCTCTGAGGCTGATGCTGAGAAAGCATTAACTAAGACAACCATAGGTACTTTTTTGAAAACTGGATTAAGTTCAGCTAATACGTCCTTATTTTCTGATAAGCGGTAGTTACTAAAGTTAGCTGTGAATAATTGCTTGGCATCTTCAGCTTGACCTTTGGTTGAAACCACTAAAGCATCGTTTGGTAAAAAGGCTGCTGAAACCCCAACAGCACCTTGAAGAAGGCCACCACCGTTGTTACGTAAATCTAGAACCAAGCCTTTAATTTGAGAATCTTTTGTAGTTAATTCATTTAATTTTTTGGCTAGATCTGGAATCGTACGCTCTTGAAAGCTGGTGATTCGAACATAAGCAATGCCGTTATCCAATAGTTTGGTTTTGACGGATTGAACTTTAATTTCAGCGCGAGTGATCGTGATTGGGAAAGTTCTATCTTCACTCTTTCTGAAAATAGTTAAAGTAATTTTTGTACCAGGTTCGCCACGCATACGACGAACGGCTTGATCTAAAGTCATGCCACGAACTGGTTTGTCATCTAGACGTGTAATTAAGTCTCCAGATTGAATGCCAGCTCTTGCTGCTGGGGTGTCTTCAATCGGGTTCATGACCTTAACTACGCCATCCTCTGAAGTGATTTCAATGCCAAGGCCTGCAAATTTGCCTTGAGTATGTTCTTGCATTTCAGCAAAGTCTTTTTTATCTAAATATGATGAGTGCGGATCTAAGCCGCTAACCATACCTTTGATCGCATCAGTTAATAGTCTTTTATCATCAACTGGCTCAACATAATCTCGTTTGATTTGACCAAACACATTAGATAGACTTCTTAATTCATCTAAAGGAAGGTTGGAGCCATTTTGCTGGGCTGTTGCTGAAAGTTGCAGGGTTAGTGCAACCCCAGCAATCAGGCCTGTACAAATGAGGGCAATACTCTTAATTGAGCGATACATATTTATTTTTCTAAGTAAAAGTGCTTAATTGGTTTAAGGTTATCGTCTAGCTCGTAGACTAACGGAACTCCATTTGGGATGTTGATTTCCATAATGTCTGCATCAGAAACATTGTCTAAATACTTTACAAGTGAGCGAATGCTATTGCCGTGAGCGGCAATTAATACTCGCTTTCCTGCACGAAGCGCAGGAGCAATCGATTCTTCCCAAAGTGGAATAACTCGAGCAACGTTGTCTTTTAAACACTCCCCCAAAGGAATTTCTTCACGCTTTAACTTGGCGTAGCGGGGGTCATTAAATGAAGCTCTTGGATCAGTTGGATCTAGTAGGGGCGGTCGTACGTCATAAGACCTTCTCCAAATATGAACTTGTTCATCACCGTATTTTTGAGCAGTTTCTGCTTTATTAAGGCCTGCCAAAGCACCATAGTGGCGCTCATTTAACCTCCAACTGTGGACAACAGGCAGCCAAAGTCTATCCATTGCTTCTTGAGTGTGCCAAAGAGTCCGAATAGCCCTTTTAAGCACAGAAGTGTAAGCAATGTCAAAATCATACCCTGCAGCCTTTAAACTTTCGCCAGCTTGCGTTGCTTGCTGGATACCGGTCGGTGTTAAATCTACATCAACCCAGCCGGTAAAACGGTTTTCTAGGTTCCATTGGGATTCGCCATGGCGAATAAGTACTAGTTGTTTCATATTCACATTCTATAATTTACTGATGGACTTCTTAACAAATACAAATAATTTAATGCTACTAGCCACCTTGGTTACCTCAGGTCTAGCCTTAGCCTTGCCCCAAATCTTGGGTCGTTTAAACAAACAGCTTCTTAGCGTACACACAGCAGTTCAGTGGGTCAACCAAAGAAACGCTCAGATTGTTGATATACGTACAGCCGATGAGTACAAGGCTGGGCACATAGCTCAATCAAAGCACTTACCTTTAGCTGATTTGGATAATGGCATTAAACAACTGAAGTTAGACAGCAATAAGCCTGTTATTTTAGTTTGTTTAAGCGGTTATAGAGCAAATACAGCTTCTGGAAAGTTCAAAAAAGCTGGATTTTCTGAGGTTGCATGCTTAGATGGTGGTATTTCTGCTTGGAATCAGGCGGGTTTACCGTTAGTTAAGTAAGCCTACTGATCGCTACTGGGGATAAAAATGGCAA
Organism: Pseudomonadota bacterium; assembly: GCA_039804685.1. Lineage (GTDB taxonomy): Bacteria > Pseudomonadota > Gammaproteobacteria > Burkholderiales > Burkholderiaceae > Polynucleobacter. The sequence goes on along the minus strand of JBDLVQ010000021.1, from coordinate 21,335 downwards.
AAATAACGATGTACAGCACACAGGTCTGCCCGTATTGCGTGATGGCCGAGCGTTTATTAATAGCCAAGGGTGCCGTTATTACAGAAAAAATCTTAGTTGATAAGGAGCCTGGCAAAAAAGACGAGATGATTGCCAGAACAGGGAGGCGCACTGTTCCTCAAATTTTTATTGAAGACACTCATGTGGGTGGCTTTGATGATCTTTCAGCACTTGACCGTGCTGGTAAGCTAGATCCATTATTAAGTCAATAAATAGGAAAATCATGACAGATGTTGCTGCAAATGGTGTTGCCGATAACACACCAAGTTTTCAAATTCAACGCGTTTACCTCAAAGATATGTCTTTGGAGCAACCCAATGCTCCAGAAATTCTTTTGGTACAGGCTGAACCTAAACTAGAAGTTCAAGTAGATATTCAAGCTAATCAGTTAGATGACAGTAATTTTCATGTGACATTAGTTGGCACAGTAACCACTCGCATTGAAGATAAAGTGCTATTTTTAATCGAAGCACAACAGTCAGGTATTTTTGAAATGCGTCACATGCCTGCTGAGCAAATTGATCCTATGTTGGGGATTGCTTGCCCAACTATTTTGTTCCCATATTTGAGATCAAATATTGCCGACATGATTAGTCGTGCTGGTTTTCAACCTGTGCACCTAGCAGAGATTAATTTCCATGCACTCTATGAGCAACGTTTAGAACAAGCTGCTGGAGCAAGTGCCTCAAATGATAGCGGCATCATTTTGCCTAACTAATATGAAAGTCATTTTTCTTGGAGCTGGCGCATGGGGTACCGCAATGGCCATGCACGCTTCCAAGAACGCTCACAATTTAGATGTCGGCTTATGGAGTCGTTCGGCACTTCTTGCCAAGCAAATTCAAGAAACACGATTGAATCAGAAATATTTAAAAGATATTTCATTGCCTGACTCTCTAAATGTGACAGATGATTGGCAGGGTATTTTTGCTAAAGCCCAAGATCAAGATTTAGTCGTTATTGCAACACCCGTTTCTGGACTAAAAGAAACAGTGCATGCTTTATTGGCGCTGAATAACTGCCCCAAAAATTGGGTTTGGTTGTGTAAAGGTTTAGAGCCAGAAACATCCTTAATGCCACACCAAGTGATTGAGCGTGAGCTCAAAGTAAGTCAGTCACTTAATAAAGGAATTCGCTTAGCTGTTCTTTCAGGCCCCAGTTTTGCCAGTGAGGTTGCTATTGGAATGCCATGTGCATTAACAGTTGCCAGTGACTCACAAGAATTGGTGGCTCTTGTTCAGCAAGTTTTTCATTACGGCAATATGAGAATTTACGGTAGCAGTGACATAGTTGGCGTTGAGTTAGGTGGCGCCATTAAGAACGTCTTAGCAATTGCCACCGGTATTGGTGATGGGTTGGGGCTGGGCCTGAATGCGCGCGCGGCATTACTGACTCGTGGGCTTAGTGAAATGACGCGTTTAATTACCGCAATGGGTGGTCAACCTGAAACAGCTATGGGCTTAACAGGTGTTGGTGATTTAATATTGACCGCCACTGGAGATTTATCTCGCAACAGACAAGTGGGTCTTCAGTTGGCTTCAGGGAAGAAATTATCTGAAGTGCTATCGAGTCTGGGTCATGTTGCGGAAGGTGTTCGTTGTGCGCAGGCTGTTAATGATTTAGCAATTGCTAAAAATATTGATATGCCAATTACTCAAATGGTTTGTCAGGTTCTATTTAGTAATTTAGATTTGCCAAGCGCTGTTAGGCTCTTGATGGGTCGCGATCCTAAATCTGAAAATCATTCATCGAATTAATCGCCACCCACAAAATCCATTTGTCGCCAGGCTTCATAAACCATTACTGCAACAGCATTTGACAAATTGAGGCTGCGACTATTTTCTCTCATAGGCAATCTCAAAGCGCGCTCGGGTAGGAAGCAATCCCTGACGTTTTGAGCAAGTCCTTTTGTCTCAGAACCAAAAACCAAGTAATCATTTTCTAAAAACTGACACCTTGATAAGTGAGATTTACCTTTGGTGGTGATAGCAAACATTCTGTCCCGTGAAGGTTTTTCAGATTCTAAAAAGGCTTCCCAATTTTTATGAACTTTCATGTGAGCGTATTCGTGATAATCCAATCCCGCTCGCTTCATTCTTGAATCTTCTAACGGAAACCCCAACGGTTCAATTAAATGCAATTGCGCACCTGTGTTGGCGCACAGGCGAATAATGTTGCCGGTATTCGGCGGTATTTCGGGCTCAACAAGTACAACGTTAATCATATGTTTTACAAAGATGTTCTAAGAATGACCCAATTATGAACACTTTGGGCGCCAAAATCTTTTAATAGTTTAGCCATGATGTTCAGTGTGGCTCCAGTTGTCATAACATCATCAACAATCAAAATATGTTGATCCTCAATATGCTGAAGTCTTTTTGGGTTCACGCGAAATGTATTAATGAGTCTTGTGAATCTCTCCTCTCGGGTTGCGTGAGCTTGATCACCTTCAATATGGTTGCGACCTAATACATAGGGGTCAGCATTTTTGTTAAATGTTTTAGCAAATCGTTTACATAGCTCCCAAGATTGATTGAATCCTCTGAGATGTAGTTTTTTAATACTCAGAGGAACGGGAATCATCCAATTAATATCTTCATGAAAAAGAAGCTCCTTTTGAAAAGTTTGTTTCCAGGTATCTGTGAAGCCGGTTGCTAAAGCAACTTTCCCTTGGTATTTGTAATCCTGCAAAGCCTCAGTCAGTATTCCGCCATAGCTATCTAAGCAAATGGTGCTATCAAATGAAGGCGGGTGCCGGTGGCATAAATCACAAATTAATTTCTCGGCTTGGCAGGGCAGCGCACATTTTTGACAGCGGTGTATTTGCTTGTCTTTTATGAGGTTTAGACATTTATAGCAAATAGTAGATGCTTGAAATTCCTTGCAGGCAATACATGAGCTGGGTAGAAGAAATTTCATGGGGCGCTGAGTATACTGAGCGCCTATGTCCACTTTGCCAACATTGACTCCAGCCATTCCTGATTGGTTATCTTTAGAGATAGCTAACCGGATGATGGATAAGTTGACGATTATTAAATTAGAAGCGGAGCATATTTTTCATTCTGGTTCAGTCCAACTTGCATTAATACATGAGCGATTTCCTAAGGCTCGCCATTACTGTTCTGATCCCAAGCTTCAATACAGCTTGCTTCATAGACTTTTATTGCAATTATTGAGACGCCCTACTGTGCAACTCCAGTCAAGTGATGCTTCTCAGCCAGAATCTTTAATGGATTTAGTTTGGTCTAATTTAGAACTTCAACATCACGCGCAACCTGATTTACTGGTGCAAAGCTGGGAACGACTTTTAAAGCCAGAATCCTTGTTGATGTTTGCATATTTGGGGCCAGATACAGCCAAAGAATTAAGGGTGATGGATGGTGCCTCAGAGCCCATCGCCGGTGCCTGGGATATGCATGATGTCGGTGATGCTTTGTTGAAATCAGGCTTTGCAGAGCCGGTCATGGATATGGAGTACGTCACTCTTGAGTACGGGCACATAGATTTGCTCGTGAAGGATGCCCTGGAGTTGGGCTTTATTCATCGCAAGGGTGCTGAGCTAATCAAAGCAAATCCTCAATTAACCCCATTAAAAATGACTTTAGAGGTTGTTTATGGCCATGCATGGACTCCAGAACGTCGTTTATCAAAGTCACATGATGGGGTTGCTAAGATTGGAATTGATCAAATCCTTAGATCAAAGTAATAAGTGAGCTAGCGCTCACATACAATTAGCTTTAATTTTCTAAGCCAAATCAAGCAGAATAGTTAGTAATTTATTGCGCTGGATCAAGTTACGCAAATATAATCTCACGATATTGCGCATGCTTTTTTTGCACAGATTTAAGAATTTATTTAACGGGAAATAAGATGAAACATCGCACATCATTAGCCGGTTTGTTTTTAGGTTTAATCGGCTTGCTGCATAGCAACTTGGTTTTAGCTATTAATGACATGCCTGGCGGTCCAGCACGCTTTCAATTAAATCTTCAAACTCCAGCAACTAAAGTTGCGGAAGAGGTAGCTGTATTGCATTGGATGATGTTGGCTATTTGTTTGGTGATTTTTGTAGCTGTTTTTGGCGTGATGTTCTATTCCATCTACAAGCACCGTAAATCATTAGGGCACAAATCAGCAAGCTTCCATGAAAGCACAACAGTTGAAATTATTTGGACAGTTGTACCTTTGTTGATCGTTATCGGTATGGCATTGCCAGCAACAAAAACTGTTGTGGCGATGAAAGACACAACAAACGCTGACCTAACTATCAAGGTCACAGGCTATCAGTGGAAATGGGGCTACGACTACATCAAAGGTGAGGGTGAAGGCATTTCATTCCTGCAAACTTTGACAACACCACGGGAACAAATTAACAACCAAGCTGAAAAGAGCGATACCTACTTGATGGAAGTGGATAACGAAATGGTTGTCCCGGTTGGCAAAAAGATTCGTATGGTTACAACTGCTAACGACGTTATTCACTCTTGGACAATCCCAGCCTTTGGCGTTAAGCAAGATGCTATCCCAGGTTTTGTTCGTGATGCATGGTTCCGTGCTGAAAAAGTAGGTACCTACCGCGGGCAATGTTCTGAGCTATGCGGCAAAGAGCACGCTTTCATGCCAATCGTAGTGAAAGTAGTAACAGATACTGAGTACACAGCATGGGCTGCAGAAAAGAAAGTTCAAATGGCGGCGTTGGCTGATGACCCATCTAAGACATACACCATGGATGAGTTAAAAAATCGTGGCGAAAAAGTTTATGCAGCTAATTGCGCAGCTTGTCACCAGCCTAACGGCAAAGGTGCCGGAGCATTTCCAGCATTAGATGGTTCAAAAGTTGTTAACGGTTCTAAAGATGGGCAATACAAGATTCTTTTGAACGGCTTAAGAGGAATGCCTAAGTGGGCACAATTAAACGATGTTGAATTAGCCTCTGTTATGACGTACACACGTAATTCATGGGGTAACAAGACAGGCGAATTAATTCAGCCAAAAGATTTCACAACTGCACGCGCAGCTAAGTAATTAATACATATATAGGTAATTGGAGCGACTATGAGCACAGTAAGCCACGCACACGATCATCACGATGATCACGCACACGATCATCCACATGGATGGCGTCGTTGGTTGTATGCAACGAACCACAAAGATATTGGTACGTTGTATTTAATTTTCTCTTTTGTCAGCTTAATGGCTGGTGGCGTGATGGCTTTGTTGATTCGTTTGGAATTATTCCAACCGGGTTTACAGTTCATACGTCCAGAATTATTTAATCAGTTAACAACAATGCACGGCTTGGTGATGGTGTTTGGTGCCATCATGCCGGCCTTCGTGGGATTTGCTAACCTCATGATTCCTTTGCAAGTGGGCGCTTCTGATATGGCGTTTGCTCGTATGAATAACTTCAGTTTCTGGATCATGCCGGTTGCAGCATCATTGTTACTGTCATCATTCTTTGTACCGGGCGGTGCAACAGCAGCTGGTTGGACTTTATATGCACCTTTATCAGTGCAAATGGGTCCTGGTATGGACATGGCAATTTTTGCAATTCACTTGATGGGCGCATCTTCCATCATGGGTTCAATCAATATTATTGTCACCATCCTTAATATGCGTGCCCCAGGTATGACATTAATGAAGATGCCAATGTTCTGTTGGACATGGTTGATTACTGCTTACTTGTTGATTGCCGTAATGCCTGTTTTAGCTGGCGCAATTACAATGGTTCTAACGGATCGTCACTTTGGTACAAGCTTCTTCTCAGCAGCTGGCGGCGGCGACCCAGTAATGTATCAACATATTTTCTGGTTCTTTGGTCACCCAGAGGTTTACATCATGATCTTGCCAGCGTTTGGCATCATTAGTGAAGTAATCCCAACCTTTGCGCGTAAGAAGTTGTTTGGTTACAGCTCAATGGTTTATGCAACTGGTTCAATCGCGATCTTGTCATTCATCGTTTGGGCTCACCACATGTTTGCTACAGGTATGCCTGTAACTGGCCAGTTATTCTTTATGTACGCAACAATGTTGATCGCTGTTCCAACAGGTGTAAAAATCTTTAACTGGATTGCAACAATGTGGAAGGGTTCAATGACCTTTGAAACTCCAATGTTGTGGTCTATCGGATTTATTTTCGTGTTCACAATGGGTGGATTTACTGGCTTGATCCTTGCCGTTGCTCCAATTGATATCATGGTTCAAGATACTTATTACGTTGTTGCTCACTTCCACTACGTTTTAGTTGCTGGGTCATTGTTTGCTTTATATGCCGGTTTCTACTACTGGGCTCCTAAGTGGACTGGTTTCATGGTGAATGAATTCCGTGGCAAGATTCACTTCTGGGGTTCAATGATTTTCTTCAACTTAACATTCTTCCCGATGCATTTCTTGGGCTTGGCCGGCATGCCACGTCGTTATGCAGACTACCCAGTTCAGTTTGCTGACTTCAACGCAGTTGCCTCTATTGGTGGTTTAGGTTTCGGTTTGATGCAGGTTTACTTCTTGCTATTCATTGTGTTGCCAACTTATCGTGGTGGCAAAAAAGCCGAAGCTCAGGCTTGGGAAAATGCTCAGGGTCTAGAGTGGACGATTCCATCTCCAGCACCATTCCATACATTTGAAACTCCACCAACAGTTAAGTAATCCGTTAATACGGAATTTATGACTCAATCAAATCAACAACAAAAGAACCCAAGCGCGAGCAATCGCCGCTTGGCTTTTGTTTTGTTAACCGTAGCGCTGGTCTTCTTTGTTGGCATTTTTGCTAAGAAAGCGATCTTTGGTTAAGCATGGCTTTTAATCTCATCAGATATAACCGTCAACTGTTGTTGAAGCTAATAGTGATTAGCTCAGCCATGTTTGTTTTTGGATATGCTTTGATTCCAATGTACCGAGTTCTTTGTGAAGTGACTGGCATTAATGTGGTTACTAGCAAAAATGATTACGGAACAAGAGCAGTTGGTGCGGTCAATAAAAACACTCAAATTGATGAGAGTCGTTTGATCACTGTAGAGTTTGATTCAAATACACAAGGACCTTTTCGTTTTCGCTCAGTAAAGAATTCGATGCAAGTGCATCCTGGTGAAATAATTCAAGTAATTTACGAAGTGGTTAATACTCAAGGTAGATCTGTGTCAGCCCAGGCAATTCCTAGTTATGCTCCAAAGCAAGCAACGCAACACTTCACAAAGTTGGAATGTTTTTGTTTTGAGCAGCAAACTTTAAAGCCTAATGAGTCACGTGAAATGCCAGTTGTTTTTGTGATTGATCCGGCTTTGCCGAAAGATGTAAAAAACATTACTTTGTCATACACATTCTTTGAGGTAGGTAGTGGTCAGAAAGTGATTACCGGCGAACATAATAGTAAGCCGTCAAAGATTTAGTATGGAAAAGAAACGCAGTTCCTTAGTGATGTTTTTGATTTCCATGAGAGCAGTTTTGTGGGGATTTTTAGGTGTTCGTAAAGGCTCTGGTCAAGAGGCCGATATGGCATCAGTTAGTTTTGTGCATATTGTGCTTGCAGGAGTTTTAGGCGCAATTATTTTTATGGCAATTTTGTTGATGATTGTCAAAGCAGTTGTTGCGAATTGATTTTTTAGGAGAGAGAGAATGTCTTCCAGTGTTTCAAAAGCCCCTTATTACTATGTGCCGGCTCCAACACGTCACCCAATTGTTACTAGCTTAGGTTTGCTAGCATTTGCTTGGGGTGCTTCGTCGTGGGTTAACGGCAGCACGGCAGGCATGATTTTGTGTCTTGCCGGTATTGCATGGACGATTACTTCTTTATATATCTGGTTCGGCGATGCTATTGGCGAAGCAGAGAGTGGTATGAATAGCGTGAACGTAGACGTTTCTTATAGATGGTCTATGGCATGGTTCATCTTCTCAGAAATCATGTTCTTTGGCGCATTTTTCTCAGCACTGTTTTACGCTAGAAGTATTGCAATGCCTTGGTTAGGTGATATTGACAATAAATTGTTGTGGCCAGACTTTGCTGCTTCATGGCCACATGCTGGTCCAGCTGGCTTAGTGGAAAGCTTTAAAACAATGGGCCCATGGCCTATTCCAACAATCAACACGGCATTGTTGTTAACTTCAGGTTTAACAGTTACATGGGCTCACCATGCAATGCGTGAAGGCCATCGCAAACAAGTCATTCAGGGCTTGGCTGCAACAGTTCTTCTTGGTGCTATTTTCATGTGCTTCCAGGTTTATGAGTACATCCATGCGTACAGTGAACTTAATTTAAAATTAAGCTCAGGTATTTACGGTTCAACTTTCTTCATGTTGACAGGTTTCCACGGTTTCCACGTCACAATGGGCGCCATCATGTTGGCAGTTGTTTTGTTCCGTGTTATGAAGGGCCACTTCACACCAGAAAATCACTTTGCTTTTGAAGGCGCTGCTTGGTACTGGCACTTCGTTGACGTTGTTTGGTTAGGCTTGTACGTTGTTGTTTACTGGATGTAAACAACAACAGATTAAAAAACGCCGCTTCAGCGGCGTTTTTTAATTGTGGCAAAGAAAAGTATTTAAAGTTAACCAGCTACTCGAATACCTGTACTTTGAATATACCCAAGAGAATGAGCAATCCAGATACCAACAAACAGGGCAATTGAAAGGCCAATTCTGAGCATCAAAGAGTAAACAGTTTTAGAGCTTTTACCCTTGTCTCGCATCATGAAAAACAGAGCCGAGCCGAGGCTACCTAAAATAAATAAAAAAGCTATAGGGATAATCCAATTCATAGGTATGCATCGTATCATTGCTTTATGTTTAGACAACTAGTTTTATCTCGACCAATTGCAACAATATCCGCGGTCATGGTTTTTTTTGCCGGCTTAGCTTTGGGTTTTTGGCAGGTTCAGCGAATGCATCAGAAGCTTGATCTTGCTTATGAGGTGGCTCAAAAAGGGCGTGACGAGGCTTTATACGCCAACGCTAAGACTTGGGCACTTGATGAGGCGGTTCACCATAGAATGATCGCTAAGGGTGTTTATATTGCAGATAAAACCATCTGGTTGGAAAATAGGCCACATCCAATGGGTCGTGATCCTAAAACTGGTATTGCTGTTGGGTTTTATGTGATGACTCCGTTGTTGTTAAATGGGTCTAATAAGATAATTTGGGTTAATCGTGGTTGGGTCCCTCGTGATGGACTAGATCGAGAAAAGTTACCTGTTTTAATAACCCCAGAGAAATCTGTTGATGTCGAAGGCGTGGTGTTTGAGCATCCCGCCCGTGTTATGAGTGTGGGTAATCTGGGGCCTGAAGCAGGAAAAAATAAAATTCAGCAAAATCTAGATATCAAGAGTCAAGAGTCTTATTTAGGCATTCAACATTTGCCATTTATTTTAAGAGAAGTATCAGATGTTGATGATGGTTTATCACGTCAATGGGCACCATTGGCAACCGGCGCAGAGAAACATCAGGGCTATGCCTTTCAGTGGTTTTCATTATCTGCTTTGGCCGTAATATTTTGGTTAATAAGTGGTATTTCAAGGAAAAAGTTGTGACAGATAATACAGATTTAGATCCGCTCATTCCGGCGACTGGTAAGCCAAGAATAGATGCTGCTACAAAGCGTGGACGTATACAGATGATTTTGCTATTGCTTATCTGCGCATCCCCTGTCATCGCTTCATACTTTACTTTTTATGTGATTAAGCCTCAAGGCGGTAAAACTAACATAGGGGAGTTGGTGACGCCAGTTCAGTCAATGCCTACAGATACTCTTGACATAAGTTTGCAAGGTAAATGGACGGTGTTAGTGGCCAGACCTGCTGCAAATTGCCAAGTAGGTAATGATGAGTGCGTTTCCATTTTGTATCTAATGAGGCAAGCGCGAGTCGCCATGGGTAAAGAAAGCCAACGAATTCAATTGGTTTGGTTGGTAACTGATCAAGCTCCAATAGATCCAAACATTGCCAAGGCATATGACAAAGAGGCTGCGGGTTTTAGCATCATTAGAATGCCTCAAGATAAAACAAAAGCTGATAAGTTAAATAAATGGCTTAACCTTGATCAAGCTGGCAGTGCTATTCATTTATTAGATCCGCGCTCAGATAGGATGATGAGATTTGACACCACTGAGGGCGCACCAGACTTTAAAAAGTTTTCTAAGGACTTGGAAAAACTTTTGAAGTGGAATGCTATCGGCAAGGCTAATTAAGATGACCTTAATTGCTTGGATTCAATTGTTGTTAATTGGTTTGGCTGCAGGTGGATTTTTGCTGCTATTGTTGTGGTGGCGGCACAGGTCCTTTACTTTTCATCGCTTAGTTTTATTAATAGTATTTTTTACTTTTGATTTAATTTTATTTGGCGCATTTACGCGGTTAACTGATTCAGGTTTGGGTTGTCCTGATTGGCCAGGTTGTTATGGTCTTTCAAATCCTTTGGCAGCCCTCAATCAGATCCGTGAAGCAGAGTCTTTAATGCCAACAGGCCCCGTAACTCTTAGTAAAGCATGGATAGAGATGTTACATCGTTACTTTGCTATGGGCGTTGGCTTTCTAATCATCGTCATGGTTTTTTGGGCTTGGTTAAAGCGCAAAATATTAGGTAATCAAATTGCTTTCATTTCTACTTTTATCTTAGTGCTGGTTTGTATTCAAGGGGCATTTGGAGCATGGACTGTAACCCTTAAGTTACAACCATTGATTGTTTCAATCCATTTGATGCTTGGCCTGAGTCTATTGGCGGCACTTTCTTATTTATCAAATCGTACTGCACGATTAGGGTTGGCTTTTGATGAAGCTCAATATTTGGTGAAAAATACTCAGCCTGGGAGAGGGTGGGTTTGGGCTGCATTGATCGTGCTCGGTGTACAAATATTTCTTGGAGCCTGGGTCAGTACAAATTATGCGGTATTAGCTTGCGATGACTTTCCTTTGTGCCATGGTCAAATTTTTCCGTCAATGAAATTCAGTGAAGGATTTGTGTTTTGGCGTGAGTTGGGTAAAACAGCTGATGGTGGATTTTTAAGCATTGAGGCTTTGCGAGCCATCCATTGGACGCATCGTCTAGGAGCACTAGTTTGTCTGAGCCTTCTTCTGTTTGTGGGCTTTAAAAACATGAAGATGGCGATGATTATTGCTAGCCCTCAACTTAGACGTTGGTCATTTAGCTTGCTTGGTTTAGCATTACTTCAGTTGGTAACAGGTATGAGTAATATTATTTTAGATTGGCCGTTAGTGGCTGCCTTATTCCACACCGGTGGTGCCGCGGGTTTAATCGTTGTTTTGGTGAGGTTGTTGACCTTGCGGTATGAGGAGTTCAAACGTGTCTAAACAAGAACTTCAAGTAATGCCTAAATGGCGACAATATTGGGCGCTTACAAAACCTCGTGTTACTCAGTTGGCTGTGTTCTGCGCAATTATTGGTATGTTCTTAGCTACACCAGGCATGGTGCCTTGGCCAATACTCATCGGCGGCTCCTTAGGTATTTGGTTATTGGCTGGAGCAGCATTTGCTGTTAATTGCTTGGTTGAGCAAAAGGTTGACGCCAAGATGCGAAGAACGGCTTGGCGCCCTTCGGCAACAGGCGCACTTAGTGACTTACAAATTATCGTGTTTGCACTTGTGATTGGTGCAATTGGGATGGCCTTGTTGTGGCACTTTGCTAATCCTCTGACGATGTGGGCGACTGCTGCAACCTTTGTTGGTTATGCCATTATTTATACCTTGTTATTAAAGCCTGCCACACCTCAAAATATTGTGATTGGGGGCTTGTCAGGTGCAATGCCACCTGCCTTAGGATGGGCTGCAGTGGCCAATGACTTTCCTGCAGAGGCATGGCTTTTAGTGCTAATTATTTTTACATGGACGCCACCCCATTTTTGGGCTTTAGCGCTTTACCGTCGTGAGGACTATAAGCAATCAGGCTTGCCTATGTTGCCAGTAACGCATGGCGAAAGTTTTACCTTATTGCATATTCTTTTGTATACGCTGATCTTAATTGCAGCAACGATATTGCCTTTTATTTATCAAATGAGTGGTTATTTCTATTTAGCGTGTGCCCTCATTTTAGGTTTCTTATTCTTGGCTTATTCGATAGCTCTATATAGAAATTACAGCGATGAATTAGCCAAGAAAACTTTTAGATTTTCTATTATTTATTTATCTTTGTTATTCGCGGCTTTACTAATTGATCACTACTTATAACCATGAATAAAAATTTCACATTGATATCCATTAAGACAATCTTTGCTTTAGTGGCGACTGCCTTTCTGTTTGCCTGCTCACAACAAGCTCTGAAATTTAACAATGTAGATATCACTGGCAGCAAAGCTTTTGGTAACGATTTTTTATTGATTGATCATCATGGTCAACAAAGACAGCTTAGTGATTTCAAAGGCAAATTGGTGGTGATGTTTTTTGGATACACACAGTGCCCAGATGTTTGCCCAACAACAATGACAGAGATGCAGGGCGTTATGAGTTTGCTTGGCAAGGATGCCAGCAGGGTTCAGGTTGTATTTGTGACGGTTGATCCAGATAGAGATACCCAAAAATTATTGTCTGAGTATGTGCCATCGTTTGATGAGAGATTTCTGGGTCTTAGACCTGCATCAGTCGCTGACTTGGAAAAGGTAACAAAAGATTTCAAAGTTTTTTATAGCAAGGTTCCTGGTAAATCTAATAAAAGTTACACAATTGACCATACAGCTGGCAGCTATGTATTCGATACCAACGGAACGTTGCGTCTCTTCTTGAAACATCAACAGGGGCCTCAGCCAATTGCTGAAGACTTGGCAAAGTTACTAAAGTAATTTTGGGGGAGAAGTAGTTGATTGGGCGGATAGCCTAATCAAGAGTTTTAAGCTGTAAGGGCCAACTTCATTTTTTTAAGAGCAGCAGCTTCAATTTGGCGAACACGTTCAGCTGAAATATTGAATTCTGCAGCAAGTTCATGCAATGTACTTGCACCAGATCCATCATCAGATACATTCAACCAGCGGTCTAAAACAATTTTTCTACTACGTTCATCAAGGCTTGCTAGAGCTTTGTCGATACCAGGACCTTGAAGGTCACGTTTTTCTTGTTGAGCCAAAATTTGAGATGGTTCATAACGGTCATCAGACAACCAGTTAATAGGAGCAAATGCTTCGTCATCAGAAGAGTCATTCGACTCAATGGCAATGTCACCACCCAATAGACGTTTTTCCATCTCTCGCACATCTTCTTGGCGCACATCCAAAGCTTGAGCAAGGTTAGCGATTTCGCTAGGAGACAATGCATTTAAGCTTGGTTTGTTGCTGCGTAGATTGAAGAAAAGTTTTCTGTGGGCTTTTGTTGTGGCAATTTTTACCATTCTCCAATTTCGGAGAATGTACTCATGAATCTCTGCTTTGATCCAATGGATTGAGTATGTCACCAAACGCGTACCTTGTTCAGGATCATAGCGTTTAACAGCTTTCATGAGGCCGATATTGCCTTCTTGAATTAAATCAGCGTGTGGCAGCCCATAACCCAAGTATTGACGAGCAATTGAGACTACTAATCTGAGATGTGACATTACCAGAGTGCGAGCCGCATCTAGATTTTCATGATCACGAAATTCGCGAGCAAGACGTACCTCATCGGCTGCGCTGAGCATCGGCAGACGATTAACGCTAGAAATGTAGGCATCTAAGCTACCTACATTTAATTGCATCGGAATGAGGGCATTCATGTTTGTCATGTTTATATATTAGCACTCTTGCGATGAGAGTGCTAATATGATTATAACCCTATGATTAATATAGATTAAAATTCTTATGGAATCAGGGACTTAGCGAAGTCTGAAGCATTGAATGGTTTTAAATCACCCAATTTTTCACCCAAGCCAATGGCTAGGACGCTAGGGGTATTTTCTGGAATCTCTTCTGCAATGGCGCACAGGATGCCACCTTTTGCTGTGCCATCTAATTTGGTCACAATAATAGCTGTTAGGCCCAAGGCTTCATGAAAGGCTTTTACTTGAGATAAGCCGTTTTGGCCAGTATTACCATCAATCACGAGAACAGTTTCATGAGGGGCATCTTCCTGAGACTTTGTAATGACACGCTTTACCTTTTTAAGCTCATCCATGAGGTGGGCTTGGGTGGATAAACGGCCAGCCGTGTCAATGATCACCACATCCATTTGTCGAGATTGGCCAGCTTGAACGGCATCATGGGCAACAGCAGCAGCATCGCCACTTTGTTGGGTAATAACAGCCACCTGGTTTTTATCTCCCCAGGCAATTAACTGTTCTCGAGCCGCAGCTCTAAAAGTATCACCTGCGCCTAAAAGAACTTTTTGACCAATATTTTGAAAATGATGGCAGACCTTGCCAATACTTGTTGTTTTACCCGCACCATTAACTCCAACAATTAGCCAAACTTGGGGATTTATCCCCTTAACTGGAGTGGTTAAGAGGGGGTTTAATGGCCTTTCAAGCTTAGTTAGCAACTGCTCAACAAGAGTTGCAAGAATTGACTTAAGATCATCTACAGATTCAGTTTTTTGATTCTTAACTTCTATTCGCAATTGTTTAATAAGTTTTTGGGTGGCATGCATACCAACATCACCTAGAAGAAGAGCTTCTTCTAGAGATTCATACCATTCTTCATCAATTTTTTGCTTAGAAAATAAGCTTGATAGGGTTTTACGTAATCCGAACATGACCGATACAATTCAATAATTATGAACATATTAACAACCCTGACCACCCGTTGGCCATTTTTTCTTGCAAGTACCTTTCTTTTTCTGAGCGCACAAGCTGGTGCACAAGCGGAAGTGGCAAAAGATACGCATGAATATCTTTTAAATAATGGCTTGAGATTAATTGTCAAAGAAGATCATCGAGCTCCGACTGTTGCCCATATGGTTTGGTACAAAGCTGGATCCATTGATGAGGTCAATGGCAAAACAGGTGTTGCTCATGTACTGGAACATATGATGTTCAAGGAGACAAAATATCTTAAGCCAGGCGAGTTCTCTAAGAAGGTGGGAGAAGTCGGCGGCCGTGACAACGCATTCACCAGTAAAGATTACACGGCGTATTTTCAACAAGTTGAAAAAACCCATTTACCAAAAATGATGGCTCTCGAAGCTGATCGCATGGTTAATTTGAAAATATCTGCCGATGAGTTTGCAAAAGAGATTCAGGTTGTTATGGAGGAGCGTCGTTTGAGAACGGATGATAATTCTCAGGTGCTAGTCTATGAACAGTTAATGGCGGCGGCTTTTTCAAGCTCACCTTATCGAAATCCAATTGTTGGGTGGATGGATGATTTAAAAAATATGACCTATCAAGATGCGCTTGATTGGTATAAGACTTGGTATGCTCCAAATAATGCAGTCTTGATCGTTGTTGGTGACGTCAACCCGAAAGAAGTTTTAGTGTTGGCGGAAAAATATTATGGTGATATCCCTTCAAAGACTCTTCCTCAGAGAAAATCCCAGATTGAAATACCTCAAATTGGACAGAAAAAGATATTTGTAAAAGTGCCTGCAGAAAATGCTGACATCCAGATGGCTTGGAAAGTCCCTAAGTTGGAGTCCGATCAATTAGATAATGTAGAGCCATATGCACTCAGTGTTTTATCTGCGATCTTAGATGGGCATGCCAATTCAAGATTAAATCGAAAGTTGGTGAGAGATCAGAGGATCGCTAATACAGTAGATGCCTCTTATGATATGGCTGCAAGGGGTCCGCAACTTTTCATGATAAGCGCTACGCCTTCTAAGAGCTCAAGCCTAGATGTTTTAGAAAAAAATATCAGAACAATTCTGAGTGAAATAAAAAACAAAGGCGTTACTGAGCCTGAATTGAACCGTGTTAAATCTCAGTTACTTTCCTCACAAATTTATAAACGAGACTCTGTTTTTTCGCAAGCCATGGAAATTGGGATGTCTGAAATGGAGGGGATCTCTTGGAAATATCTAAATGAAATACTTGCGAATGTTCAAAAAGTGACATCAAAAGATGTTCAGTCTATTGTGGCTAAGTATTTTGTGGATGATCAATTAACGATTGCAATTCTTGATCCGCAAACTGTTGATGCCAATAAATCATCAGCGAAGCCACCGGCTGCAACTGGAATGAGACATTGATATGAGAAAGATACTACTCACTTTTTTCTGTGCGATTGCCCCAGTTATTTCTTTTGCCGGCATTCCTATTGAACATTGGACACACTCTAATGGTGCCAAGGTTTATTTGGTTCAAGCAAAATCAATTCCAATGATTGATATTCAAGTTGATTGGTTTGCTGGTTCCGTGGGAGATCCTGATAAAAAGTTAGGTTTAGCACTCATGACGGCAGGACTCATTGATAAGGGTTCAAAAGTTGATGGAAAAGTGGTTTCTGAATCAGAAATTTCTGATCGATTAGCTGATTTGGGGGCGGGCCTTACTTTTAGCGCTGGGGCAGAGAAAGCCAGTATGAGATTAAGAACTTTGAGTGATGCGCCGCGCCGAGACTCTTTAGTCAACATGGCAGCACAAATTTTAAAAGCCCCTGTTTTTGATAAACATATTCTTGCTAGAGAAAAAGCGAGGACTATTGCTTCCATTAAGGAATCTGATTTGAAGCCAGAGGTTATTCTTAGCAAAGAATTTGATCGACAAATCTATGGGCAACACCCATTTGGGAAACCCATCACCGTTGAGACTATTCAGGCAATTTCTGATTCAGATACAAGGAATTTTTTCAACGCAAGATATGCTGTTAAAGGTTCAAAGGTCATAATTGTCGGTGATATTTCTCGCGAAGATGCTGATGCATTAGTCGCCAAGCTTTTGTCTACTTTACCCGCTGAGGCAAAGACTATAACAATGGCGCCGGAGGTGAAGTTATTTGAAAAGATGGATTCTGAGCAGAAAGTCATCAAGCTTCCTCATTCTGCGCAGCAAGCACACATTTCTATGGGTATGCCAACAATAGCAAGAAAAGATCCTGACTACTTCCCTATGTTAGTGGGTAACTATGTCTTGGGTGGTGGCGGATTTGTTTCGAGATTGACTAAAGAGGTTCGTGAGAAGAGAGGTCTTGCTTACAGTGTCTACAGCTACGTATCTCCAGGTCGCCAAGTGGGTCCATTTGTTGCTGGTATGCAAACCAAAAAAGATCAGGCGGATTTGTCTGTGGAAGTTATGAAAAAAACTATTTCTGATTTTATTGAATCGGGCCCTTCAGAAACTGAGATGCTGGCAGCCAAGAATAATTTAGTGAATGGTTTTCCGCTCAGAATTGATAGTAATAAAAAAATTCTCGATAACGTTGCAAATATTGCTTGGAATGATTTGCCTTTAGACACCCTAGATACTTGGACAAAGCAATTGAGCTCAGTGACAAGAGAGCAAGTGACTGCGGCATATAAAAAACATTTAGATATGGATAAGTTGGTGACTGTTATTGTTGGAGCGCCATGACTCCTGGCAAGATAAGAATTATTGGTGGTCATTGGCGGGGAAGACAGTTACAAGTTGTAGATCTTCCTGGATTGAGACCAACTGCAGATAGAACCAGAGAAACATTATTCAACTGTCTTGGTCAACGGCTAGATGGCCTAGCTTGTTTAGATATGTTTTCAGGAACGGGGGCGCTTGGTTTTGAAGCCATTTCTCGTGGTGCAAAATCTGTTTTGATGCTTGAGTTATCTGCCAAAGCTTGCGATACATTAAAAAAGAATCAAACCTCATTGGATCAAGATCAAAATTTGGGGTCTATCGAAATCATTAAAACTGATGCTATTGCTTATAGTTCTCGATTACCGGTTAGTTCTGTCGACATTACTTTTATTGACCCACCGTTTGCAAGCGAGAGCTTATTTTTGAAAGCTCTTGCGGAGGCTTCCAGGCTTACTAGGAAGGAGAGGGGATCTTATATCTATATAGAGCACCCGAAAACGGTTATTCCAGAAAATTTACTAAAAGATATCCCTGAATATGGCGATTTATGGGAAATTCAGCGTACCATACGCTCCGGGATAGCAACAGGTAGCTTATTAGCACCTAAAGCGATATAAACTAGCTAAAAGACTTAATGCTTGAGGGAGAAACATGGTTGTAGCTGTATATCCAGGAACGTTTGACCCATTTACCCGTGGTCATGAAGATTTGGTGCGTCGTGCATCATCTATTTTTGATGAAGTTGTTGTGGGTGTTGCGGTTAGTAGCAATAAAAAACCAATTTTTGATCTTGAAGAGCGCATTGCCATTGCTAAAGAAGTTCTTGAGCACTATAGCAATGTCCGCGTTGAGGGATTTAGTGGCTTATTGAAAGACTTTGTTCGCAAAAATAATTCTCGAGTCATTGTGCGTGGTTTGCGAGCCGTTTCAGATTTTGAATATGAGTTTCAGATGGCTGGCATGAATAGATATTTATTGCCAGATGTTGAAACCCTATTTTTAACCCCTTCAGACCAGTATCAATTTATTTCTGGAACCTTTGTTCGTGAAATTGCTCTGTTAGGCGGTGATGTTAGTAAGTTTGTTTTCCCTTCCGTTGAAAAATGGCTGGCGAAAAAGATTTAATGGGTTTAGGGATCTAACCATGGCTTTGATGATTACCGATGAGTGCATCAATTGTGATGTTTGTGAGCCGGAGTGTCCCAATGATGCTATTCATATGGGGTTAGAGATTTATGAAATCAACCCTGACTTATGTACTGAGTGTGTTGGTCACTACGATGTGCCGCAATGCCGTCAAGTATGCCCTGTCGACTGTATACCCTTGCATCCAGAGCATGTTGAGACTAAGGATCAGTTAAAGATGAAGTATCAAAAATTAACTGGTAAGGTCGCAGTCGATTAAGTATTGCTGTGAAGTTCCATGGTGGCAGTTGTTATATCTCCCACTGCAATTTTTGGCACTAACTTAGTGAAAATTGAGATGGCTCGATCAATATCAATTTGCTCCTCAAGTCTTGGCTTTTTAAGAACGTAATCAGCTACATCTAAATTCTTTTTACCATCTTCACTATCTCGAGGATGGCCAATGCCTAGTCTTAGGCGCCAGTAGTCGTTGCCACCAATGTGAGCACTGATATCCTTAAGCCCATTGTGACCGCCTAGACCACCTGAAAACTTTAGCCTAGCTACACCAGGTTTTAAATCTAATTCATCATGCACAACAAGAATAGATTTCGAATCAATTTTATGGAACTTGCAAAGAGCACCTACAGCCTGTCCGCTACGATTCATAAAAGTATTGGGTTTTAATAAATAGGCTTCTTCGCCGCCCAATTTAATTTTGGTAACAAGCCCAAAGAATTTTGATTCCTCTTGCCACTGTCCGTTATGAAGGCGCGCTAATTCATCCACAAGCCAAAATCCAGCATTGTGGCGATCTTTTTCATGTTTTGTTCCAGGGTTACCTAGCCCAACAATTAATTTAAACATAACGCTACTTTAGACTAATTTTGATTCAAAAAAAACCCGCGCATGCGCGGGTTTTCTGCGAGCGCTAAAGAATTATTTTTTCTCTTCTTTAGCAGCTGGTGCTGCTGCCGGCGCTGCAACTGGTGCTGCAGTTTCAACTTCAGCTTTAACAGATGGTACGCGAGCATTCGCAACCACTGGATTTTCTTGTTCAAGGTGAGATACAAGAGCTACACCTTTTGGTAAAGGAATATCCTTTACATGAACTGAGTGACCGACTTCGATTTTTCCTAAGTCAACTTGAATGAATTCTGGCAAGTCTGCTGGTAAGCAGCTAACTTCGATTTCAGTTGCAATATGACTTACTAATGCGCCGCTCAACTTAACAGCAGGGGCAATTTCAGCATTAACAAAGTGCAATGGCACTTTCACGTGAATTTTTTGTTTAGCATCAACACGTTGAAAATCAATGTGAAGAACCAAAGGTTTAAATGGGTGCATTTGATAATCGCGTAGTAGAGCTTTTTCGCTCTTGCCAGCAATTTCAATATCCAAAATAGATGAGTGGAATGCTTCTTTACGCAAAGCGTGGAAGAGTGCATTGTGATCTAGTTCAATAGCTTGAGGGGTTTCACTACCACCATAAATAACACCGGGCGTTTTGCCGGCATTGCGCAGGCGGCGGCTCGCACCCGTTCCCTGTACGCTACGTTCGTAAGCGACAACTTTCATATTAACTCCAATAATAAATAAATAAAAAGCTTCCCCGATCGCGACCAACCAGGAAAGCCCTCTATTTTAGCTTAAAAGCTTGATTAACAGTACTTAAATCAGGAATCTGCAAATAAAGACATGACAGAATCACCCGTACTAATGCGTGAAAGTGTTTCCGCCAGCAAAGGGGCAGTCGATAAGACTCTGATTTTATTAAGTTTTTTTGCTTCTTCGTTAAGTGGAATCGTGTCAGTAACAACCACCTCATCAAGTGCTGATTCAGCAATACGCCCAACGGCACCTCCAGATAAGACTGGGTGAGTACAGTAGGCTACAACACTCTTGGCGCCACGCTCTTTAAGTACTTGTGCAGCTTTACAGAGCGTGCCGCCTGTATCAATCATGTCATCCATAATCACGCAGTGGCGACCATCTACTTCGCCAATAACGTGCATGACTTCAGAAACGTTCGCCTTTGGACGGCGTTTATCAATAATGGCTAGATCGCAACCTAATTGCTTAGCTAATGCCCGAGCCCTTACAACTCCGCCAACGTCTGGAGAGACTACTAGTAGATCTGGACCTTTCTTTGACTGAAGGTCACTTAATAAGATTGGTGATGCATAAATATTGTCTACAGGGATATCAAAGAAGCCCTGAATTTGGTCAGCATGCAAATCCATTGTTAGAACGCGATCTACGCCTGCAACTTGCTGAAGCATATTGGCAACAAGGCGAGCTGAAATAGCAACTCTAGCTGATCTTGGTCTTCTGTCTTGTCGCGCATAGCCAAAGTATGGGATCACTGCGGTAATTCTTCCGGCAGATGCGCGTTTCAACGCATCAACCATGATCATTAATTCCATGAGGTTATCGTTAGCAGGTGCGCAGGTTGACTGTAAAACAACAACATGTTTACCCCTAACGTTTTCTTGGATTTCCACCTGAATTTCGCCATCAGAAAAACGTCCCACTTCGGCCTTACCTAACGGTAGTTGAAGGTGGTCAGCCACCGCTTTAGCTAACGCAGGATTGGCGTTGCCAGTAAAAACCATCATGGTCTCAGGATGCATGGAGCCTCGTGTCATATTTGATATTTTTGATTGAGTAGTTGGATTATGCGACATCTGAGTGTTGGCAGGGGAAGAAGGATTCGAACCTTCGCATGCCGGAATCAAAATCCGGTGCCTTAACCAGCTTGGCGACTCCCCTCTCGCATCTACTC
>JBDLVQ010000020.1:0-10010 GCA_039804685.1 Pseudomonadota bacterium | reverse complement strand
TGGCGATATCTTGTCAGATGAGGCTGCCATGTTGACTGGTTCAATTGGTATGTTGCCTTCAGCTTCTTTGGATAAAAATAACAAAGGCTTGTATGAGCCAAGCCATGGTTCTGCACCTGATATCGCGGGCAAAGGAATTGCTAATCCTTTGGCAACCATACTATCTGCAGCCATGATGTTGCGTTATTCGTTAGGCAAAGCTGAGCAAGCTGATCGAATTGAAGCAGCGGTTCAAAAGGTTTTGGCTCAGGGATATAGAACAACTGACATCAAGACTGAGGGCTGTCAATTGGTGGGCACCCGCGAAATGGGTGAAGCTGTTTTGAAAGCTCTGTAAGATAGACGGTTCGAACTTAAAGGTTCTCATATTTTTCAAGTTAATCATTAATTTTTAGATAGGTGTCGTGATGGCAACTCCATTGGTCGGTTTAGTTGGTTGGCGCGGAATGGTTGGTAGTGTGCTGATGCAGCGCATGCAAGATGAAGGCGATTTTGCTTTGATTGAGCCTGTTTTCTTTAGTACCAGCAATGCTGGTGGCCCAGCTCCTGCGATGGCTAAGAATGAGAAAAAACTCTATTCAGCTGATGATGTAGATGCTCTAAAACGTTGCGACATCATTATCACTTGCCAAGGTGGCGACTACACCAAAGAAATTTATCCAAAGATTCGCTCGACTGGTTGGAAAGGTCATTGGATTGATGCGGCCAGCGCATTGCGTATGGTTGATGAGTCTGTGATCGTGCTTGATCCAGTGAACCGTCCAGTGATTGATTCTGCTATTTCTAATGGTGGTAATTTATGGGTAGGTGGTAACTGCACAGTGAGCTTGATGTTGATGGCCATGGGTGGTTTATTCCGCGAAGGCATGATTGAGTGGGTGAGTGCGATGACTTACCAGGCTGCTTCTGGTGCTGGTGCGCAAAATATGCGTGAACTGTTATCTCAGATGGGCGCTTTGCATGATGCTGTTAAAACAGAATTAGCAGATCCTGCATCTGCTATTTTGGATATTGATCGCAAAGTGTCAGAAACAATGCGCTCCGCTAATTTCCCTAAAAAGAATTTCCGCAACACAGCCTTGGCTGGTAGTTTGATTCCATGGATTGACGTCCCTGTGGAAAATGGCCAAACTAAAGAAGAGTGGAAGGGTGGCTCTGAGTGCAACAAGATCTTAGGTAACCCGCCATTTAGAACAGCCGGCAGTATTCCTATTGATGGTTTATGTGTGCGTATTGGTGCAATGCGTTGCCATTCACAAGGTTTAACCATTAAGTTAAAGAAAGATATTCCTTTGGCTGATATCGAAGGTATCTTGGCAGGCGCCAATGATTGGGTCAAAGTTGTGCCTAACGATCGCGAGATCTCTGAGCGTGATTTGACCCCTGCGGCAGTGACTGGAACCTTGACTGTGCCAGTAGGTCGTTTACATAAGATGGCGATGGGGCCTGATTATTTAGGTGCATTTACAGTTGGCGACCAATTGTTATGGGGCGCTGCTGAGCCATTGCGTCGCATGTTACGTATTTTGTTGGAGCGTTAATTGCGTCTGATCCAAACTTTAGGTGTTAGCCTTTTAGGTCTGTTGATGACCGGGCAGGCTCTCGCCTTAAGCTTGGGTAACTTGAGTGTTCAGTCCAAACCGGATCAAGCTCTCAAAGCTGAAATTGCTATTGAAATTCACCCAAGTGAAGTCGGAACTCTTAAAGATGTTCAAGTGGCACTCTCTAGCCCTGAAATTTATCATCGCCTTGGCATCACTTCATCAGCAACTCAGTCGCAATTAAAGGTAACACTTGTTAAAGGTTCTAAGCAAGAACCAGTAGCGATCAGAATTGCTTCTGATGAAGTATTAAAGCTTCAAGCAGATGAAGTATTTTTAGATGCCTTGGTTGAGTTACGTTGGTCAGCTGGCTTGGTGCGCCGTGCTTACACTTTAATGGTGGGTGATCAAGCTAAAGTTCAGGTTAAAGGTGGTGACACCCTCACTGAGATTGCCGCGCGCTCATTACCGCAATTTGAAGATGCCAACTTAGATCAAGCTCTTATTGCTCTATACCGTGCCAACCCACAAGCTTTTGCAGGTGGGAGCATCCACCGTTTGATGGCTGGTGCAGAATTGAAAATGCCTAGTAAGGCGATGGTTCAAAGCGTGCCTAAGGAAGAAGCTAAAAATATCGCTACTTCTGCTGATCAGGCATACAGAACTGGCCAGTCTCAATTGCCTTTATCCGAAGTGAGTCCAGCAATTGTTGGTGACCGATTGAAAGTCGGTCCTGAAGATGGATTAGAGGGCGAAGCTAAGCGTCGCATGGAAGATTTGTTGGTTCAAGAAAAAGCACTATCCGATGCGAAGCAAAAAATCGTTGAACTTGAAAAGAATATTACTGATCTTAAGACTTTGCTTCAGAGTTCAGATAAAGCGCCACCAATGGCTTCAGGTTGGAAAGCTTATGCAGGGCCCATCGCCATTGCTGTGATGACATTGATTGCATTATTTATTCTTTTAAAGCTTTCAAAAAGACAAGCCAAGCAGGGGGTATCACGTCCTCAAGTGCCAGCACAAGCCGCGCAATTATTTGCTTCTTTAGATCTCAATTTGGGCGGGCCGACATCTACGGTATCTAAAAGTGTAGACCTGCCAAGTGCCCAAACACTTAAAGTCAAATTGAACTTGGTGAGAGCCTACATCACGATTGAAGATTTTAGTGCGGCTAAAACTGCTGTGAACGAAGTCTTAGCGGTGAGCAGTCAAGTTGATCCTGATTTAACAATTCAGGCTCAGTCCTTGATGGCTGAGATTGATCAGCGTCAAGCTTAAATATCATGCGCCTAGCCTTAGGTTTGCAATACGACGGGGCTGTCTTTTCTGGATGGCAAACTCAAACTAATGGCAACACGGTTCAAGATCATCTTGAAGAAGCTTTGCGCCAGTTTATTGGCGACCCCCAAGTTCAAGAAGTTAAAACGATCACTGCTGGCAGAACAGATACAGGTGTTCATGCTCTAGGGCAGGTGGTTCATTTCGATACCGAAGTTGTTCGACCAGATAATGCTTGGATTAAAGGTGTTAATTCTTTTTTACCAAAGTCAGTCGTGGTGCAGTGGGTAAAAGTTGTGCCAGAAACCTTTGATGCACGCTACTTGGCATTTGAGAGAACGTATTGTTATGCCCTATATACCGGCCCGCATTCAGCACCTTTGGTGCAAGGTAAGGCGGGTTACCTGATGTTGCCAAGTGGCAAAAGTCTTGATATCTCAGCGATGCAGATGGCTAGCCAATGTTTAGTTGGTGAGCATGATTTCACTTCATTTCGCTCCTCGGAGTGTCAGAGCAAAACACCTGTCAAAACTTTGTACCAAGTGGAGATTCATAGTCAGGGACCTTGGGTTTATTTTGTACTCAAAGGAAATGCCTTTTTGCACCATATGGTCAGAAACCTGGTGGGTAGTCTAGTTATGATTGGCCAAGGCAAAGAAGCCCCAGAATGGTTAAAAACTGTTTTGGAGGCCAAGAATCGTCAGTTAGCAGCGCCCACTTTTATGGCAGATGGTTTGTATTTGGTCAGAGTAGGATATCCTGAACACTTCGAGATTCCTGAACCAGATTTAACTGCGAGTCTATTACCTAGCGACCTTTTAAAATCTCTCAGTCATTAAAATAACTTGGATTGATTGAAAATAGCAAAAGAGATCCAAAAACACCCAAAAACTGCAAAAATAGGCATTTTTTGAGCGATATACAGTGGAAAACAGTGAAATTTAGCAAAAATCGCATCAAACTAAAGATATAGAAAACAAATCAATGGGCTTGTTAAAACACACACCAGGCAAGACGCGGATCAAATTCTGTGGTTTTACACGTTCAAGTGACGTGGATGCTGCCGTGCGTTTGGGTGTGGATGCCTTGGGATTCGTCTTTTACGCTCCAAGCCCACGTTATGTCAGCCCAGAAGTGGCCGCGACCCTAGTGGGCCGTATGCCCGGTGGTGTCGATGCTGTTGCATTGGTGGTGAACCCCACTGATGAAGAAGTACAACGCATCCAAGACAGAATGCCTCTTACTTTATGGCAGTTTCATGGGGATGAGTCCCCGGAGCGTTGTGCAGAGATTGCAGGTAGCTTACCTTGGGTAAAAGCTGCCCGAATGAAGCCAGGATTCAGACTTGAGGATTTTTCTCTACAATACAGCCAAGCAGCCGGTTTTTTGCTAGACGCCTTTGTTGAAGGCTATGGTGGAGGCGGGCATGTATTTGATTGGTCTTTGATACCGGAAGTATGGGCAAAAGAAAACGCGCATCGGGTCGTTTTGAGTGGTGGATTGAACACGCACAACGTGGTCGAGGGAATCTCACACCTTAAACCTTGTGCTGTTGATGTCTCGAGTGGCATCGAAATAGCAAAAGGTCAAAAAAGCCCTGAGTTAATGCAGGCGTTTATTCAAGCAGTTCGTGATGCTGATGCCAGCATCCGATCCGCATAAAAAGGTCAAGACTATGTACGATTTTCCAGATGTCAGAGGTCATTTCGGACCCTACGGTGGCGTGTTTGTTTCTGAGACGTTGATGTTTGCATTGAACGAGCTCAAAGAAACTTATGCTAAATATCAAAATGATCCAGAGTTCTTAGCTGAGTTTCATTCCGAATTAAAACACTTTGTTGGTCGCCCATCCCCGGTGTATCACGCCAAGCGTTGGAGTGAGCAATTAGGTGGTGCGCAAATCTACCTTAAACGTGAAGATTTAAATCATACTGGCGCTCACAAAATTAATAATGTGATTGGTCAGGCCATGTTGGCTAAGCGCATGGGTAAGAAGCGCATCATCGCTGAAACAGGCGCTGGCCAACACGGTGTGGCAACAGCCACTATTTGTGCACGTATGGGCTTGGAATGTATTGTCTATCAAGGTTCTGTGGACGTCGCTCGCCAAGCGCAAAACGTTTATCGCATGAAACTCTTGGGCGCCACAGTAGTACCCGTGGAGTCAGGTACTAAAACACTCAAAGATGCTTTGAATGAAGCAATGCGTGATTGGGTCACCAACGTAGAAAGCACTTTTTACATTATTGGTACTGTAGCTGGTCCTCACCCATACCCCATGATGGTGCGCGATTTCCAAAGCGTGATTGGTGAAGAGTGCAAAGTACAAATGCCAGAAATGATTGGTCGTCAACCAGACTACGTGATGGCTTGCGTCGGTGGTGGTTCAAATGCTATGGGTATTTTTTATCCATACATCGATGTGCCTGATGTGAAGTTAATTGGTGTCGAAGCTGCTGGTCGTGGCTTGAATACTAAAGATCACTCAGCTGCTTTGGTCGCTGGTACGCCCGGTGTCTTGCACGGTAACCGCACCTATCTATTACAAAACGAGGATGGTCAGATTGCTGAGACGCATTCAGTTTCAGCAGGGATGGACTATCCGGGTGTAGGGCCAGAGCATGCTTGGTTAAAAGATTCTAAGAGAGCAGAGTATGTGGCTGTAACCGATGATGAAGCGCTAAAAGCTTTCCATGATTGTTGCCGCATCGAAGGCATTATTCCTGCGCTTGAAAGTAGTCATGCCATTGCATACGCTTGCAAGCTCGCATCAAGCTTGCCGAAAGATAAAACAATTTTGGTGAATTTATCTGGTCGTGGCGATAAAGACATGCACACGGTTGCTCAAGAATCAGGTTTAAAGTTTTAGGAATTCAGATGTCGAAAATTGCAAAAGTATTTGCGGAGCTAAAAACTCAGGGGCGTAAAGGTTTGGTGCCTTTCATCACGGCAGGGGATCCTGAGCCTGGCATCACTTTAGATTTATTACATGCCTTGGTGCGTGGTGGGGCTGACGTGATTGAGTTGGGTATTCCATTCTCTGATCCTATGGCAGATGGTCCGGTGATTCAGCGAGCATCTGAGCGTGCTTTATCGCACGGCATGAGTTTGAAGCATGTGATTGAGATTGTGAAAGAGTTCCGCCAAAGCAACGACCACACGCCTATTGTTTTAATGGGTTATGCCAACCCTATCGAACACATGGGGACTGAGACTTTTGTGCGAACAGCTAAAGACGCTGGAGTGGATGGTGTTTTGGTGGTGGATTACCCCCCTGAAGAATGTGAGGATTTTGCACAGCAATGTAGAGCGGCTGGCATTGATCCTATCTTCTTGTTAGCACCAACATCTTCGCAGGCTCGTATTGATCAAGTGGGTAAGGTCGCAGCTGGTTATATTTACTATGTATCCCTAAAAGGTGTGACAGGTTCTGCTAACCTGGATACCAAAGCCGTAGCAGGGATTATTCCGCAAATTAGGGCGGCCTCCAACATCCCGATTGCGGTCGGTTTTGGCATTAGAGATGCCCAGTCTGCCGTAGCAGTAGGGCAGACAGCTGATGCGGTGGTAATTGGTAGCCGAATTGTGCAATTATTAGAGGAAACACCTAGCTCTGAAAGAGTACAATCACTGGAACGTTTCCTAAGGGACATCCGCGAGGCTTTGGATAAATAATATGAGTTGGTTAGACAAACTACTACCGCCAAGTATTCAACATACTGACCCGGCACAACGTAAAACTGTTCCTGAGGGTTTATGGGTGAAGTGCCCATCATGTGAAGCTGTTCTTTATCGTAATGATATTGAGGCAAATTTACATGTTTGCCCTAAGTGTGATCACCACATGCGTATTAATGCGCGTGAACGTTTAGATAAGCTACTTGATCTAGAAGGTCGTCATGAGATTGGACAAGAAGTATTGCCAGTTGATGCACTTAAATTTAAAGATACTAAGAAATACCCAGATCGCCTCAAAGATGCGATAGATACCACTGGTGAAACAGATGCGATGGTAGTGATGGCTGGGTCTATCCACACCATTCCAGTCGTTATTGCCTGTTTCGAATTCGAGTTCATGGGTGGTTCGATGGGATCTGTTGTGGGTGAGCGTTTTGTGCGCGGTGCCCAAATGGCTTTAGAGCAAAAAGTTCCGTTCATTTGTGTCAGCGCCACGGGTGGTGCTCGTATGCAAGAGAGTTTATTGTCATTGATGCAAATGGCTAAAACCAATGCAATGTTAGTGAAGTTAGCTCACGCACGTTTGCCATACATCAGCGTTTTAACTGATCCAACTATGGGTGGTATTTCCGCCAGCTTCGCCTTTATGGGTGACGTGGTGATGGCTGAGCCTAAGGCTTTGATCGGATTCGCAGGCCCTCGAGTCATTGAGCAAACTGTGCGCGAAAAATTGCCAGAAGGCTTCCAAAGATCAGAATTCTTAATGCAAAAAGGTGGCATTGACATGATTGTTGATCGCCGCAATATGCGACAAGAAATTGCTCAGTTGTTGGCGCTGTTACTCAAGCAGCCTAGCGATTCAGTAGCCTAACTAGATAGTTTCTAGTTTGTCTGCGACCTTTGATAATCTAGATGATTGGTTGCGTCACCTAGAGCAGGCGCATCCTGTTGGCATTGATATGGGCTTGGACCGTATCAATCGCGTTAAAGATGCACTGGCACTTCACTTTGATGCCCTTGTTTTTACAGTCGGTGGCACCAATGGCAAGGGCTCGACATGCGCTTTACTAGAAAGTATTCTGTTGGCGGCTTCTTATAAAGTAGGTTGCCACACATCCCCCCATTTTCTGAAGTTCAATGAGCGTGCTCGCGTCAATGGCGAAATGGTCAGCGATGAGCTCTTACTTGAGCATTTCAACATCGTTGAGACAGCCAGAGCCAGCTTGCCAGATGCCCCCAGTTTGACCTATTTTGAGTTCACCACCTTGGCCATCATGCATTTGTTCGCCAAAGCAGGTTTGGATGCCGTCATTTTAGAAGTCGGCCTAGGCGGACGTTTAGATGCGGTCAACATGATTGATCCAGATTGCGCCATTGTGACCAGCATTGATTTAGACCATATGGAGTATCTGGGCGATACCCGTGAAAAAATTGCTTTTGAAAAGGCAGGTATTTTTAGATCAAATAAGCCTGCCATTTGTGGCGATCCTGTTCCTCCTCAATCCTTGATTGATCATGCTGAGGCCATCGGTGCTGATTTATGGATCATGGGAAGAGACTTTAATTTTCAAGGTGATAAACAGCAGTGGGGTTGGGCTGGCAGAAATAAGCGTTTTTCAGGCTTAGGTTATCCCGCTCTTAGAGGCGCTAATCAGTTACTGAATGCATCAGCGGTTATCGCTGCTTTGATTGCGGTACGTGATCGTTTACCAGTAGGGGCTCAAGAAATTAGAAATGGCATGGCTTGGGTCGAGTTACCGGGACGTTTCCAAGTATTGCCAGGTCAACCGACCATCATCTTGGATGTAGCTCACAATCCTCATGCCAGCGCCGCCTTAGCTCAAAATCTCGAAAACATGGCTTATCACCCTTATACCTTTGCTGTTTTTGGTGCCATGGCTGATAAAGATATTGCGGGGGTACTGAAACCCATGCTCGATAAGATTGATTTTTGGTATTTTTGCGACTTGCCAACCCCAAGGGCAGCCTTAGCAGTAGATCTAGCTGAGGAGCTAAAAGCTTTGGGCTTTAAGGAAGACAAGGATTCTGGGATTGAAACCTTTAAAAGTCCAGAATTAGCGTATCAAGCAGCGCTAAAAAAGGCAGGTGAGGGTGATAGAATATCGGTATTCGGATCCTTCTTCACTGTAGCTGGTGTGTTGGCCTATCGAAATGCAAAAGCTCATTAAATATGACACAACTTTGACTTAGAAATTTAGCTGATGCGCCTACCTTTTTTTAACCGCCCAAGTACAAAAAACAACACGCCAGTTGAGGATCATCTAACGGAAGACCCTGAACGTCAAAAGGCAAGGCACCGTTTAATTGGTGCTGCTTTCTTGGTCACAGTCGCAGTAGCTGGTTTACCCCTCGTTTTTGATTCTCAACCGAAGAATCACGCTAACGACATTGCCATCCAAATTATTCAACCGGGCGCCAAAGATGAAAAGCCTGCTGAGACCAAATCTGTTGCAACTTCTGAAACTGATAAAAAAGCAGCGTTAGAAAAAGAAGCTAAAGATCCCAAAGATTCAAAAGAAGCTAAAAAAGAACCCCTCAAAGAAGAAACAAAATCTGACAAACCTGCGCCGGTTGCAAAGACCTTAGACAAAGGTGAGGAAGTCATTGCGATTTTGGAGGGGCGTCAAGATAAAAAGCCAGTCACAGCTCCGGCTAGTCCTACAGCTACTGGCTCTAAATATGTCATACAGATTGGTGTTTTTTCATCAGAGGAACGCGTTAAAAATTGGCAGGCCAAACTGAAAGAACAAAAAGTAGCAACGTATGTTGATATCAAGACAAATAAAGAAGGTGGCAAGTTACATCACTTGAAATCTGGGCCGTATGCTGATAAAGCAAGTGCAGAAGCTGCCGAGAAAAAGATTCGTTACGTTGGTTTAAGTCCCAAGCTCATTGAGCAAAAGCCAACTAATTAATCGAAGAGAATTAGTTTTATGAACCTTCACTTCACGCTAATAGATATCCTAGCTTTTGCAATCTTGGTGATATCTGGTTTGATGGGTATCTGGCGTGGTTTGGTTCGTGAAGTATTGGCTCTGATTGGTTGGGTTGCTGCTTCCTGGATTGCCTATCACTATGCAACCTGGTTGGCCTATGAGTGGTTAACCGGGGTGCCAGGTGGTGAGATGACTCGCTTGGCCTTGGGCTTTGTTATTTTATTTATTGTGGTCATGATCGTTTGTGCCTTAGTTGGAAAATTCCTTGCTAAGTTAATGCAGCAAGCGGGCTTGAGCCCCATGGATCGGTTTTTAGGCTTTGCATTTGGTTTGTTAAGAGGTTTATTAGTTGTTGTGGTCTTAAGTAGTTTGGCTACATTAACCAGTATTTCTCAAACAACTGAATGGCGTAAAGCTTGGTCGTTGCCAGCGATTGAATTATTGATTGGCATGACTCAGGCTTGGTTACCAGATGAATGGGCTGCTCAGGTGTCTGGGCAGTTGAAGAAGTAAGTTTTAAAAAGATAGAGGTCTCTATGTGCGGTATTGTCGGTGC
>JBDLVQ010000019.1:0-11116 GCA_039804685.1 Pseudomonadota bacterium | reverse complement strand
AAGACTTTTCTTCTAGGATGCTATTTACTTCTTCCTCACCAAGCATCTTCAGCATATCAGCCACCTTTATGCGCGAGCAGCGGCAGCCAAATTGAATGGGACGCTGATCAAAACTTCTGACTCCATGATGTGCTGATTCATCGAGATAAAGACGTTTCATCAGTACTTGCGGTTCCAGAGTTAGAAGCTCTTCTTCCGTTACTGTGTCAGATAAAAATTGAAGTCGCGCCCATCCTTCAGCAGCCACATCGTCATCCATTTTTAGTTGTCCGCCCATATTAGGTAACTTCTGGAGCAGCAACCCACCACAGGAATGCTCATCGCTGGCTAGCCATAAGCGAGTTTCTAATTGTTCTGAATCTCGCATATAAAGCGCTATGGCTTCTGCAATTGTTTGCACAGGATTCTGGCCATCGTGAAGTGAAACGATACCCTGATATGGGTTTTGGCCGGGTTGACGATCAGCAGGGTCTAGAGTGATAACTAATTTGCCCTTGCCATCTGGATTGATGAGGTCAGATAAGCCAGCATTGTCAGGTAAATCTGAAAGATCAATATCTTCATTGAGCTTCGCTGTGGCTCTAATCACTAAATTTTCTTTGCACTCTAGAACTAATAATCTGATGGCGCCATTACCTTGCGCTTGAATGATCATGCTACCTTTGAACTTAAGTGTGCCACTAAGCAATACTCCTGCCGCGACCAAATCCCCTAAAAGTTTTCTAACTGCAACAGGGTAGTCTTTGCGCGCCAAGATGGCTTGCCAAGCGTCTCTGATGTTGACAATCTCGCCACGCACCGGCGCTCCGTCAAATACGAATACTTGTAGTAAGTCTGAGGCATATTTTTCTGTCATAGCCACTATTGTAGAAACTTTATGGAAAGCCATCTTCACTTTTTAATACACCTAGCTTCTTTGAGCTTATAGGATCAAAAATAAGAGGGTATATCCCGCCAATGAGATAATGTAGCTTATGACAGTTAGAACACGATTTGCTCCAAGCCCAACGGGCTTTATTCACCTAGGTAACTTAAGAAGTGCCTTGTATCCATGGGCCTTTGCTCGCAAGATGAAGGGTGATTTCATCCTTCGTATTGAAGATACAGATCAAGAACGTTCCAGCCAAGAAGCTGTAGATGTAATTATTGAGGGTATGCGTTGGTTGGGTCTTGATATTGACGAGGGTCCTATTTATCAAATGCAACGCATGGATCGCTATCGTGAAGTCATCGCTCAAATGCTCAAAGATGGTTTGGCGTACTACTGCTATATGAGCGAAGATGAGCTGAATGCTTTACGTGATGCCCAAATGGCAAATAAAGAAAAGCCACGGTACAACGGTTTTTGGCGGCCAGAGGCTGGTAAGGATTTGCCAACAGCTCCAAAAGATATCAAGCCAGTTATCCGTTTTAAAAATCCCATTGGCGGCAGTGTTGTTTGGGAAGATGCTGTTAAAGGGCGTATCGAAATTAGCAATGACGAGTTAGATGATTTGGTGATTGCTCGCCCTGATGGCACGCCTACTTATAACTTTTGTGTTGTTGTTGATGACTTAGATATGAAAATTACTCACGTGATTCGTGGGGACGATCATGTCAACAATACGCCGCGTCAAATTAATATTCTGAAAGCCTTAGGCGGTATTTTACCTATTTATGCTCATTTACCGACTGTCTTAAATGATCAAGGTGAAAAGATGAGTAAGCGTAACGGGGCGATGAGTGTTCGTGATTATGAGCGCGAAGGTTATATGCCTGAAGCCGTTCTTAATTATTTAGCTCGTTTAGGCTGGTCTCATGGTGATGCTGAAATTTTCACAAAAGAACAGTTTGTTGATTGGTTCGATTTAGATCACTTAGGTAAATCCCCCGCTCAACATAATCCAGAAAAACTACTTTGGTTAAATCACCATTATTTGCAGCATGGCGATGCTGCAGATTTAGCTCAGCGGACCCTACCATTTGCTGAAAAATTAGGCATTAAAACAGATGTTGGCCCTGATTTTGTGGCTGTTGTTGGGCTTTTGAAGGATCGTGCTAATACATTAATTGAAATTGCAGAAGGTGCAAAGCTCTTCTATATGGATAAACCTCAGCATAGTCAGGCTGATTTAGAGGCAAATATTCCTGCCTCGACTCATGCTGCTTTGGCTGACTTTGCTGCTGCCTTAGGTGATAGTGATGGCAGCAAAGCAGCTGTCAGTGCTGCTTTTAAGGAAGTTTTGGCCAAACATAGCATGAAAATGCCTGCTTTAGCCATGCCAGTTCGTTATGCCATGTTTGCAACTACCCAAACACCAGCTATTGATGCTGTTATTTCATTGATTGGTAAAGAAGAAACAATTCAGCGCTTGCAAAGTTGTATCAAAATAGGCTAGAATTACGGTCTTGATTGCTTGAGCTTACTTATTTAAGATCATCTAATTAAGGGGCTATAGCTCAGCTGGGAGAGCGCTTGCATGGCATGCAAGAGGTCAGCGGTTCGATCCCGCTTAGCTCCACCAGTAGCTAGAAGCAAAGTGTAGTAAAAGTAGCAAATTGTAGTACCGTAAGTCCAGGGTCCCCATCGTCTAGAGGCCTAGGACACCACCCTTTCACGGTGGGTACCGGGGTTCGAATCCCCGTGGGGACGCCAAGTATTAGGAGCGGTAGTTCAGTTGGTTAGAATACCGGCCTGTCACGCCGGGGGTCGCGGGTTCGAGTCCCGTCCGCTCCGCCAACTAAAAAGCCCTTGTCTTTAGACAAGGGCTTTTTTCTTTTTTTCTTTGTTATTAATACAAATTAATGGTTGCTTGATCAGCCTGTATGGCCTGTAACTTTGGGGCCTTTAGCAAAATAACCAGGTTTCTGAGTATTGGTTTTCCTGTGAGGTTTTTTTGGCGCTGTAATTGTTGAACTAGCGGGTTTATTTTGCCCGCTACGTTTGCTTTGATTGGCACCTTTTGGTGACGCAGCGTTATGCCTTGCTTGACCATGACGTTGTGGCGCTTGTTGGCTTCTTAGTTGTATAGGTTGTGCTACAGCATTTGGATCTGGTTCAAATCCGGCAATAACTTCTCTAGGAAGCGTTTGCTTAATGAGACGCTCAATATCTTTAAGCATGCCATGCTCATCCACGCAAACTAAAGAAACTGCCACACCATTAGAGCCTGCTCTACCTGTTCTGCCAATACGATGTACATAGTCCTCTGGGACGTTTGGTAAGTCGTAGTTAATCACGTGAGGTAACTGATCAATATCAATTCCTCTGGCGGCAATATCTGTGGCCACTAAAGTGATGATTTTTCCTGCTTTGAAGTCAGCCAAAGCTTTTGTTCTGGCTGTTTGACTCTTATTGCCATGGATAGCCATCGCAGTGATACCATCTTTTTCAAGTTGAAGAACCAGTTTGTTAGCACCATGCTTGGTGCGCGTAAATACTAAAACTTGTTTCCAATCATTAGACTTAATTAAATGTGCCAATAGAGGATGTTTATTGCCACGATCCACTGGATGCATGAGTTGAGTGATCGCTTCATTGGTGCTGTTGCTTCTAGCAACTTCTATTAAGGCTGGTGAATTTAATAAATCATTGGCCAGTGCTTTGATTTCAGCTGAGAAGGTCGCTGAGAATAATAGATTTTGACGTTGCTTAGGAAGGGCTGCCAAGATTTTCTTGATGTCACGTAAAAAGCCCATATCTAACATGCGATCAGCTTCGTCGAGAACCAATATTTCAACGTGTTGGAGAGATATAGCACCTTGTCCCATTAGGTCAAGTAATCGGCCAGGTGTTGCTACCAAAATATCTAAGCCACTTTGAATCGCTTTGATCTGTGGGTTGGCACCAACGCCACCAAAAATAACAGCAGATTTTAGTTGAGTATATTTGCCATAAGTTTGAACGGAGGCATGAACCTGCGCAGCTAACTCTCTGGTTGGAGTCAAAATCAAACCACGAACTTGTCGTCGGCGGCTAGCTTGATTGACTGGTGATGTTAGTAGTCTTTGTAAAACGGGTAGAGTGAACCCAGCAGTTTTACCAGTACCAGTTTGTGCAGCAGCTAAAAGATCTCCACCATTGAGAATGGCGGGAATTGATTGTGCTTGAATAGGGGTGGGGCTTGTGTAGCCGTGTTCGTTAATAGCTTTAAGGATGTGTTCGGATAAACCAAGTTCTTTGAATTGCATAGATACCAATAGAGTATTGACCTGTGCTCAGCAAAAAGAATTTTGGAAGGCCAATGGATGAACTGCTTAAGAGTAAATGTAGAGCGCAGTTAGAAATGTTTCTAGGTTCTATTTTAGTTCATTAAAGGATTCTTCGTTGAATTTATAAGGGTTTTAGACCCTATTCATCAGTTAAAATCGCCATATATACGGATGTATCTACTGATTTCCTGTGAATTGATGGATATGTAGAGAGATAACCCAGCAGTTGCTGGTATGACTGCTGAAAAGACATGATCACTTTAAATAATGTTTCACTGCGCCGTGGCGCCAAATTACTGCTTGATAAAGCCAACGTCACCTTAAACCCAGGTGAGAAGGTCGGCTTGGTTGGGCGGAATGGCGCTGGGAAATCTACCTTATTCGCTTTGCTGAACGGCACTTTGCATGAGGATGGCGGGGATTTTTCAATACCTAAAGTGTGGCGCATGGCTCAAGTTGCGCAGAATATGCCCGAGACTGATGAGAGCGCTACCGAATTTGTTTTGTCTGGGGATACGCGCTTAGTTGAGTTAAGAGCTCAGTTGGCAGCAGCTGAACTTGCTGAAGATGGTATGGCGATGGCTCATGCTCATGTTGACTTAGCCGATGCCGGTGAGCATGATGCAGTACCCCGAGCGCAGGCATTAATTTTAGGTTTAGGTTTCAAAACAAGTGAGCTTTTGCAGCCAGTCAATAGTTTTTCGGGTGGTTGGCGCATGCGGTTACAGCTAGCCAGAGCATTGATGTGCCCCTCTGATTTATTGCTACTTGATGAACCAACTAACCACTTGGACTTGGATGCTTTGGTTTGGTTGGAAGCTTGGTTGAAGCGCTATGCTGGCACGATGATTGTGATCAGTCACGATAGAGAATTTCTTGATGCGGTTACTAATGTCACTTTA
Organism: Pseudomonadota bacterium; assembly: GCA_039804685.1. GTDB lineage: Bacteria > Pseudomonadota > Gammaproteobacteria > Burkholderiales > Burkholderiaceae > Polynucleobacter. Next base: position 6,023 of record JBDLVQ010000019.1, on the reverse strand, counting down.
CACATTGAACATGCCAAACTCAATCGTTATGGTGGTAACTACAGCTCATTTGAATTAATGAGAGCTCAGCAACTTGAGTTGCAACAAGCTTCATTTTCTAAGCAGCAAGAAAAAATCGCACATCTTCAAAAATTTATTACGCGCTTTAAGGCAAAAGCAAGCAAAGCCAAGCAAGCTCAAAGTCGAGTTAAAGCTTTGGAACGAATGGAAAAGATTGCGCCTGTTCTTGCAGATGCAGAATTTACTTTTGAGTTTAAAGAGCCACAAAATTTACCTAATCCGATGTTGGCTATCAGTGATGCAAGTTTTGGATATAACGTTGATGGGGTTGAAAAGTCAATTATTCGCGGTGTGGATAAATCTGTTTTGGCAGGACAGCGCATTGGTATCTTAGGCGCTAACGGACAAGGTAAGTCAACACTCGTTAAAACTATTGCTAGAACCATGCCTCAGTTATCTGGAACGGTCACAGAGGGTAAGGGCCTGAATATTGGTTATTTTGCCCAGCAAGAGTTAGATGTATTGCGCCCTGAAGATAATCCACTAGAGCACATGATTCGTTTGGCTAAAGATCTTGGACCTAATAGCGGTGAATCGGGTCGTGAGCAAGACTTAAGAAACTTCTTGGGTACATTCAACTTTGCTGGTGACATGGTTAAGCAGGCTGTAGGCACTATGAGTGGTGGAGAAAAAGCCCGATTGGTGCTGGCCATGATTGTTTGGCAACGCCCCAATTTATTGTTACTTGATGAGCCAACTAACCATTTAGATTTAGCTACACGCGAAGCCCTCTCTATGGCCTTGAACGAATTTGAGGGTACCGTCATGTTGGTCAGCCATGATCGCGCGCTATTGCGGGCAGTTTGTGATGAGTTCTGGCTTGTTGGTCGTGGTGAGATTAAACCCTTTGATGGTGATTTGGATGATTACCAGCGATACCTATTGGATGAGTCCCGTCGATTAAGAGAAGAGGCCAAGTTATCCAGTGAATCTTCGAGTGTTGTAGTCGCCGATATTCCAAAAGAAAATATTGTTGAAGTCGTTGCCAAAACCAGTGAGCAGCGCAAACAAGAATCTGCTCGTCGACAAGAAATCAATGCTTTGACAAAGCCTATTAAGAAATTAATCGAAAAAGCTGAGAAGGAGATGGCGTCTTTAAATTCTGAGAAAGAACAATTAGAGGTGCGATTAACTCAAACGATGCCCCCTCCTGAAATGGCTGAGGCGGGGAAAAATTTGAAGAAAATCAATGAGCAGCTAAGCTTTATCGAAGAACAGTGGTTAGGTTGGGCCGCTGAAATAGAGTTGATTGAGAGTCGTTAACTCCACCAAGATATTATGGAGATTGTCATCTCCAGAGGCTCTGATACGTTAAGGATCTATGGAGTAATCGTTTATGATGAGCTCTACTATTTAGTGGTTATTAATAAGTAAGTTTGATAAGGATTTATATGAATTTTAAGAAACTTGGCATTGTTAGTGCTTTGACTTTTAGTTTGGTGGGTTGTGCCAGCACACCTGTTGGACCAAGTTTGACTGTCATGCCTGCACCTGGTGTACCGTTTCAGGTATTCCAAACTGATGATCAAGAATGTCGCGCTTATGCTCAAAATTCTTTAAATACAACTGCTGATGATATTGCAGCGAAGAATACCGCTAAAACAGCGATTATTGGTGCCGCCTTGGGTGCTGTTGCTGGCGCCATGGCTGATGGCGGTAGTGGTCGTAATGTAGGTACTGGCGCCGCTGTGGGTTTATTAGGTGGTGCTGCGATGGGTGCTGGTGGTGGTAATGATGCGGCAAAAGAAGTTCAGCGTCGCTATGATATTTCTTATCAACAATGTATGTACTCTAAAGGCCATCAAGTTCCTGGTTATGCCATTCAAAAGCCAGCTACTTCAAGACCTCCAGCGCCAGGACAGTGATAAGTTAGTAAAACTATCTCCTCAATCTAAAAGCCTCTCAGAGTTTAATCGAGAGGCTTTTTTTATTTGTATTTACCTATTAAGTAAGAATTGGCGGATGTTCCGTTTCAAACTTTCTTGCTGTACTTTTAAACAGAGTAATCAATAATGTCGCAGCTATTGCTAAGCTCATGCTGTTAGCAAACCAGAAACCTTGCGCACCCTGGAGTATCTCTGGAATATTGCCAGTAAGATTAAATCCAAGCAAATAACCGCCACCTAAGCCAACACCCCATAAAGACACAGCGTAAATCCACATGGGTAGAAATGCAACTCGATAGCCGCGCAAAATGAAAGCTGATGTGACCTGAAGGGCATCAAAAATCTGATAGAAGGCAATAAATAAAAATAATGATATTGCTGACTTTCTTACTTCTTCAGATGGGGAATATAAATCTAATAAAGGATATTTAAAAATCCATACCAAGACACCAACTGTCACGCAAACACTCGTTGTAAAAACAAGAGAGGACCAACCAATCTCTTTCGCAAGTGTGGGGCGCTTCGCTCCAATCGATTGAGCAACTAAAGTTGAAGTTGCAATCGATAAAGATAAAGGCAACATATATAGAACTGTGCCAAGATTAGCAACAATCTGGTGTCCGGCCAGCGAAGCATTTCCTAGTCTTGCAATAAATAAGGCCATGAATGCAAAGGATGTGACTTCAATCAGATAACTAAATCCAATCGGCAGACCCAGCTTTAAAAGGGTGCCAATTTTGTGAAAGTCGGGCCAGCTGAATTTTTTGTAAACCTCAAATAAATGATAGAAGCGATCTTTATAAACAATCAATGCAGCTGCTATAAACCATGTCCAGTTGATGATAACCGTTGCCAAAGCACAACCTGGGCCACCCATGGCATCAAGCCCAAACCCACCATAGATCAGCCATGCATTAAGAGGAATCTTTATAAATAAACCGCCAATTTGAAGCCAAGTAATAACGGTTGGTCTAGAAACAGCATTATGAAATGCAACGAGTACACGCATCGCCATGCTAGCTGGTAAACCCCAAGCCAATATCTGTAGATATAAAACAGCTTTAGCTTCAACCTCAGGGCTTGCTTTAGCAATTGATAAAAATACTTGCGGATATAAAAGTATTAGCATGCCTATGATGCTCAGAGCAATGGATAGCCACCAACCCTGACGAACTTCTTCTCCGATTTCATCAAAGCGTTTTGCGCCAAATAACTGCCCAGCAATTGGGGCAAGAGCAGAAACCACCCCCGTTAAACCAACGTAAATACTAATGAAAATTGAACCAGAAATAGCCAGTGCCGCTAGATCTACAGTTGAGTATCTGGCCACCATCGCGGTATCCATTACACCAAAAGCGATCACCGCGAGTTGCCCAACTAATAATGGGCCTGCTAAAGATGCTAGTCTTGGGATATCTCTCTTGAGATTAGCGAGCATCAGTGGGTACTCTATATAAACGTAATCTTTCTGTTCTATCACTAACGCGACGATCTTCCCAAAGCAACTCTAGTTGCTTGTTGATTCTTGCGGCCGCACTATGAGCTTCTCCAGGTTTATTGCTAATCCATAACTGGCATGAAGGATCATCTTTTAAAGTTAGGCCTGTGAAGTACATAAATGATGCCAATTGACTGCTACCAAGATGAGTTGTATTGATGCAGTTAGATCCTGGAGGTACTGCCTTAACTAAGCGTTCTGCAACAGATCTATATGTCTTGGCATAGTTAATTGTTGGAAGCCATAGGGTCATTAACAAAACCCAAGTCAATGTTGTTCCCGCGGCAGATATAACAACTGCACGCCAGATAGCTTTGGGAGCTCTTGATGTTCTCCAGCGTATAACGCTGATCCACAAGATCGTCACTGTCAAAGCGGCAATCACCCCAAACCAATTCATTTCATGAATAAATCCTGGCACCTTCTTTGCAACATTACGTGCCAAACCAGCGGGGTAGTTGGTGCTCATTGCAAACCACATGACCCAAATAAATGCGCTTAAAACTGTGAAAGTTAACAAAGCTAACCAATCAATAAAATTAATCACGCTTCTTTTAATGATCGGTAAGCTAAAGCATGCCCAAATCACTAATGGTGGGATGATTAAGATCAAAGATTGCTCGCTCAGAAGCGTTTGGTTAATCAGGTAAATAAATATAGCAATGATTAAACCCAAAGGTAGTGCCATATTGGGGTTGCGAATGCCGCCTAAGGGGTAGTTTGTACCTTTTCTCCAGAACCATATGCTCCAGAACGCAAGCGGCCAAACAGGCCAAGCGTAAAGGGTTAAGTTTCTTGCTAAAAAGCCAATAGATTTTGAAGATGGCGTCAATTGAAGTAAATCATTTCTCCACCATGCTAGCCAAGTATTTGAAATTAATTCCGGAGAAAGGTCTGATAGCCACCAAAGTAAAGGCCACATAAAAATACCGCTTAAGCTCACCAAGCAAGTGGTACCCAGCCATTTTGCATTGGGCTTTACTTCACATATGGCTAATGAGATTAAAAGACCAGCAAATAAGAATACAAACAGCCAGAGTGAGGCCGACAGTGCAATAACCGCTAATCCTACGCCTGTCCAAAAGCCACCTTGAATAGGTTTATCCAAGCCACGAACCAAACCGTAAGTCAGCGTTGATATCCCTAGCAGTTGAGCTAAGGCAGGTGTGGTTTCATGGGCCCTCATAGCAAGACCAATGCATGCTAAAAAGATCATCAAAGCACCGTCAGCTAGTGTTCGACCATAGCTTCTTGCTTCAGGCTGACCACCAAGAGCAAATGCTGTTGGCTGAACCTCTGGCCTTCTTCCTAGCAAATAGCAGGCGTTCCAAATTGCTGCGCAACTTAAGAAAAAGCATGTGGCTGAATAAATGCCGGCAGCATTCGTTGCGCCCAAGAAAGGGGAAAAGATTTTAATTAAAAGGCCACCAATCCAGTAAGGGAGAGGTCCAGACATGATTTCTTGACGACCTTCAATATGAGGTAGCAACCAATCTACCCAACTGCCGTGCGCAACTGTCCACATAACGCCAAAGCCTGTTGCATCATCACCTTTCCAAGGGTCGCGGTTAAAGATGCCTACTAAGCCATAGATAGCCGTAATCAGTACCAAAACAAATCTTGGCATTGTTGATGTGGCTGCAGCGGTTAACTTAATTGATCTCATTAGGCTTAAATTATCTGTCTTTTATTCAAGAAAGCACAATAAAAAAGGCAGCGTGAGCTGCCTTTATATCGTTCAAATGTTGAACTTGAGCTGAGGAAAACTTAAGCAGCTGTTTTGCCTGTAGCTTTTGTACCAAACTTCTGACGGAATTTCTCGACACGACCTGCTGTGTCCATAATTTTTTGAGTACCTGTGTAGAAAGGGTGTGACTCAGAAGAAGTTTCAATTTTTGCCAATGGATACTCTTGACCATCTTCCCACTTGATTTTTTCTTTAGTGTTGATCGTTGAGCGTGTTTTGAAGCTGAAGTTGTTAGATACGTCTACAAAAACAACTTCTTTGTAATCTGGGTGAATGCCTGGTTTCATTTAAAAGTCCTTTAGCCTGGTAGCCGCCAATCTTAATTAGAAAGGTACTTGCCTGAATTAAAACGAGAATTGTAGCAAAAAATACTAGATATGGGCTTATTTTAGCTAAAACAGGCTAGAAAACATGCTTCTAGACCTGTTTTTGAGCTAAATTAGCCGCCGCGACGCATTAATTCAAAGAATTCAGCGTTATTTTTAGTGGATTTGAGCTTATCAACAATAAAGTTCATTGCCTCAATGTCATCCATGTCTGAGATGAGTTTTCGTAGAACCCAAATCTTCTGAAGGATTTCTGGTTTGATAAGTAGTTCTTCTCTACGTGTACCTGATTTATTCAAATTGATGGCTGGGTAAACTCGACGTTCAGCAAGACGGCGTTCTAGATGAACTTCCATATTGCCTGTGCCTTTGAACTCTTCATAAATCAAGTCGTCCATACGGCTACCAGTTTCAATCAAGGCTGTAGCGATAATTGTGAGAGAACCACCTTCTTCAATGTTACGTGCTGCACCAAAGAAACGTTTGGGCCTTTGCAGGGCGTTGGC